>NZ_JACJPG010000199.1 GCF_014695955.1 Leptolyngbya sp. FACHB-36 | reverse complement strand
TGCGCGGGTTTGGCTATTCGTGGAGGGAGAGCCCCTAGAAACGCTGGGTGGTGAAGGCTTAATGCTCGACCAACCCATTAGTCGAGAAAGCTTTGAAAAAGAGTTTGCGCTGTAAGCGCTATCGTTTTTCGGCGAAGCTAAAGGCGCGGAAGTGACGGGCTTGCTGTTCAATCCGGTTGGCAAGGCGATCGCACACCAAACTGCACAGCTCAAAAATTAAGTCGTCCTCCACGCTGTAGTAAGCCAGCGTGCCTTTACTGCGGCGGTGCAGAATGCCCGCTTGCACCATAACCTTTAGGTGCTTAGAGACATTCGCTTGACTCGTATCGGTCGCTTCTACCAAATCCTGCACGCACTTCTCACCGTCGCGCAGCACGTTCAGGATCTTTAAGCGCATCGGCTCCCCCAAAACGCTGAAGTACTCAGCCACCTGCTGAACAACCTCTGACGAAACAGGTTTAGTAGGATTCATGGAGTTGAATGTGAGGAGATGAACTGATCCCCAGATTTTAGCCAGTCACTTCCCTCATCGCAAGAAAATATTCAGGGATGGGGCAGATTTTACCAGGAACTTCATACAAGCCGCGATCGCGACTGCCGCAACTGCTAGCTGGGATTTACCCGCATGAGCGGCTGACCGAACTCAACAGGCTCTCCATTCTGTACCAGAATTTCGACGATTTCTCCGGCAACTTCTGACTCAATTTCGTTCATCAGCTTCATTGCCTCGATGATGCACACCGTTTGCCCGACTTGAATTCGCTCACCTGAATTGACAAATGCAGGTTCATCTGGAGCCGGAGCGCGGTAGAACGTCCCCACCATCGGCGACGTGACTTCCACCAGGCGACGATCGCCAATGCCGTCTCGTAGCGACTCGCCTTTCGGTGCGGAAGTTGAGGCAGCAAACGGAGCTGCACTCGTTCGATCAAGCGGTGCCCCAATCTTCTCTGGCGGAAAGACCATAGATGTGGGTAGGGGAGCCATTTCACCCTCCTGGGAAGCCGTCGCGATCGTGTAGAGTCGTTCATCTGCCCGAATGCCACGACGCACCGTTAACTCAAAGTCAGCGCTCTTTAAGGTCAGTTCCGCAATATCTGTCTGATTAATGGCTGCCAGCAGCTCGCGGAGTTCAGTCAAATCCAAGGACACGATGGGTGCTCTCGCAACTAGGGGGTAGGGACTGGGATCTAGGGATGGCTAGGATTCACGACCAAGGTAGGAATCGTCGCGAGTGTCGATTTTAATCTTTTCGCCTATAGAAATAAACAGAGGCACCATGATGGTCGCACCCGTTTCGACGGTAGCGGGTTTTGTACCGCCTGTTGCAGTGTCACCCTTAACGCCTGGATCCGTCTGTGTCACTTGCAGGACAACGGAGTTGGGAAGCTCTACACCCATGACCTGCTCGTTCCAGCGAATCACGCTGACTTCCATGCCGTCTTTGAGGTATTTGACGCGATCTCCGATCTGCGCGGCGCTCATGCGGGCTTCCTCGTAGGTTTCCATCTCCATGAAGACGTAGTCATCGCCATCTTTGTAGGTGTGCTGCATGACGCTTTTTTCCAGGTTTGCTTGAGGAACCATCTCGCCTGCTCGGAAGGTTCGCTCAAGCACTTTCCCGGTTTGCACATTTTTTAGAGTCGTGCGGACGAAGGCAGATCCCTTTCCAGGCTTAACGTGTAGGAATTCTGTTACCTTCCAGACGCCGCCGTCTAGTTCAATACTGACACCGGAGCGAAAATCATTACTGGAGATCATGAGTCGTTCATGGAGAAAATACTCGGCACCCCATTTTACCTCTGGAAGTGTGCTGCATCGACACGGGCAGCCGTTTTACCCGCAATTTGAGGTTCAGGCTGATTTCTGCCTGAATTTGCCGAGCATTCCTGATTCAAGCGTCCAGCACGCTCATCTCCAGCGGCAGAAACACCGTCATGACTTCGCCTTGCTCTGGGCGCTGCCGCACAATTAGTTTGCCGCCCAGCGACTGAAACAAGGTCTTCGTCACCGCCATATTGAGGCTAAGGCTGCCCGTTTCAGGCTGGAACATCAGCAGTCGCCCGATCGACTTCAGCGGCGATTCGTGGTGCGATCGTCCCGTTGAGCTTGCCGTGTGTGCTTCTGGCTGCGATTGCAGCTGCAGCTTCAGTTGGCTACCTGCCAGCATCACTTCAACCCGAATGTGACTGCCTGCTGCAAGGCGGCGCGTAAATCGCTCGATCAAGCTGGTCAGCGCTTTGTCCAACATCGACGGATCGCTGACGACCGCAGGCATCTTCTGCGGCAGAACGACATCAAGCGTCAGCCCGCGCTGGCTTGCCTGCTGCTTCCAGCGGGGAATGCTTTGCTGGAATACCTGCGCTAGCGAGGTCCGCGTCAGCGACGATGCAAAGGGCTGAGCCGACGTCGTCTCTAGCTCCGCTGCCCGAAACAGCAGCCCAAATCGATCGATTTGCTCACTGCACTCGCGATCAATCACTTCTAGCCGTTTGACCGCGTCGGGCGGGAGATCGGTTCGCTTCAGCAGCAGACGCGTCAGGGTGCGAATGGTTGTCAGCGGCGTCCGGACCTCATGCGCGATCGCCTGCAGCAGTTCTACATCGGGTGCTCGTAGGGGTGGAGCGTCGGGGATTAACTCTGGGTCGATCGACTCGTGGCTGTGCAGTTCTACCCGCTGTCCGCCGTCTTCCTCCAACGGCTCCGGCAGGTGCTCTAATAGCAGACGGCTAAACTGCATCACCGTTTGATAGTTGGGCACCAGCGGCGGAAACTGCCGCACCAGAGCGTCAAGCGCCTGAATCTGGTGAGAACTGGTCAGCAGAATGCGCGGTCGAATCGCCTCCCACGCCCGCTCGACCACTTCCGGCATGAAGGAGAACATGAATGCGGGAGTTCCAGTGAGTCCCTCACCCAGCACCATTACCAGACTGAACCACGGCGTTAGCACTAAGCAGAACTGCTCGGTGGCTAAGGGATCACCCGGCAGCAGCGGCAGCGCGGCACTTGTAAAATCGGTGGCGATCGCCCCCGCCAATTCTGCTGCTGGCAGCAGTTGCAGCGGCAGCCACGCGATCGAATCCAGGGCATTTGCCGTTAGCGTCCACGCTGACAAATTTGCCATTAAATCCGGCTGACTCAACACGGGCAGCGGTCCCGACAGCACCAGTCCGTTAGGGTGTTCCGTACCGTCCGCTTCAGCTTCAGTCACCTTCTGCTGAAGCATGACGCTAAGCGCCGCGATCGCACCGCTCCATTCGCGTTCGGCTCGGACTCGCTGTAGCGCCACTCGATTGCTCGACGATCGCTCCGAAGCCTCGATCGCCCAGGTGGGATCGCTAAGCGCCAATATTTCACTGAGCGTTGGCAACAACCACTTTGGCACAGATTCACCCCCAGTCAAAAACCTCGTTCACAGCGAGTCGTTATTCCGTTATTAGCGCGTGACTTCGTTAAAAACTATGACTAAAAACGAACGACTAATAACGTTATGGCTCACTACTACGAAGGTATCTGGATTACGCCGGGATGGGTAGTCGTGGAACCGTACTGATTTTGTGGCGATCGCCGTGCTGTGCCGTACACTATCGTGAATGCGCGGAAGCGGAAACGGATATGGTGAACTCCCTAACAGACATATACAAGTTTGACCCTGGCAGCGTCAACGTTGCTCAGCGATCAATTCTGCTAGAGGCGGACGAAACGGCTCCGCCTAGGGTGGAGGTGCTTGAACCTGTCGGAGCGATCGACCCTTCCTCGAAGGCGGCTCACTGGTCGAAACTGGTGCGTGACGTTCTTACCCCGGACTATCTTCAGCAGCTCACGGGGCTGGTTCAGCAGCACTGTCCACTGCCAATTTTGGTCACGCAGCAGCTATTTCATCACCTGATTAAGGTCTACAAATACAAGCTAGAAGCGACCATCCAAGCCGAGGGACTGGATGCGATCGATACGCGCCTGCCGCACCTCAAACTCGTCGCGGACCGCAAAAAGAACACAAAAACGCTAGAGCTCGTGTTCAACGACGACAAGGTGAAGGCGCACCTGCGGGACTCGCTGGGCGAATTTTTTCTCCATGCGGGAATTTGGCAAGAATTCACTCAGGAGATTGCAGCAAACCTCGTTGTGTGGGCGATCGAGCGGTTAGAAGCCGAGACGGGTGATAGATCGGGACCCCTGCGCTTGGGCTTTAGCGACGACGTGCTGCCCAGCGTGCGCGAGTACTTACAGCAGGCATCGCCTGCGCTGTTGGAGCGCATTGAGTTTCTGGCGCAGCTCCACTGTCAGGACGTCACCAAGAAAATTATTGCCGGGTTTCACCTACCCAATTGCTCGCTCAAAGATCTGGAAACGCTGCTGGGGCTAAAACGCCGACCGCCCTCTGGCGTCGAGACGCGCTTTGACCTCGATCCGGTGACGGTGTTGCCGACAGCGATTCCGATCGCCAGCAGCATTCGCGCCCAGCTCCGCCCCGACCTCTGGCAGCAGGACGAAGACCAGCCCGCCGTTTTCCACTACCGCAGCAAAAGTAACCCCGCCAACTACATCGAGCACTACATTACCAATCCCGGTGACATTGCTTTACTGCCGTGGGAAGCTGCTGAGCAAATCATCAACAAGTTCGGCTTCGACACCGTCAAGCTCCAGCTCATCTTTGCTGCTCGCACTATGGAGGAAGACGAACCGTGGGCGCGCACGTTTACGCTGCGGGCAACCGACATCATTCAGCTT
>NZ_JACJPG010000198.1 GCF_014695955.1 Leptolyngbya sp. FACHB-36 | reverse complement strand
GTTACGGGCGGATTCAATTTCCAGAGCGCTTGGACTACGGCATGGCTGGCAGGACAGGCGATCGGGCTTCAGACAACGTGTGACACAATCAGCTAATGCATTCACTCCGCCGCAACCACCTGACAAGACGTGCCCTTCTGGCGCTGGCAATTGGCGTCAGCCCTGTTATTATGACCAGTGCCGTGCGATCGAAGAGGGAGCCTGTGTCTCTAAGTGCCATTACGATTCCCGCCAGTAAGCCCCCCGCCAAAGGGCTGGTCGTCGTGCTGCATGGCTGGGGTGCCAACGCGCAGGATGTGCGATCGGCGGCCAGCTACCTGAAGCTGCCCGACTATCAACTGGTCTTTCCAGATGCCCCCTTTCCGTACCCCTACGCAGCGGGTGGCAAGATGTGGTACGACTTCCCAAACAACTTTCGGTTTCAGAGCACGCCGGAGTTTCGCGATCGTCCAGACCTGTCCACCAGTCGCCAGCGACTCAGCGAATTTTTACAATCGCTGGTAGACCAGACAGGCATTCCCTTCTCGCGGATGGTTTTGGGTGGCTTCTCCCAAGGCGGCGCAATGACGCTGGATGTTGGCTTCAACTTTCCCTTGGCAGGATTAATGGTCTTGAGCGGCTATCTGCACGCACCCTTGCCCGCTACGCTCTCCCACCGTCCGCCTGTGTTAATGGTGCACGGCAAGCAAGATACAGTCGTGCCGCTGCTGGCGGCTCACCAAGCGCGAGACAGCCTCAGTGCCTTAGGCGTCAAATCGCGCTACCAGGAGTACAACATGGGACACGAAATTTCTCCGACAGTGCTCCAGCAAGTACAAAGTTTTGTTGAAGAAACGTTGATTCGCGTCAGCTAACCATTAAGACTGCTGCATTAGCAGATCAAGCAGAGTAAGATATTACGAGAATCTGCTGAGGTTGCATTCGAGCAGCGGGAGGTGCGGCATGGTGACGATGAAGGTTGAGCAGTTAAACATTGAATCGTTAACGGTCGAAGACGTTAGCGCGATCGCCGTACGGTTGGAACAAGACGAATACACCAACGCCTTCGATGGTTTGCGGGATTGGCATCTGCTGCGAGCGATCGCATTTCAGCGCCCCGAGCTGGTTGAACCCTACTTCTACTTACTCGACTTAGAAGCCTACGATGAATCTTAAGCTTCTGTAGAGCATAAGCAGCGATTCCGTAGCAACAGACGGGAATCCTGTAGGTACCTTTGAGCAAGTCATCTCTGAGCAAACTTGTCACTCAAGAAACCTATGGGATTCTTCAAATTCAAGAACGTTGGTGTCGGTCTGGCTGCTGCTTCGATCGTTGGAATTGGTGCTCTAGTTGTTTTGTCTCGATTTTGCGTGATCATTCCGGTAGGTAAAGTCGGTGTGGTCGAAACGTTTGGCAAGGTGTCCGAAACCACGCTGGGTCCCGGAATTTACCTGCAAAATCCATTGTCCAATGTCATCCAGTTTTCCACCCAGACGCGAGAGGTAAAAGAAACCGCAGAGGTGCCCTCGAAAGATGGTCTGGTGGTGACGGTGGACATGAGCATTCTCTATCGGCTTGATCCCAGCAAAGTCAAGCAGCTATACGAAACCGTGGGCACTGAGTATGAAGGTGTAGTGCTGGTCCCACAGGCGCGATCGCTGATGCGAAGCGCCACTGCCAGCTATGAGGCACAAACGCTGTACACCTCTCAGCGCCAAGCCCTTAGTCAGCAATTGCAGCGATCGCTGAGCCAACAGGTTGCGCTGCGTGGAGTCATTGTGGAAGAAGCGCTGCTGCGGAATGTGGTGCTGCCGGAGTCAATTCAGAAGTCAGTACAACAAAAGCTGCAAGCTGAGCAGGACAGCCAGCGCATGGAATTTGTGATACAGAAAGAGCGCAAGGAAGCTGAGCGCAAGCGAATAGAGGCGCAAGGTGTCGCAGACTCCCAGCGGATTATTTCTCAGGGACTTACTGACAAGGTGCTACAGTTCCGCCAAATTGAAGCAACCGAAAAACTAGCTCAGTCGCAGAACGCCAAAATTGTCATTGTCGGCGATTCAAAAGCACCACTGAATCTGCAGCCGTAACTGCAAAGGAACTGGTCGAGCGACATAGCGGCTCTCGCTCCGCTGAGGGAACACTTACCCCCCTCTCCAACACGAAAAGAAACACTTTTCCCGCACAGGGAAAAGGTAGGTTCTCTCGGCGTACCGCACGAAGTGAGAAATGCTATATACTCCCGTCAATTGAGAAAAGCCGTCTGCACGCATGAACGTCAACGTGTTCAAAATTCCGCAGCGTAGTCCTGATGACCTGACTGGGCTAGAGACGTTAATCCAACAGGGCACGATCGACCCCGCCACGATCGTCGCCATTATGGGCAAAACTGAAGGCAATGGCTGCGTCAACGACTTTACCAGAGGCTTCGCGGTCCAAACGCTGAAGTTTTACCTACAGGCGAAAACCAGCATCGAACAGGCGAAAACCGTGATCTACGTGATGTCGGGTGGTACCGAAGGCGTGCTGAGTCCTCACCTCACCGTGTTCACCCGCGAGAACGACTCAGCCGAGGGCGATCGACGCTGGGGATTGGTGCTTGGCGTGCATCACACCCGCAATTTCCTGCCAAACGAAATCGGCACTCTGACGATGATTCATGTCGTAGCTGCCGGAGTGAAGACTGCGATCGCCCAAGCAGGATTGACACCAGAGCATGTGCATTTTGTCCAGATCAAATGCCCGCTGATGACTGCCGATCGCTTAGACAACAGCCCCATCCCTGACAGCTATAAATCAATGGCGTACTCTCGCGCGGCTTCCGCGTTGGGGGTCGCAGTTGCACTCGGCGAGATTGATCCAGAACACCTCACAGATGCCGACATTTGCCACAATTACGCGCTCTACTCCTCAGTTGCGTCTACATCGGCAGGTGTGGAGCTACAGAACTGCGAAATTTTAGTGCTGGGCAACGCACGTGATTCCACGAGCGATTTCGTGATTGGACACGGCGTCATGCAGCATGCGCTCGACATAGACGCCGTGAAGCAAGCGATCGCCTCGACCGGATCACCGGATCGCATCATTAATGTCTTTGCCAAAGCCGAAGCAGACCCTTCCGGCAAAATTCTCGATCGTCGCCACACCATGCTGGACGACTCCGACATCAGCCACACTCGCATGGCGCGGGCAGTTGTGGGCGCGGTGGTTGCTTCAGTCGTGCAAGATCCGATGGTGTATGTGTCTGGCGGCAGCGAGCATCAGGGACCTGCGGGTGGCGGACCGATCGCGGTGATTGC
>NZ_JACJPG010000197.1 GCF_014695955.1 Leptolyngbya sp. FACHB-36 | reverse complement strand
GATGTGCTAAACATCAGCAGGACGATCGACCAGCACGCGCCTTCGATGAAATTGCACCTTTGATGAAGGACGATCGCTCTGCGGGTTGATTCGGTTCTAGTTTTATCTCGCCACAATAAAGCGTGAATATCACCTCAGCGCGCTTCTGGGAAGGCGAGAAAAGTATGAAATCGTGGATGGTCATCGCCGCCGTAACTATAGCGGTCGCGCTAGGCAGCAACGTCCTAAGACCCAAGGACATTAAGTGGTTCATACGTCTGCGGCGTCCGAGTTGGTTAACCTTCGAGCCGTTGATTCCGATCATCTGGACCGTTGTGTTTATCTGTGGCGCGTGGTCCGCTTACATTGTTTGGGAGCGCACCCAAAGCTGGCAACTGATGGCGTTTTATCTGCTGCTAGAGATTTCGATCGTGCTCTATCCGCCAGTGACGCTGTGGACTCGCAGCCTGACGAAGGGCACGATCGTCGGCGGCATTGGCGTGGTGCTGGGAGTCATTCTGACGCTACTCGTTTGGCAAATTTCTGGGTGGGCGGCATTGCTGCTGGTGCCTTATCTCCTATGGAGTCCGATCGGCACGTACACAACTTGGGAAATGAGCCGCCTCAACCCCGAATCTGCTTAGACTTCCTCCAAGCGGTAGGATGATAGAGAGTTTCGAGGACTTACTCTATGACCCGCGCCATTATGGAAACCGACAAGGGCACAATTCACCTGGATCTGTTCGACCAGGACGCGCCCAACACGGTTAAGAATTTTGTAGACCTGTCGAACAAAGGCTACTACGACGGATTAGCATTCCATCGCGTTATCTCCGACTTCATGGTTCAAGGCGGCTGTCCAAATACCCGTGAGGGAGCACAGGGAGTACCAGGAACGGGCGGACCCGGCTACACCATTAAGTGCGAAATAAACCCCAATAAGCACGAAGCAGGCACGCTGTCGATGGCGCATGCTGGACGCGACACTGGCGGCAGTCAGTTCTTCATCTGCCATTCGCCACAGTCGCATTTGGATGGCGTGCACACTGTGTTTGGTAAAACTGAAAACATGGATGTGGTCAATGCAATTCGGCAAGGCGATCGCATTCGCTCTGTGAAAATCGAGGCATAAAGTGGGAAGCCAGTAAGGCTTAGCCCGTACTGGAGACGCTTATTCTGTCTTTAGTACGGGCTAGGCACCGAGTAATGATGCAGAACTTCTTGCCCCCAACGAACCAGCGTTTCGGGTCCTTCTACCATTAACAAGTAGCGCCCTTGCAGAAGATGATGCCGATAAATACTTGCGGCGTTGCCTTCCCCGAGGTATCCAATCAGTGCGCCGACGATCGCCCCAATCACACCGCTAACCACGCCTGCCAGCAGGACGAGCCCCGCATGAATTCCTGCCTGCTGCCAAATTAGTGCCGCTGCCGCGCAGAGAACCGTCCCCAGGATGGTGGATCGCAGCGCTAACCGCCGAGCCGTCCGCACGGCAATTTGTCGTGGGCGCATTAGTCCAACTCGTTCGGGACTGCTGTAGCCTTCACCAACGATCGCTAAATGCTCTGGGGAAATACCGTGATACTGCAACAAGCGATACGCCTGAAAAGCCGTTGACTCATCAGGCAGTACGACAATGGCAAGGTGTGGCGATCGACGTCTGAGCGGGGGCTTCCGCCCAAATTGTGAAGTAGTCACAAGGATATCCTGGAAAACTCGGAGGCGTTTAGCTGAATTTTAGCGCTTGTCGTCTGAATACCGGAGTAGCTTTCGGTGGATTTAACGAAGTCTTTAGCGACGAGCATTATTTGCTCATAGCCATGCTGCGCTGACTGAATTGGCTCTCCGCAGCTCTACTGATCAATTGAACAGATTGCTAGAACGTATTCTAAAGCTTTCTAAAACCTTTGGCAGCCCCCAAGCGTCTTAAATCATCCTCTAAAACTTCGGGCTGCAAGACGTTAGGGGGATCTGAAGGAACTAGCGTCAGGGATTCGTTTACTGGTTGAAATTGGGACCACCGAGCGAGTCAGCAGATGAACTAACTAAGCTGTCTCAGTCATTCCACGGATTACCGCTGCACATATCCTAGATACCCTCGAACTAGGGAGATCGAGCAGGTGGGGCTGTATCGGTCAGGCAAACGACTCGCTCAAAAGCTACAATCGCACTGAACTACGTTACAGGGTCCTCTCACGCGCTTCGCATCGTCCAGGTTCTATGGCGTATTCATGACGGATTTCCGGCTCAAGCTTCAAAATGCAGTGAGGGGTGGACGTTGGTTCGCAACTCGTTTTCTAAGACACCCTACGATCGTCTCCAGCCTTCTCATTACCAGCGTTATTTTTGGAATCCGACAGCTTAGCGGACTGCAATCGCTGGAACTGCTGACCTTTGATCAGATGACGCGCTGGCGACCGGACGCCGGACCTGATTCACGGTTGCTCATCGTCACAATTACCGAAGAAGACATTCGGCAGCAGAACCGCTGGCCCCTCTCGGATGAGTCCGTCGCCCAACTGCTGGCAACGCTGCAGCAATATCGTCCCAGAGCGATCGGCTTAGACCTCTACCGAGATGTACCACATCCGCCGGGAAACGCTGCGCTGTTGGAACAGCTTCGGCGTCCTAATGTCATTTCGATTCAGCTGCTAGAAAGTGCCGGAGCGGGTGGAGTGTCACCGCCCAGAGGGGTACCCGAAACTCAGATTGGCTTCAGCGATTTCTTGGTGGACCCCGACGCAACAATCCGCCGCAATTTCTTGTTCGCAGCGACCAAAACGGAGCGCTGGTTCTCGTTTTCGCTGCGGTCCAGCCTGCGTTACTTGGCGGCAGACAATCAACAGCTTCAGGTAACGCCGACTTCTCTCCAGATTGGGACGGCGGTATTCACTCCGCTTACCAGAACCTCCGGCGGCTATGAGGCATTGGACGATCGCGGTTACCAAGTGCTGCTAAACTACCGCTCTGCAGCAAACGTGGCGCGACAGGTAACGTTGACCCAGGTGTTGAGCAGCACAATTCCGGCAGACTGGGTGACGGACAAGCTCGTGCTAATCGGCACGACTGCTCCCAGCGCCAAAGATTTATTTCTGACTCCTCACAACTTTGCATCGGATCGAAGCCCGTCGATGCCGGGAGTGCTGGTTCACGCTCAGATGGCAAGCCAAATCCTTAGTGTTGTTTTAGATGGGCAACCCCTTGTTTGGTTCTGGTCCGAGGCTGGTGAACTGGGCTGGATTTGGGCGTGGTCGATCGTCGGGGGAG
>NZ_JACJPG010000196.1 GCF_014695955.1 Leptolyngbya sp. FACHB-36 | reverse complement strand
GGCTTAATGCATCTGATTTTTACATCGGCAACGCCGATCGACGATCGCACCTCGCAAGTCGTGCAATTCTGCGTCCGCAATGACACCGAAGCCGACGCCAAAGCCGAGAACATCATTGCCTTCGATCGAGCCGTCACAACAGAAGACAAAGCCGTGCTGGAGTCTACTGACTACGATACGCCCTTAGATCTCAGCGAAGAACAGCACATGGCAACCGACCAACCTGGAATCATCATGCGGCGCAAACTGGCAGCCCTGCTGCGGCAGCACGGCGAAGTTGAACAGCGACGGACCTAGGACAGAT
This sequence comes from Leptolyngbya sp. FACHB-36, assembly GCF_014695955.1. GTDB lineage: Bacteria > Cyanobacteriota > Cyanobacteriia > Leptolyngbyales > Leptolyngbyaceae > FACHB-36. The sequence goes on along the minus strand of NZ_JACJPG010000196.1, from coordinate 3,392 downwards.
TGAAGCGTCTACGTAGGCGTCTAATCTCTGACGAGCACGCTGCCGACTAAGCTGAGTAGCAGCGGCGCGCTGAAGAAGTTGCTATTCCCCTTTTCCTGTCTGGAACGAGCAGTTGCCTTCTAAGGCAGCGTCGGAGAAGGATTGCTAGACGGTGCAGGATTCGTTGGCGTCAGCGGCGTTCCCCCAAAGGGTCCAGGCGATGATCCAGGCACAGGATTCACTGGTCCAGAGGTTGGTCCGACAGAGGGAATTTGGGGCTGGGTCGGATTGAACGGCGGTGACGGATTAGGATTACCAAATAGGTTAGATGGGCTAGCTGTGGGAGCGGGAGACGCACCTGCAGGCTGATTTGCCTCAACGGGCATTGTCGCCAGCGCCACACGATCGCCCCCAACTGAACGCATCAAATCCAGCACCTGCACCACATCGTTGTAGAACGCCACTTTTGAGGCATTCAGCACCAGCAAGCCGTTGGGATTCTGCTGGCGGTACTGCTCTAGGAGTTGATAAAGCTGGTTTCGATCGACAAGTTGCTTCTCTACAAACGTCTGTCCCGTAGAGCTAATCGTCACAATCAGGGTGTCTCGCGTTTGAGCAGATCCCGTTGCTGCCTGAGGTAAATCCACGTTAATTGTTTGCTGCCGAGTCAGTTGCAGCGCCGCCAAAATGAAGAACGTCAAGATGCAGAAAATAACATCGATCAGCGGAATGATCTGAATCTGAACGTCTTCAGGCGGAGTGTCAGAGTGAATTTTCATGTCGCTTAGAGAAGTAACAAACGATTGAGAGTGGAAAGCCGCGTGAGCGGGACGATCGCCGATCAATAGGCTTTTCCAGGTTCTTCGGGCGCTGACGGCTTTTCTAGTTCAGCATCAGTGGGCTGTGGGCTGTCTAAGGCAGACTTAAAATCTTTCTGCGACCAGCGCTGGCGGTAGAGCAGTTCCAATTCGTTTCCGGCTTTGCGGAAAACCTTGATCTGGTTGAACAAAAACGCCTGAAACACTCGGTAAAAAACCAGTGAAAAAATTGCCACGACGAGTCCAGCCGCTGTACTGATGAGCGCTTCACCGATGCCAGTTGTCACACCTGCGGCTGATCCGGTGGCAAGGTCGCCGATGCGGATCGATCGCAGCGAAATAATCAAGCCGATCACCGTGCCCAGCAGTCCCAACAGCGGAGCCAGCGCGATCACTGCCTCTAAAATTTTGTCGCCGCGCCGCATCGCTGCCAGCTCATCATCCGCAGCAGACTCCAGCGCCAGCCGAAACAGTTCTGGATCGGGATTGCTTAGCTGCAACGGAGTGTAGAGGAAGCGACCGATCGGCTGGTCGTATGCCTGTCGTGCCAAATCCGCAGCCGCTCCCCAGTCACGTCGTGCTGCATCTAGCACGCGATTCACCGTTTCTCGCTCTTTGGTCAGCGCGTTTGTCCAAAACCACAGGCGCTCGATGATGGCGCTTAACGACAAAATTGAAAGCAACAGCAGGGGAAACATCGTCGCCCCGCCTTTTTCAAAGATCTCTACAATATTCACGGTCTATTTTGCCCTCCGTACGTTCCCCGTATTCGACTCCGATGATTGTGCCTAGAGATGCGAGGCAATTCAATACTACAAGACAGCTATGAACCCTTTGCCTAACCGCATGTAAAGATCTTCCTCGCCCAGCTCCGTCAAATCAGGTGAGTTTGCCGTGATTCGTTCAGTTCCTTCACCATTGGAGGGAGGTTTTCCCTACTGGAACGTTGCTAAGGTGCTTGCAAAGATAAAGGTATCTTGAGGGTTAACTAAATGAACATTTCTCAATCTATTTACAACTGGTACCGCAACTCAATTCGCAACCCGAAATATCGCTGGTGGATTATTCTTGGCTCTCTAGCGTATCTGCTGTCGCCGATCGACATCTCGCCAGATTTTATTCCCGTAATTGGCTGGATTGACGATGGCGTCATTGCAACGCTGTTGATGGCAGAGGTGTCGCAGTTGTTGGTCGAGCGGCTCAAGTCTGGCAAGGGCGAAACTCAGCCAACTACCGAGACTCAAAAGACTGAGGCGGTTGATGTGAATGCAGTATCGGTTGAGCAGTAGGGATTAGTCATGGGTTGCTATGGTTGATCGCCACAAGCCGGACCTCGGCGATTGACCAAACGGCTAGCGTGATGATCCGTTGCTGTAGGACACTTTAGGCTGAAGATAGTCGAGGCGCATTTGTCTGGCTCGTAAGCGGGTGCGCCAATCGCGGATTGCGATCGCCCGTCGTACGAGCGGCGGAACGTATCCCTCGAACTCGGTATCATTTGCCAAGTTTGCGTTGAGGAAGGGCTTGGGTTTAATGTTCATGCAATACATCAAATTGTCCAAGTACGGCTCCAAGTCCAGCGCCCGCAGCACCTCGCTAGCAGAGTGAAAGCGATCGTTTGGCGAACTCTTCAGCAGCTTGGTGAGGACGGTTCCAAAGTGCTTGCTAACCGTGATGTGGTCTTGCCAGCGCACGTCGCCAGTCCCAAACTCGTACTCAAACTCCAGCGGCGACTTGCCCGACAGCAGGTAGAGACAGGTGACGCCAACGGCGTACAAATCGCTGCTGTAAAGCGGGCGAGAGGCAAGCTGTTCGGGTGGCGCGAACCCGACAGTACCAACAAACTGCGTGGTGGACGGTTTACAGCTCGATCGATCGCTGGCGACCAGCTGCTCTTTGACAGCACCAAAATCAATTAGAACCAAGCGCCCATCGTCTTTGCAGCGAATAATATTGGGTGGCTTGATGTCGCGGTGAATTACGCGATTATTGTGGATATATTGCAGCAGCGGCAGCAGCTCCCGCAAAAACTGCTTGACGACTATTTCCGAGAAGGGACCCGATCTCCGGAGTTCTCGCGTCAGTGTGTTGCCCCGAATATAGTCTTGGATCAGGTAAAACTCGCCGTCTTTCTCGAAATAATCAAGCAGTTGCGGAATCTGAGCGTGACTGCCCAACTTGCTCAGCATTTTGGCTTCTTGCTCAAATCGCTGACGCGCACGGTGCAGCACCAGATTGTCGCTGACCTTAGGGCATAGCTGCTTGATGACGCAAAGCGGTTCACCAGGCAGATACACATCCTTGGCGAGAAAGGTGATGCCAAAACCGCCTCGCCCGAGAACTTTTAATACTTCGTAGCGATCGCGGAATCGCTGAGTGGACCCGCAAATTTTACCGAGGACAGTTTTATTGATGCTATCCGAACGGGCGTTAGACAAGTCAATCAGCGGAGCACTCATGGATAGACACGAGATAAGCGGACTTTGGGTTAATCTCAGTCTTTAGTCTAAGGACAATCCAAAACTTCTGGTCAAATCTTTAAACAGTGTTGATGTAAGCGTTGTTATCTGACGACGTTTGGCGTACGGAGCCCGT
>NZ_JACJPG010000195.1 GCF_014695955.1 Leptolyngbya sp. FACHB-36 | reverse complement strand
CTGCAATTAACTCGCTTGGCTCTACGGGCTTAGCCAGATGTTTCTGAAACCCCGCCGATCGAGTGTGCTGCTCGTCGTCATGTCCGGCATAAGCGGTTAGCGCGATCGCGGGAATCGCGCCTCCTTGCTGAGTCGGCAGGGATCTGACTTTACCGATTAGTCCATAACCCTCTGACTGAGGCATTCCAATATCGCTTAGTAAAACATCGGGCTTGCTGTGCGCCCACACCTCTAATGCTTCACTGGCTGATGCAGCCAATATCACCGTTGCTCCAGCTTGCTCAAGCATGAACCTCAGAAACTCCCGCGTATCCGAATCATCATCCACGACTAGAACGCGAATGCGATCGAGCGAAACCGAGGCGGCGGGATCAAGGGTGCCGTTTGTCTGTTTGTTTGCATTAAGGAGTGGAAGCCGGACCGTAAAGGTTGATCCGTGTCCTTCTCCTGGACTTTCTGCGCAAACCCTTCCACCGTGCAGTTCCACCACTTGACGGACGATCGCCAATCCTAGCCCCAAGCCTCCAAATGACCGAGTTGTACTGCTGTCTGCCTGACGAAAGTAGTCAAAGACATGCGGGAGAAAGTCGCGAGAAATGCCTTTGCCCGTGTCGCTGACTCTAATTTGAGCCTGAGCATCCCTCTGTTCCAAAGAAATTTCAACTCGTCCCCCTGCTGGCGTGAATTTAACCGCATTGGAAAGCAAATTCCAGACGACCTGCTGTAGCCGATCGGGGTCTCCCAGAATTTGGGGAATATCCGGGTCGAAGGCTGTGATAATGCTGATCGATTTTGCCTCTGCGGCGAGACGCACCGTTTCCAGGGCTGCTTGAATCGTTTGTTCTAGATCGACTGACGCGATCGTCAGATTTAATTTTCCTTGTAGAATCCGAGAGATATCCAGCAGATCCTCAACCAACCGAGCTTGGAGCCGTGCGTTCCGCTCGATGGTGTCTAGCGCCCGCTCCGTCGTGATCGGGTCGTGCGATCGCGATCGCAACAGGCTTGTCCACCCCAAGATGGGATTGAGGGGCGATCGCAGCTCATGGGACAGCACGGCAAGGAACTCATCCTTAATTCGGTTTGCATCCTCCGCTTTGGCACGGGCATCCTCCGCTAATTGCAAACTTTGGATGCGCTCGATCTCGGCTTGCTTGCGGTCAGTAATCTCTCGAAAATTTACTGATATTCCATCCGTGGAAGGATATACATGGACCTCTACCCACGCGTGAGTGAGAGGGGATAGTACCTCGAAGTGCACCGCTACCTGTTCGCGGACAGCTTTGTGGTACTGCTCGTCAAACGCCGTTCCTTTGATCATGGGAAATTTATCCCAGATCACCTCCCCAAGCAGTTCTTCGCGGGTTGTGCTCAAGTACTCCTCACAGCGCCGATTTACATAGGTAAACCGCCAGTGTCGATCGAGACCATAAAAGGCGTCTGTCACCCGCTCAAGAATGGCTGCCCGTTCCTTTGCCGCTTCGTTCTCTACGCGGGAGCGAGCCGCCTCTCGTCGTAGCCGCGCGGTTTCCAACGTTGCTCTAACGCGAGCCAGAAGCTCACGAGCACTAAAGGGTTTAACCAGGTAGTCGTCTGCTCCGGCTTCCAGTCCTTCAACCCGCGATTCTTCCCCTGCCCGCGCTGAAAGCAGCACGATCGGAACCGCGCAGGTTCGGGGGTGCTCGCGCATTCGAGCGATGAGACCAAAGCCATCCAGGTTCGGCATCATGACATCGCTCAAGACCAGATCTGGCACGTGCTCTTGTGCCGCTGTCCAGGCTGCCTCGCCATCTGCGGCGGCAACAACATCATAGTGAGTACTCAGCAGCTTACACACGTACTCGCGCATATCTGCATTGTCGTCTACAAGCAGAATCCGAGCGGCAGGCGCAGAGGGGGCGGGCAACTGGGCATCCCTAGCCTTGTCTGCTTCATCGCCGCGAGGGAGCCATCGCAGGGTTTCTTCAATGAAGGCATCGGCGCGAATCTGAGTCAATGCCAGCGTGCGATCGCCGCCGATTCGATCGTCGGGGAGGTGCTGCTTGCCGCGAGGAATCGAAACCGTAAACGTACTTCCTTGCCCATAGACGCTTTGTACCTGCACATGTCCCCCGTGCAGCTGCACCAGTTCTTGCACGAGTGCCAGCCCGATGCCGCTGCCTTCGTGGGTGCGCCCTTGCGTTCCTTCAACGCGGTGAAACCGCTTAAACACGTTGTCCAGTTCGGATTCTGGAATCCCGCTGCCTGTGTCTGCAACCTGAAGCTCGATCGTCTCTCCCACGACGCCAACGCGAACCGTAATGGAGCCTTGCTGGGTAAATTTAAACGCGTTCGATAGCAGGTTGAAGACAATTTTCTCCCACAGGTCCCGATCGACATAAACCGATTCAGGCAGCGGCGCACACTCGACGACAAGCTGCAAGCCTGCCTTTTCGATCGCTGATCGAAATAGGCTCGCCAAATCGGCAGTCAACACGGCGAGATCCGTTGGCTCATACACCGCTTGTAGACGACCCGCTTCAATGCGGGAGAAATCTAGCAGCGTGTTAACGAGCTTTAACAGCCGCAAACTGCTCCGATGCGCGATGGTAATTTGCTCCCGCTCTGCGTCCGGTAAATGACCGCTCTGTAGCACGTCCTCCAGTGGACCCAGCATCAGCGTCAGCGGCGTGCGGAATTCGTGGCTGACATTTGAGAAGAACGCGGTTTTCGCCTGATCGATCTCTGCCAGCATTTCGGCACGCTGGCGTTCTTCTTCATACGCTTGGGCATTGCGAATCGAAACCGAAACCTGCCCAGCCAGCAGTTCGTAAAACGACTGGTAGTTCTCATCTAAGGCGCGGCTAGGGCTGATACCCGCAATCAGCACTCCAAGCGGTGCTGTGGGGGTTGACGACGGAATCGGCAGCGCGATCGCGCGGTGAACGGGTTCATTCCAGGGTCCACCCTGTATGGCAACGTGGCGTTCCAGATCGTCGATCAAGGCGGTTCGACCTGCCATAACGGTTTCAGACGACCAAAGACTGGCGGCTTCCTCACACAGAACGGTCGGCGCGATCGCATCCGTTCCGCCCACCCCAACGCTGCCGTACAATCGCAGCGTGCTGTCTGGCTCAAGCAGATACATCAACGCGAACGGCACATCAAGGGGATACTCCGCAATGGCAGACAGGATGTCCTGACACGTCGCTGCAACGCTCTGCGTCTGACCTGCCCGTGCTGCAAGGTCACGCTGGAGCCGCAAGCGCCGCTCACCGAGTACTTGCTGCGTCACTTCGCTACAGACGCAAAGCATCCCCCGAATTACACCCTCGTCATCGTCTACGGCGCTGTAGGACAGGCTAAAGTGGGCTTCCTCGTTGTACCCTGCTCGGTTTACCGCCAGCATCTGGTCTTCTACCCAGTTTGGTACGCCAGTCGTCATGACTTCGGTGATCATGGGACCAATGACATCCCAGGATTCCGACTGCGTTTCGCGGATCGATCGTCCAAGCGCACCTGGATGCTTGGACCCAATTAGCCCGGTGTAGGCGTCGTTATAAATCTGAGCTAGCTCTTGTCCCCAGAGCAGGATCATGGGATAACGTGAGCCTAGAAGCGTGCGAACGGTTGACTTTAAGCTTTGTGCCCACGTTTCTACAGGTCCGACAGACGTGTTTGCCCAATCTAAAACCCGCATCCGCGCCCGCATCTCACCGGGTCCAGGAAAGAGGTCCGTTCTCAGTCCGCTCATTCATTGTGCTCGTTCTTTGCCTACTCTCTATACTAATGCTTCTTTTTAAGCAGAAGGTT
>NZ_JACJPG010000194.1 GCF_014695955.1 Leptolyngbya sp. FACHB-36 | reverse complement strand
AACGAGGAATAGAAGTGAGGGCTTTTTGCATTCATTCGTGCAGGTTTAGCCAGCCGCGTGGTCTTCCTGCATTAGCCGCTTGAGAACGCGCAGAATTGCAGCCGCCCCTAGCACACTCAGCGCCGTTACCAACCAAAATCCGTGGGCGATCGCAGGCGATTGATCCAGCGCCCATCCTCCCACAGGCGGACCAACAAAATAGCCGATCGCCCAGCATTGCGAGTTCACCGCTAAATACACACCGCGTAGTGAATCGGGTGCCATTTCAACCGTGATCGACGAGGCAGACGGCATGTAGGTGGCAGTCGCCAGTGCCAGCACTGCCAGCGCTAGCACCGCCCATAGTAGATGTGCGGGCGCAACGCCAGTCAGCCAAACCAGCACAAAGCCGATTCCCCACAGCACGGCTGACAGGAGCAACGCATCGGCGCGACTAACGCGGTTGAGCACGCGCACGATCGGCATCTGCACCAGCACTGACAGTACCAAATGCCAGGTAAACAAGGCACTGATCGTTTCCGGGGCGAGTCCGCCGGGAACAAAGTTGGTGAAATACAGCGGCATCGTGCTGCTCACCTGTACGAGATACGTCGTAAATAGCGTGTTGACCACGCTGTAGATCAGCAGGCGACGATCGCGCAGTGCCTGCTTCCAGCCTTTCAGCCCTGTATACTCGTCACTTGTCGAGCGGGAGATCTCAGTCACCGCCCAGTAGACGACGACAAATAGCACCAAAAACGAAATCCCGTCAATCACAAACAAGCTGCGGTACGCGCCCGTAGTTTTGATCAGTAAACCACCTAGAACCACACCCAGTCCTAGCCCCAGACTGTCGCTGAGGCGAGTGATAGCGAAGGCTTCACTGCGCTGGGCAGGTGTTGTCACTAAGTCCGCGACCAGTGCTTCAGTTGCAGGCCAATACAGCCCAATGCCCAACCCCATCAGCAGATTGCCAAGCACAAACACCCAAAAGTCGCTAGAGGCTGCCAGAACAAACGAGGCGATCGCTGACACCACCGCTGAGAGCAGCAGCGTGGTTCGCCGTCCCCAGCGGGGCGAGTCGGAAAGCGAACCGCCCAGTGCCCGTCCCAAAACGCCTGTAATCGAAGCGCTGCCGATGCCAATGCCCACCTCAGTTGCCGACAACCCTACTTGATTGACGAAAAAGATCGGAGCGTAAAACAGCGTAAATCCCGTACCTGTCTGCGACAGTAGACGTCCCATCGCCAGAATCCATATTTGAATGTTGAGCGATGGCAACCAGGCAAACCATTTAGAGCGGGGAGTCATGAGGTAAATTGTGAAGAAGAATTGCGCCAGAGCTACAGAGCGGAGTCGCCAGGATTCGGTAGACTAAGTTCGTCACAACGAAGGTGAATCCTGTGGCTCCTTTTCTGCTCATCACAGATTTAGACAATACGCTAGTCGGCGACGACTCAGCACTTCAAGAACTCAACTCTGTATTGCAGCCACATCGCCAGCAATACGGAACCCAATTGGTGTATTCTACGGGACGATCGCTCACCAGCTATCGTCACCTTGCCTCTGAACAGCCGCTGCTGCCACCCGATATTCTCGTCTCTGCGGTTGGCACCGAAATTTACTACAGCGATCGGGATACACCCGACCCCTTGTGGTCAGAGAAGCTTTCCCAAGGCTGGGACCGAGAGCAAATCGTGGCGGCGGCTGCCCACTTTAGCAATTTGACGCCGCAGCCAGACTCGGAGCAGCGACCGTTTAAGGTGAGCTACTACCTCACTGAGCAAGCGGCTGAGGAGGTCATCCCGCAGTTGCAGGCAATGCTGCACGATCGCGACCTCAACCTCCAATTTATCTACAGCGGCGGCAAAGACTTCGATATCCTGCCAGCCCATGCAAACAAAGGGAATGCTATGACCTTTGTGCGTCAGCAGCTTGGCGTTGATCCCAGCCGCACGATCGCCTGTGGCGATTCTGGAAACGATTTGGCGCTGTTTGTTGATCGCGAAGAACGCGGCATTGTTGTAGGAAATGCGATGCCCGAACTGCTGACGTGGCATCACGCTAACCCCAACCCGAACCGCTACCTGGCAACAGGGCGCTGCGCTGGAGGCATTTTGGAAGGGCTACGCCATTTTGGCTTTTTACCGCAGTCGTAAGTTCACGTGTAAATAGACACTTTTCTAACGCTGGAGCCAGTTCTTTCTGCCTGCCAACGGATTGACTTGTGTTAACTCTCCTGTTAAGTTCCCAGTTCGCTTGATTTGATAGTAACGTAGTGGGACAGTACGCATTGGTTACCCCGTATGGTAGACAATCGCCTCCGTCCCTCCGAAACTTGGCAGACGGACGACAATTTCAGCGACGAAGAATCCTACCGGGATTACTTCCACGACGAGCAAGGGAGTATGCCGGGAACCCTGAATATTCCCGCAAATGCCACACCGCCGATCGTTGTTCTAATTGACTACAGCGACGAGCAATGCACTCGCTTAGAAATTTCTGAGCCGGAGGAGGCGGGTCCTTATCTGGATACCGAATCGGTTACCTGGGTAGATGTTAAAGGATTGGGCAGTGAGGATGTGCTTCGTCGATTAGGACAGGTATTTAGTCTTCATCCCCTCGTGCTAGAAGATGTCGTCAATGTGCCGCAGCGTCCTAAGTTTGAGGAGTTCGACAGCCAGTTACTGTTTATCGCTCGGATGGTAACGCTGAAGCGCCGAGGAAATGGTTTTGTCAGCGAGCAAGTCAGCTTTATTCTGGGACGGCACTACCTGCTAACTGTGCAGGAAGAACCCGACTACGACTGCTTCGGTCCAATTCGTGAGCGGATCCGCACCAACAAAGGGACCATTCGCAAGCACACCGCCGACTACCTGATGTATTCGCTGATCGACGCCGTTATCGATGGATTCTTCCCCATTCTGGAAGCATACGGTGAGCAGATCGAAGAGCTTGAAGATGAAGTTGTGGCAAACCCCTCGCAACAAACGCTAGAACACATCCACGATCTGAAGCGCGAATTGCTGAGTCTGCGACGGGCAATTTGGCCCCAGCGCGACGCAATTAACTCCCTGATTCGCGATGGCAGCGATTTGATTTCCCAGGAAGTGCATATCTACCTGCGCGACTGCTACGACCACACGGTACAGGTTTTGGACATGGTAGAAACCTACCGGGAGCTAGCAGCGAGCTTGATGGATGTGTATTTATCGTCGGTCAGCAACCGGATGAACGAAGTTATGAAGCTGTTGACGGTAATTTCGTCTATCTTTATTCCGTTAACGTTTATCGCCGGGGTCTACGGCATGAACTTTAATCCTGAGGCGTCACCGTTTAATATGCCGGAACTGAATTGGTACTGGGGCTACATTGCCTGCTGGGCTATTATGCTGAGCACAGCAGCAGGCCTGATTTTCTTCTTCTGGCGCAAGGGCTGGTTTGAAAACTTCTCGACGATCAAAAGCAAAGACTCCTCCAGCTCTCCACCCCGCAAATCTTCTCTGTCACCGAAGCGTCGATGAATTCCACTGATCCGATTATTCTGACGGCTTACCTGCTGTGCATCGCCTTTTTCTTGAACAGAATTAAGGAGGCGTTTAATGACGAATTTACGATTCGGATGAATGAAGACGCCCTGAAGCAGCAGCTTCAAGAGCAGGGACTACAGGATGCGATCGGTATCAGTTTCCGGTTTGACAAGCGCTACGAATTCGACAAGCTTAAGCAACTCTCCATCAGCATCAGCAACAAATCGGACAATTCTTCAGTTTACATAGACTGGGACCAGAGCGCTCT
>NZ_JACJPG010000193.1 GCF_014695955.1 Leptolyngbya sp. FACHB-36 | reverse complement strand
AGGTCGGGCTTGACTTCTTCTGCCTGCACCTGGAGATCGGTGTATTGATTCAGCGTTACCTCTGGCTGCACATCGACCGCTGCCGAGAACGTCAGGGCAGAGCCAGGCTGAAACTGCTGCACGAGGTCATCAAACGACGATCGCAGCTGAAAATTGCCCAGAGCCTCAATTTTTTCCTGCTCAAGTGCTTGCTTCAGGCTGTCCTCAATGAGTTCTTCAACGGCTGCCGCCTTCAGCTGGGCAGAGCCAAATCGCTGAATTACGACTTGGCGTGGCACTTTGCCTTTGCGAAATCCTGGAATGTTAGCAGAGCGCACGAACTTGTCGATTACCTGGTCGTAAACCTTTTTTGACATTTCGGGCGTGATTTCAATTTCCAGACCAACCTGGCTGGCGGGGAGCTTTTCCTGAGTAACTTTCATCGGCGTAGTTCGGAAATGACGGGGACGTTCGGAAATGATTGGGACGATTGAGGCGATCTTAGCGCTGATAATCTCGGAGCGATGGCTCACTCGCTGAGCAAAGAATAGCCTGCCGTCGTTGGCTTGCTTTAGAACACAAACCTTAAGAATCCGTTAACTCCCGAGAAGCAAGACCCAAATACGGTGTAGCCAAACTTTGGCAATCACTCGCACGAACTGGCTAAAGCTGCGATCGGGGTTTGGACCACACTGCGGCAACTAGCTATGGTACCTGATTCCGATCCAGGATAGGTAATGGGTCAGGCTGAATCTTAATGAAGGCCATCGGAATTGCCAGAGAACACTTAAATTTCAATCTGCTTCTGACAAAATCCGTTAGAATCTTGGAGTTCGGGCTTTGGATAGTTAAAACCCTTAAACGAATCACGGATACCGCTCAGCTTTACAAACGGAGTCACTCAAAGTTAGTTAATAGAAATTCTTAAGAAGCAGCGTCATTAATTAGAATTCTAAATTCGATCTGTATTTAACATTATGGATATCAAGGGTTGTGGAGGTTGTTAGATTGGCTCAGTCTTATCGAGTCGCAATCTTAGGTGCGACAGGTGCCGTTGGCACAGAGCTATTAGAGCTATTGGAGAAGCGCAACTTTCCCCTGTCGGATCTAAAACTACTAGCATCCGCACGATCGGCAGGTAGCCATCTGCTGTTCAAGGGCGAAAAATTGCTAGTTGAAGAAGTAAGCGATCGTGCTTTTGACGGTGTGGATATCGTCCTGGCTTCCGCTGGAGGCTCGACTTCGCGGGCTTGGGCACCAAAAGCTGTGGTAGCAGGAGCTGTGGTTATTGACAACTCCAGCGCCTTTCGCATGGACCCAACTGTGCCGCTGGTCGTTCCAGAAGTGAACGCTTACGCCGCCGCAGAGCATTGTGGCATCATTGCCAACCCAAACTGCACGACAATTTTGATGAGCGTGGCGGTGTATCCCCTACACCAAGTTCAACCCATTCGTCGCATCGTTGCCGCAACTTACCAGTCCGCTAGTGGAGCCGGAGCACGAGCGATGGAAGAAGTCAAAGTGCAGGCACAGGCAATTCTGCATGGGCAAACCCCCAGCGCTGAAATCTTCCCGTATCCGCTAGCGTTTAATCTGTTCCCCCACAACTCACCGCTGAATGAGCAGGGGTACTGCGAAGAAGAACTAAAGATGGTTAACGAGACGCGCAAGATTTTTGCTGCGCCGGACCTACGAGTCACGGCAACCTGCGTACGGGTTCCCGTCTTGCGGGCGCACTCGGAAGCGATTAACTTGGAGTTTGACCAACCGTTTAGTGTGGCGCAGGCTAGAGAAATCCTCAGCCAAGCACCCGGCATTAAGCTTGTGGAGGACTGGTCTGCCAACCACTTCCCCATGCCGATCGAGGCGAGTGGGCAAGACGACGTGCTTGTAGGTCGAATTCGACAAGACCTATCGCACCCCTGCGGCTTAGAGCTTTGGCTCTGCGGTGATCAAATCCGCAAAGGTGCCGCCCTTAACGCTGTTCAAATCGCAGAGCTTCTGGTGCAAAAGAACCTGCTCAAAACTCCTGTAGCCGCCAATGATCGTCGCTCTACCTGACTTACTTACTAATCCCTAACAACTAGAAGCGTGTGGTGAATTTTGGACGTGTTTTAACCGCAATGGTGACGCCGTTTACGGACGATGGCAGAGTGAACCTTGCCGTTGCCGAGAAACTGGCAACCTATTTAGCCGAAGCTGGAACAGACACATTGGTTGTCTGCGGCACTACTGGAGAGTCTCCAACGTTGACGTGGGACGAAGAGTACGACCTGTTTTGTGTGGTGCGTCAGGCAGTAAGTGGGAAGGCTAAGGTTATCGCTGGGACTGGGTCAAATTCGACTCAAGAAGCGATCGCAGCAACCCAAAAAGCCGCTAGAATAGGGATCGATGGAGCATTACAGGTTGTCCCCTACTACAACAAGCCACCTCAAGAGGGGCTGTATCAGCACTTTAGAGCGATCGCCGAGGCAGTGCCTGACATGCCGCTGATGCTCTACAATGTGCCGGGACGGACTGGACAGAATTTGCAAGCCGAGACGGTAGCGCGTCTGGCTGAGGTGCCAAACATTGTGGCGCTCAAAGAGTCTACGGGCAATATTGATCAGGCGAGCCAGCTTCGACGCATTCTACCGGCGGACTTTCTGCTATATTCTGGCGATGACTATATGACGCTGCCGCTGCTGGCGATCGGGTTTCAGGGCGTGGTCAGTGTGGCTAGTCATCTTGTTGGCAGTCAGATTCAGCAGATGATTCAGGCGTTTCAGGCTGGACAACTTCAGGTCGCAACTGATCTGCATCTCAAGCTGTTTCCCTTGTTTAAGGCGCTGTTTGCTACTGCGAATCCAATTCCCGTAAAAGCGGCACTCAATCTGCAAGGCTGGCAGGTTGGCTCTACCCGCCCTCCGCTCTGTGAGGCACCCACGGATGTGGTGCACTTGTTGGAGAGCGTTCTGGCGGAGCTGTCCTTGCTCTAGTACAGTCTGCCGTTCTCATCAGGGTTTCTTGACAATTGAATAGCCTATTTGCTGCCTACCTTGTGTAGGCAACTCACGCAACGTTCTATGACTGATACGTTTTTGCGCTTACTCTCAAACCGCTTTGCGCATCCTGAATCCTGGACTTCAAACAGCAATCAGTCTTAAGCATTTAACGCTTTCTCTCAACTTTATTGATTCTACGTAAGGACACACATGACCCAAACCCAAGCACCCCTCAAAATCATTCCCCTCGGTGGACTACACGAGATTGGCAAAAACACCTGCGTCTTCGAGATTAACGACGAGATCGTGCTGCTCGATGCAGGCTTAGCCTTTCCGACCGACGGAATGCATGGAGTGAACATCGTTCTGCCCGACATGACGTATCTGCGGCAGAACCGCCACAAAATTAAAGGGATGATCGTGACCCACGGCCACGAAGACCACATCGGCGGCATTCCGTTTCACCTTAAGCAGTTCGACATTCCTGTCATCTACGGTCCTCGATTGGCGATGGCGCTGCTAGAGGGCAAGCTGGAAGAGGCGGGCGTTGCCGATCGCACCGAACTTCGCACCGTCGGTCCCCGCGATATTGTCCGCATCGGTAACTCGTTCTTTGTCGAGTTCATCCGCAACACGCACTCGATCGCCGATAGCTTCACAGTTGCCATTCGCACCCCGGTGGGCGTTGTGATTCATACAGGTGACTTTAAAATCGACCACACGCCTGTAGATGGTGAGTTCTTCGACTTTCAGCGTTTAGCTGAATACGGCGAACGCGGCGTTCAGTGTTTAATCAGCGACTCGACCAACTCTGAAGTTCCTGGCTACACGCCTTCGGAACGATCAGTTTTTCCCAACCTTGATCGCGTCTTTGCTCAGGCGAATGGACGCTTGCTCGTCACTACCTTTGCGTCGTCGGTGCACCGAATCAACATGATTCTGGAGCTAGCGAAAAAGCACGGGCGCGTTGTGTCGGTCATTGGGCGATCAATGCTGAATGTCATTGCTCACGCTCGCACCTTAGGCTACATCAAGTGCGAGGACGATCTGCTTCAGCCGCTGCACATGATCCACAAGATGCCGGACAAGAACGTCCTGATTCTCACGACTGGATCGCAGGGTGAGCCGATGTCGGCAATGACTCGCATTGCCAATGGAGATCACCCGAAGGTCAAGGTACGCGAAGGCGACACAATAGTGTTCTCGGCGAACCCGATTCCAGGCAACACCGTCGCTGTTGTCAATGTGATCGACAAGCTAATGATGAAAGGCGCAAAGGTCGTGTACGGGAAGGAACAAGGCATACACGTTTCTGGGCATGCCTGCCAAGAGGACCAGAAGCTGATGATCGGGATGACTCGTCCCAAGTTCTTCTTGCCTGTTCACGGTGAGCACCGCATGTTGGTCAAGCATTCTCAGACCGCTCAGAGCATGGGCATTCCCGCTCAGAACATGGTAATCATTAACAACGGCGACGTGGTGGAATTGACAGAAAGCTCGATTCGCGTCGGTGATAAGGTTGCGGCTGGCATCGAACTGGTGGATGCATCCCGCTCCGGTGTGGTCAACGATAAGGTGCTGAAAGAGCGACAGCAGCTCGCAGGTGATGGTGTTGTCACCGTGGCAGCGACCGTTGATGCGGAAGGACGCTTGCTTACTAAGCCCGAAGTGCACTTGCGCGGCGTGGTGACGACGATCGACCACAGCGAACTCAACACCAAGATTCGCAACGTTATCGAATTTGTGCTGCGCGATCGCTGGACTGATTTTGCGCGCTCGTTTGGCGAAGGTCCGCTAGAAATCGACTGGACAGGGCTACAAACCCAAATTGAAGTCGAACTCCGACGAATGCTGCGTCGTGAACTTCAAAGCAATTCGCTGCTGGTATTCCTGCTGCAATCTGTAGAAGAGCAGAAGGCGACGAGTCGGGGACGACGTGTGGAGGCGATCGCGTCCTAACTTGATCGGGTCAATGAGCAATTTGTAGAAGAATTGAAATGAAGAGCAGGTGGTAGGTCAGTTTGACCATTTACCACCTGCTCTTCGCGTAGCATCAGCGATTAGACGTTGAACCGGAACAGCATCACGTCGCCTTCCGCAACGACGTACTCTTTGCCCTCACTGCGGACCCAGCCCTTTTCCTTTGCAGTGCTCATTGAGCCAGCCGTAACTAAATCCTTGTATGCCACCGTTTCCGCGCGGATGAATCCGCGCTCAAAATCAGAGTGAATCACGCCTGCTGCCTGCGGAGCCACCATTCCAGCTTTAATAGTCCAAGCGCGGGTTTCTTTAGGTCCAGTGGTGAAGTAGGTGCGGAGTCC
>NZ_JACJPG010000192.1 GCF_014695955.1 Leptolyngbya sp. FACHB-36 | reverse complement strand
TGCTTGCCTTCATTGGCTGGCAGTGGCTACTTTTCGCTACGATGCAGTAGCTACTCAGTTAGGCGAGTAGGGGTTCCACTGACTCGCTGAGTTCAATAAGGCGTTAAACCGTTGACTTCTCGGTTCGATCTTCCCTCAATCATTCGCGGCTATTCTCAGGGTTACTTCCTAATGGCCGACGAGTCCGGTCAAGCGCTGGATTGGTACTCCAGCCGTGAACGGACGCTGATTCCGCTTGACGATCGCTTCCGCTACCCGCGATCATTACAGCGCGTGCTGAATCAAGAGCGCTTCTCGATCGCGGTGAATCGGAACTTTGTCGCTGTTGTTGAGGGATGCGCTGATCGCGATAGCACCTGGATTTCTGAGAGCTTGAAGGTGCTGTACTGGGAGCTACACCAAGCAGGCTGGGCGCATAGCTTCGAGACGTGGCAGGGCGACCAACTTGCGGGCGGCATTTTAGGAATTGCGATCGGTGGCGCGTTCATCGGCGAGTCGATGTTCTACCGAATTCCCGATGGTTCCAAGGTGGCAATGGTAAAGCTAGTGGAGCGGCTGCGCGATCGACAGTTTGTCCTGTTCGATGCTCAGATGATGAATCCGCATCTGGCGCGGTTCGGAGCCGTTGTTGTGCAAGACCAAGACTATCAAACGCTGCTGAAGCAGGCACTCCAGCAGCGTTGCTCGTTAGAGTAAGAAACTTAGATAGACCGCAGCCGCGATCGGTAGGCCGTATTGTCTAGACCACTGCCGCTTGCTTGAGCCGGATTCACTTGCTGGCGTAGCCGCGCTACACGGTCTGATGTCGCGGGGTGCCGACTGAGAAAAGTTGGTGTGGACCGCTGCCGTAGCAGTTTGGTCATGAAATCAGCGGCGGCAGCTTGGGCATAGCCTGCCCGCCCCATCATTTGGACACCGAGCTGGTCTGACTGAAACTCGTCGTTGCGGCTGTTGGGGCGCAGCAGCGCCAGCTCAACGCCGATATTGACCGCCGTGCTGCGGCTCAGTCCTGTGGCTCCCAAAACGCCTTGCGCGATCGCCGTTTCCTTCATCTGCTTGACAGCATGACGAGCCGCGATGTGTCCAATTTCGTGTCCAATTACGCTAGCGAGTTGAGCTTCGTTGTCAGCAAGCTTTAGCAGTCCTGTATTGACGTAAACGAAGCCTCCCATTGTGGCAAAGGCGTTAACGCTGTTGTCCTGTACGACCTGAAACGTGTAGGGAATTTTGGGGCGCGGACCTTGAGCGGCAAGGCGTTGTCCGATCTGATTCACATAGTTGTTCAGTTCCGGATCGCGATTGAGACGGACTTGCCCACCCGTCAATTCAGCGTTAATCTGCCGCCCCAGCTCCAGTTCTTGCTGATCCGACATGCTAGAAAGCTGGACGACTTGAATGCCCCGAAGAATCAAATCTCCCCAGGAAATCGCTTTCGCTGCGATCGGTTGACCGAGGCAGAGTCCCAGAACCACCGATAGAGAAATGAGCGGGTAGAGCCAACGACGCGACGCGCGGCGGGAGAAGCAATTAAACATAGGAAAGTGAGGAGTAAGCGGTGAAGAGTGAGGGGAGAACATTAGCCGCTGAAACGTGGGCTAAGAGCGAATTACGAGTCGCTAATAGCAGTTAACTATCTTCAGCCATGCTAGGAAGTTTTTGAATGACTTGTAAAGGGATGACCTACGGAGAAATGGCTTTGTTCCATGGAGTAAGGAAATTTCGCGATCGCACCCCAAGGAACGCGCTAGAGTGAAAAACATGGGCGATAACAGTAACGGCTACAAAATCATTAGCGACAACCGCCAAGCTCGATACCTCTACGAGATTCTAGAAACTCACGAGGCAGGTATTGAGCTATTGGGGACGGAGGTAAAATCGATTCGAGCAGGCAAGGTGAACCTAAGGGACGGCTTTGCCCTGATTCGTAATGGCGAGGCACTGCTGCTGAATGTGCAAATTTCTCCCCATGAGGCTACAAGTCAAGCGTTTAATCACGATCCACGCCGGACGAGACGGCTCCTGCTGCATAAGGATGAGATTCGCAAGCTGACAGGACAAACACAGGAGAAGGGCTTGACGCTGGTGCCGCTGAAGATGTACTTCAAGAACGGCTGGGTCAAGGTAGATATTGCACTGGTGCGCGGCAAGAAGCTCCACGACAAGCGTGAGGATGATCGCAAGCGCCAAGACCAGCGAGACATGCAGCGGGCGCTGAAAAATCTCTAATCGAGAGTCAGTAATTTTTGCACGTTCTGACGCGTGGCGGCTCCGATCGCCCGCAAGGCAATCGTGCCGTTACGTCAAGCTTCTAAAACAGCAGCACCGATCGCAGCAGCAAAAAAGCATCTGGGGCTGGAACCATTTCGCCGCGAAAGTCCAGCAGTTGCACGATCAGCAGGTAGGCAAGGCTGAGGGCAATTGCAATCGCACCTGTGACGATTGCAACCAGCTTAGAACGGTTCATTGGGACTCTCCCGCAAAAATCTCACTTCTCCAGTGTATATAAACGCAGATTAAGCGAAATCTTGCGTATGATGCAGGGCAGATCGAAAATCAGCACTGTAAGGAATTCTCGATCGTCAGCCATTCCTATGACTCCCATGACCGATGCTCCGCCACAACTGCCTGCCGCCGATCGTCCTACGGTCGTCGAAACGTACAATTTGCGAAAAGTCTACCGAACAGGCTTCTGGCTGAATCAAAAAGTCGTGTCCCTTCACGACTGCACCCTCAGCATCTA
>NZ_JACJPG010000191.1 GCF_014695955.1 Leptolyngbya sp. FACHB-36 | reverse complement strand
TTTTGTTAGCTAGTTGATTCTAATGATGAACCGCTAATGGCTAACGGCTAATCTACCCGCTCTAGCTGCCAGAGAATTTGGTTGCCCTCCCGACGGACCCGCGACACAACCCAGTTGCGCCAGACCCAGTTGTCTCCACGACTGGTGACGGCGCTAGCGTTAACATCCATCAAATCTGCAAGTTCTGAGCTAGTGATCAAGTAGCCTTTGTTAGCGATGTCATCGGCGATATGCAGCGTATCTAGCAGATCCCGCAGATGCTCGACTCTAACCTCGCGGGGCAGGCTTTCAATATCAGCTTGAACAGGGGAGGGAGAGTCCATTAGAGCAGCCTCCAGCAAAGGGCGTGGTTAGGGATAATCACCATCTAACAACCAACCACGAATTCTGAACAACTCACCTGGGATACCGTTTTAAACTTGTTTTAAAGTGAGTTTGTTAAAGTTTGCAACCTGCTCATGATTGAGCGTTGCAAGAAAGAAGCATGAACTCGCTGTTGCTTGTCCTCTAAAGCTGCTGAAGCTGGAGAGATCTACCAAGCGCAAAGGCGCGGGCGATCGCATCGCATCGCTCGTTGCCTACGTTTCCGGTATGTCCGCGCACGTAGCGCCACTCGATCTGCTTTGAGTTGAGCGCGTCGAGCGTTTGCCACAAATCCTGATTTAGCACAGGCTTACCCGTGGAGGTTTTCCAACCTTTCTTCTTCCAGCCGTTGATCCACTGGGTAATGCCGTTTTTGACATACTCGCTATCGGTATAGAGAATGACGGCTTCGGACTGCTTGTGTGCAGCAAGAAATTCTAGCGCTGCGATCGCGGCCTGCATTTCCATGCGGTTGTTCGTGGTTTGGGGTGCATGGCCTCCCAGTTCATGCACGGTGCCATCAGTGAAGTAGACAACAGTGCCCCAACCTCCCGGACCGGGATTTCCGGAGCAAGCTCCATCGGTGTAGATAGCTTGAATGGTGCTCATCATGCAGTCTCGGATCAACAACGGCAATCCAGACTAGCACATGGGTAAGCGATTAAATCGTCGAACCTGGAAGCGCTTAAATTAACGGTCTTCTGGTTGCTCAATTGAAGCTGCTTGCACGGCTTCACCTTACGCATCCGGATCGATGTTCAACTCTCGCAGTCGCGCTGCAAGGCGCTGCGATCGCTGTCGTTCTTGCGCTGCTAATTGCTCGGCTCGCTCGGCTTGCTGCTCGGCTTGTTCTGCTCGCTGTCGTTCCTGCGCTGCTGATTGCTCGGCTTGTTCTGCTCGCTGCTCGGCTCGCTCGGCTCGTTCTTCCGGTGTTGGGTAGCGATTTCCCTGCTCGTCGTACCAATAGAGCCATTCTCGCTCAATGCCTTGGTGCGTTCCGCGCGATCGTCCCAGTCCTAAGCCTACTTCCGGCATCCAGATCGGGCTGCCAACGAGCGGCACATATTCGCCATTCACCAGCTTGTAAAGCTCTAGCGGCGGTTTTCGACGGCGACGAGTCGAGTAAACGGCGTAATACAGCACTCCAAGTTCGGCATAAAACGCTTTTTTGCGGCTGTACTCGCCCCGATACCTGCGAGAGACAACCTCCAACACAAACGCTGGCACAATGTTGTTTTCTTCCCACAGCACGTAGCTGGGGCGGAGTTCCTCATCCACAATGCGATCGACTCCCAGGCTCAAAAACCCATCTGGGACAATAGCAGGCTCCTCTGGGTCATAGTAAATGCCCATATCTACGCCGAAGAACCAATCCAGTCGATCTGCCCACAGATGCGCCAGAATAAGCTTGAGCAGACTGGGCATGAGATCTTGCAGTTCGTTATCCACGGGCGTATCGTCGGAGTCGGGTAGTTCCTCAGAAGACGGCAGGCACTCCCACGGATAGTACTTTTTCAGCATGACGACGGAGGGTGAACTGCCTGTATCTTAGCGAAGTGACCTGAGTGTATCATCCATAAAAAACAGAGCATTTGTTCTGGTCAAGTGGGTTAGGTTAAATGAACTAGAACACTCTTGAAACGGAAGCAGCTCAGGCAACTTAGAGCCTTGGGCGATCGCGTCCAGAACGCAAGGCTAATCGGTGAGTCTACGCTTTTTCCTCGATACAAAGTAAGCTGGCATTCTCGGCATCCAACTTGAGAATTGGTACACCTGACCAATGACCTATCAACCGCTGCACCACAAATACCGTCCGCAGACCTTCGCCAACCTGGTAGGACAAGACGCGATCGCCGCTACCCTGACCAACGCGCTGCGACAGCAGCGGATTGCTCCTGCTTACCTGTTTACAGGCGCACGCGGAACGGGCAAGACCTCCAGTGCTCGAATTCTAGCGAAGTCGCTGAACTGCCTCCAATCTGAGGTGCCGACCGAGACGCCCTGTGGGTTGTGTGAGGTGTGCCGCTCGATCGCCAACGGCTCTGCTCTGGACGTGATCGAGATCGACGCTGCCAGCAATGCAGGGGTAGACAATATTCGGGAACTGATCGAGCGATCGCAGTTTGCACCCGTCCAGTGTCGCTACAAAGTCTACGTGATCGACGAGTGCCACGGCTTAAGCGGTAGCGCTATGAATGCGCTGCTCAAAACCCTGGAGGAACCGTCTAGCCAGGTCATTTTCATTCTGGCAACTACAGACCCGCAGAAAGTTCTACCGACGATTATTTCGCGCTGTCAGCGGTTCGATTTTCGGCGCATTCCGCTGGAGGCAATGGTGCAGCACCTAGCCACGATCGCCGATAAAGAAGGAATTGAGATTGCCCACGACGCCCTGACGCTAATCGGGCAACTGTCTCAAGGCGGTTTGCGGGATGCCGAGAGCTTGCTAGACCAATTAAGCCTGCTGGCGGGTGAGGTGACGGTTGATCGCGTTTGGGATTTAGTCGGCGCGGTTCCAGAGCGAGATTTGATGGCATTGCTAGAGGCGATCGCTCAAGACAACCCAGAGACGCTGCTAGATTGCGTGCGCCGCCTGATGGATCGGGGACGGGAGCCAATGATTGTGCTGCAAAATTTGGCTAGCATTTACCGCGATTTGCTAATCGCCAAAACTGCGCCGGCTCGCAGCGATCTCGTCGCATTGACGCCTCCGACGTGGAGTGCCTTGTGCAGCTTTGCCGAGACGATCGCCACCGCAACCATCTTGGCAGGACAGCAGCATTTGCGCGCCTGCGAACCGCAACTAAAAAGCACAACTCAGCCGCGTTTGTGGCTAGAAGTGACGCTGATGGGTCTACTGCCCTCGGCGCTTAATCCAGCGCTTGAACGATCGCCTGCCCCTGCTCCCGCTGCGCGTCGATCGACAGCTCAGCCTCAGACGAGTGCTCCAGAGGCGATCGAGCCTGTTCAGGAAACCCCAAGCCGCATTGAACCTGCTCGTCCTCTAGTTGCGCCTGCCGCACCGCCTCCAGAACCTGAGGCACCTGCGGCGAACCAATCCAGCCCGACAGCGACCGATTTAAGTGAAACGTGGCAGCGCATCATCGCCAATTTGCATCCGCTCAGTCGAGCGCTGCTTGCTCAGCACGGTTCTCTGCTGGAGTTTCAGGGGCAGGACGCCCGCATTGGAATTAGCACCGATAAGCTGGTGAAGATTGCGCAGCAGCAGATCCAAAATATTGAGAAAGCGTTTGTCGAGGTGTTCAACCAGAAAGTGCGAGTCAGCTTAGAGATTGCTCCTCTGTCTGACCTCAGCCCTCAGCGCAGTGAGCCTGCTCCTACGGCTGCGCCCTCGGCTACTGACGCGCCACGCGATCGTGAAGCGCCGCTGAAAGGGAACCGCCTCGCTGCCCCCAACCTGCCGGTTGAGCCGACTCCACCTGAAGATGCGGCTAGGCAGCCGTTAACTGGCTGGCAGGAGGACGAAACAGGTCAAGCGCTCCAAAGTCTCGCCGCATTTTTTAGTGGAAAAATTGTCCTGAGCGACGATGAAACGGAGCCAGCGCAGGAGCAGATCCACGAAGCGCCCGCGCCGCCATTTAGCCACGGGAAACCGGATGAAGCCGCAGACGACGAGAATCTGCCGTTCTAAGCGCTTCTTTCACAAACCGTTCATTTTGCCAGTCGATCGAATTCCTGCGGCAGTTGATTGACCTGGAAATACTGATGAAATTTATCCGTGACTTGCAGCCAGAAGGAGCGACCATCGGACTGACGACGCTTACGCACAAACCCCAACTGCACAAGTTCTTGCACATGCTGATAGGCATTGGAGCCGCGTAGCTCCACAAGTTCGGCTTGAGCCAGCGGACCGCGCAGCGCGATCGCGGCTAGCGTTCGCAACGCTCCGACGCCTAGATCTGCCGGAATCAGCGCTTGCACCAGCGAATGAAACGCCTCGCGCAGTTGCAAACTGTAGCCGTTTGGCGTTTCCACCACCTCTAAGGCACTGTCGCGGTGGGCGTAGTCGTTCATTAGCTCGATCAGTCCTTCTTCCGCTGCCTTGCGATCGCAGCCTGCAAATTCAGCTAGCTCTGCGATCGATAGCGGCTGCGCCTTCAGATACAAAATGGCTTCGAGAGTACTAGCGAGGCGAGGCATGCAGCAGTTCAAGATCGTTAATGATGAACTACGAGTTTACCTTCAAAACCAATGAATCATAGGTTTCAATCCAAATTCAATCTAGATTTCTCCCCGTTAGCTCCACAAAAATATCTTCCAGGTTCGATGGGCGCACCATCAGTCCCGTCTTATCAGGCTGCTGATTCAAAAACGCTTCTGCGGCTTCGACCGTTGGGAAAAATTTGTAGTCCCAACGATCTGCCATTTGCTTCATCAGCAAGCCTTCGCCGTGCTTGTGCCGGAAATCCGGCAGCGTGCCCAACTCGATCAGCTTGCCTTCGTCCATGATGCCAATGCGATCGCACAGGTACTCTACTTCATCCATGTAGTGCGTCGTCAGCAGCATCGTCATGCCCTGCTTGTTCA
>NZ_JACJPG010000190.1 GCF_014695955.1 Leptolyngbya sp. FACHB-36 | reverse complement strand
TTTAGATTGAATGACAGCTTGGATAAGTAGGGCGACACGAACAACGTGAAGATGGCTAATCGCGGCGAACTTGCACGATTAGCGATTAGCTATCTACTGGCTGCGCGTGGTTCCAGCCCTGATTCAGCCCCTTGATTTGAGCTAAGCACTACTGGCGATTCCCACTCCCCCCAGTTGCGTTGGATGAAACCAACTGGGGCAGCATTTTCAGAGCAGCTTGCGCGGTTTCAGTGAGTAAAGTGGGATTGATTTGGCGATCGCTCGGCTTGTGGTAATTCGGCTCCATGCCGCGATAAAAGAACAGCACCGGAACTCCCGCTGCCGCAAACGAGGCGTGATCGCTGCCGTAGTCGCTGCCAAGCGGTGCAATCTTGGCGTTTTCAATCTGCACTTGCTTCGCCAACGACGGCGTACCGCTAATTAGCAGCGAGTTATTCACGCCAACCATGTCGAAATTCAGCATGCCCTTGAGTCCTTTCAAGAACTGAGGACCTGCTGCGTTGACAAACGCTTTTGAGCCGTGCAGACCGTCCTCTTCTCCATCAAAGGCAACAAACCAGGTTTGACGCCCCAACGGAGTTGTAGACAGTTGACGCGCGATCGACAGCACCGTCGCTGTTCCCGACGCATTATCGTTTGCGCCAGGGGATCCCAGAACGGAATCATAATGCCCTCCCAGCAGCACTTGAGGCTGCGTGACTCCGGGCAGGTGGGCAACCACGTTTCGCCCAGTCACCGTTCGCTGCCCTGCGTTCACGGTCAGTTTGGCAGTCAGGCGTTCCCGCTGCGATCGCTCCAAGAGCGGCTGTCCCTGCTCTCGCGAGAGTGCCAGCACTGGAATCGAGGCATCCTGCGTCAGCGTGCCAGAAAAATTGCCCGATTCATTGTTGACGATCAACAGCCCCACAGCTCCCGCTGCTGCCGCATTGCGAACCTTTTCGGCAAACGGAAGGGTGCCGCGGCGGACGATCGCGATCGCGCCCTTGACATTCGCTGCCGCAAAATCGTCTCGATCGCCCACGTTAGGTACCGCAACCAGCCGCGCCGTCGGAGTTCCGGCAGCGGTCCGTCTGAGGGCGCGCCCTTGCAGCGTCGTGCCCCCCACGCTGACGCTGGACCCCCGGTCCTCAAACTTAGAGTAGGTAAAGGTCTGAATGTCTGCGACGTAGCCCGCCTTGCGATATTCCTCTAGCAGATAGGCGCTTGCCTGCTCCATGGCTGGAGTTCCCGCCACACGCGGACCCAGCTTAACGAGCGCATCCACATCGGCACTGGCACGATCGCGCAGCGTCGCTAAAGAATTACGCTCTGCCTGTGGCTGGGGCTGTACGGGGACTGGCTGCTGGGCTTGCACAGACAAGTCGCGCGGTTGGGCACAGCCAGCCAGTCCCAGGCTCAAGACTCCAAGGCTGGCAATCAGACGTTTCAGAAATGGCGGCGATCCGATCGCCCCCTGGGTAGTGTGACTCGTTTTCACCGTGTTTAGGACGTTTAGTAGGTGGACCTGACTGGGCTGAACCGCGAACGGCTAATAGCGGCGATCGCGCTCTAAGTCATAAATCACTTTCTCCACACACCAATCCGTTGAGCGATCGGGATGCCTCAGCTTGACTTGCGCCAGCAGTCGGTCTGCGGCTTGACGATCGTCATGGAGCAGGGTCAGCAGTCGCCGTTGAAGTTTCCGACTGGCTTGATCCAGGCGGGTGGGGTTGCGCGGTAGTGAGCGGGTTGGAGAATCGGCTACTCCATCTTGCAGCGC
>NZ_JACJPG010000019.1 GCF_014695955.1 Leptolyngbya sp. FACHB-36 | reverse complement strand
AAAACCCGACTCAAGCTGGTTCTAGCGCACGATCGCGCAGATTTACCGTCTGCCACACTGGAGGCGATGCGAAAAGAGATTCTAGAAGTCGTTTCGCGCTACGTGGAGCTAGATACCGATAGTATGGAATTCTCGTTAGAGAACTCGCAGCGAGCCACCGCGCTGATCGCCAATTTGCCGATTCGCCGCGTTCGTTTGGTTGATCCGCCGCCTGCTGCATCTCCTGAACCCGCGCCAGCGTCTACTCCATCAGCCTCTATTGCGCCACCAGCGCCTACTGTGTCGCCAGCGTCTACTGCGCCTGAGCCGGACGTGTCAACGCCGATCGTGCAGGACTAAACGGTCATCAGCAGTGCTTGGGGAAACGATCGCCGTCTGTTATTCAAGTGGGACTGAGGCGATTGGACTGAGGCGATCGTGCTAATTTTGAACGATCGGTGAAGGTGTTACTCGATCAAAGCGCTGCCTGCTACCCCTCTATCTTTTTGCTGCGCGTTCAACAACTTACGATCTCTGGTAGTTTAATCGTGTCTGCCGTTTGACCGGACGCACACATGCATCGAGTCTCTGTTGCTTGCTGCTCGAAGTCACAGCTTGAAAACTTCCCTTACCTTCCTCTCATCAGGGAATTAAAACAATGGTTGATCCAGCTTCTGACCGTCTTAAGCAAAATGCTGAAAGAATGATGCAGCTGTGGGAAGAACGGGCGCGTAATGAAGTCAGTGCATCGATACATTACGACTCTCTGATCTTGCAAGATTCGCTACCTCAATACTTAAACCAACTGGTGGATAGACTCTCAACCACGATCAAAAGGACGCCTGATCGGATAAAAACCGATCGGGTAGAAAGCCTTCGGATTGGCAGAGAGCATGGACGGGAGCGGGCGGGTTATGCCGACTACTCGATGACCCAACTGATATTCGAGTACCACATTTTGCGTCAGGTGATCTTTCAGGTTTTAGAGGAAGAAGCGCCGTTAGACGTGCGGGAGCGAGACATCATCATTGACTCCATTGAGCAAGCCGTGAATGATGCTGCCACTCAGTTCTCACAGACGCTACGAGACATTCAAGAGCTATTTATGGTGACGCTGACTCACGACCTCAGAGGTCCAATCAGTGTCATCAAAATGGGAACTCAACTCATTCTGCGACGGCTTGAACGAGGAGATACCCACATTGATGTAGCGGTGAGGATGATTAGCTCGATCGATCGGCTGGATTCCATGATTCAAAATCTGCTCGATGCAAGTCGGCTGCGGTCAGGGCAGGAGTTAGCGCTTAAATTTGAAGAATGCTATCTAGATGGGCTAGTTCAGGATGTCGTAGAAGATTTGAGCTTTACGTATGGGGAGCGCTTTGTGGTGGTTTCCGATGTGGGCATCAGGAGCTATTGCAGCCGTAAAGAAATCCGGCGAGTTGTTGAAAACTTAGCCGTTAACGCTGTGAAATATGGTGCTCCGAACACACCTATTACACTCACGCTGGAGCAAGCTGAAACGCACATCAGCCTCACCGTTCACAATGAAGGTAATCCGATCGCCCCGGATGCCCAGTCAATTCTATTTCAACAGTTTCGTCGCACTACCTCTGCTGAGGAGCAAACGGGATGGGGATTAGGATTATTTTTAGCAAAGAGTATTACGGAAGCACATCAAGGTACGATCGCGGTTGAAAGCGCAGAAGGCACGGGAACTAACTTTATCGTGACGTTGCCCAAGGTGCCTGCTGGGATGGCATAGTTGCTACAGTTTTTGGCTGACTTTGGCGAAAGGAAGGACGATCGCTCGTCTCGGCAACATGGAGTTTAGAGTTCAGGGTGTTCTGTTGTGATTACAGGTAAGACCAAACTGCTCGGCGTTATTGGGCATCCCGTTGAGCATTCCCTCTCTCCCGCAATGCACAACGCAGCGCTGGCGCATCTGGGACTGGATTACGTTTACCTCCCGCTGCCCGTGAAGCCAGAGAGCCTAGGGCACGCTGTCGCCGGATTTGCCGCGATCGGTCTGCGCGGCTTCAGCATCACCATTCCTCACAAGCAGGCGATCGTGCCGCTGCTGTCGGACGTGTCCGAGGTGGCGCAGGCAGTGGGAGCCGTCAACACCGTTTGGCGCACTGAAGCG
>NZ_JACJPG010000189.1 GCF_014695955.1 Leptolyngbya sp. FACHB-36 | reverse complement strand
ATATGTCCTCGACGACAGCAATTCGTCACTAGTGACAAATAATTAGTCATTGTACAAAAACCAGGGCGAACGACGGGAGTCGAACCCGCGCGTGGAGGAACCACAATCCTCTGACATCCCCCTATTCCTGCAAGGGTTTGAGATTTAAGGGTTAGATAAACCCTGTTCTCAAAGGCTTTAAGAGAATCTATCTAGTGTTATATTCCCTTATCAGGGGCGCTATTTAGTGAAGCGCTTAGGTAAATTTTGGGAAGCCAGCCAAGCGTGAAAGCTAAGCTAGATCAGCTCAACACGGAATTGAAAGCAGCAAAGATTCGGGTTGCGATAAACCTCCGAAACGATCGGCTGTATCTCCGCGCCACCTTGCCACCAAAACCGGACAGCAATAAAACGGAGTGGCACCAACAGGAGATCGCGATCGGGGTTTACGCCAACCCCGCCGGACTAAAACGCGCCAAAATTGCAGCGCTAGAAGTTTCGAGCGAGATTGCAATGGGGCAGTTCTCGTGGGATAAATATCTCAGCAAAGCCAGCAAGCGGCAGACGGTTGCTGATTGGGCAGCAGAGTTTGAGGCGAGGTATTTCCAGGAGAGAAGTCGCACGCCCAAAACTGAAACTACTTGGCAAAAAGACTATGCAATTTCACTCCGCAAGCTGCCAGCGGAGAAGCCGTTGACTGCTGAGGTTCTATTGGAGGCGATCGCCCAAACGGAGCCTGATACTCGCACTCGGAAAAGAGTTTGTATGGTCTTTGGACAACTCGCAAAACTGGCGGGCATTGAACTCAAGCTCGATCGATTGAGAGGCTCGTATTCACCGAGGGCAGTGCAACCGAGAGATTTACCGAGCGATCAACTGATTGTAGAGTGGCGAGACCAGATTGAGGACCCTGCGTGGCAGTGGGTCTACGGGATGTTGGCAACCTATGGATTGAGAAACCATGAGGTATTCCTGCTAGATCTGGAGAGCTTGAAAGAGCCTCCAGGCGCACTGACGGTTTTAGATGGTAAGACGGGAGGCGGGCGAGTGTACCCTTTTTTGCCTGAATGGTGGGAGTTGTGGAATTTGGCAGATGCAAAGGTGCCAAACATCTTGCCAGGAAAGGATCACTCGACGCTAGGGATGCGCGTGACCAAATATTTTGCTCGACACAATTTCCCGTTCACACCGTACGCGCTTCGTCACGCTTGGGCGGTAAGGACGGCAGTGCTCGGACTGGACCCATCGATCGCGGCTAAAATGATGCGCCACGATTTGACAGTCCACTTCTCCACCTATCATCAATTCCTTGACGATAATCACATGCTGGCAGCCTGGAAGAAGACGAACCAGAGGACTTAGTTCGACTTTATCCATTTGAACCAGGGAGCAAGTTGAGCAACTAAGTCTATTTATGAAATCGTTTCGCTTAAGTGCAGTGAGGCATTGTAGGTTCTCTTCAAATCGCAGGTGTGATGATCCACAATGTTGGTATCACTGAGTTCAAGGTTGTAGAAGTCAATACACTCAGCGTCAAAGTAAGGTCCAGCGTGCCATGTTCCTACATGCAATTTGATAAAGCAGTCTCCTGGAATGCGAAAGGCTTCAATTTCCTCTATAAACGGCTTTGCTTGAGGGTCATCCAGGTTTTTAGGCGGAGCAACGGCAATTAACCACTCTTTTCCTTCCATCGCTCCAAGACATTGAGTGCAGCTTAAATGTCGAGTGATTCGATGGAAGGTTCGTCCTCTATTATGCAAACGCATTACATAAAAGCGGGGAATACCTTGGCTCAAATCAAGTTGAGCGTCCTCTAAACTGTAGGACTTACCATCTTCGATCGCCCAAATGACTTGACCGTACCGCTGGAAATTCTCGGATGTAATTGCTTGCACCTTGAGCAGATTCAGTGACGGTGTAATGCTCATGATGAAATACCATCTGTTGTTTCAGAAGTTTCAAAGGTTCTCCAACAATTAGCGGTAAACAATTTCTCGCCGTTGTTCTACCTCACCGTGTTTTTTGAGAAGTTGTGCAAGTTGCCGTCGCATCATAATTCCGGGCTTATCGAGAAGCATGTGATGCTCTTCACGCAAATTCAGCGGCAGGTCGTAATCTGTGCTTTCCAGCATCTGCCGATCCTCTTTACCAACTGAGCGATCAAACGCTGCAACATCTTCTGTAGGGGCATCCGCTTCTGTATCATTGCGTAAGCAGAATTGAATGCGATAGCAACTTTGATCGGTGACTGGCGTCGCAAATCCCACGATTAGATGGATTAGTCCATTTGGGTAAGTAAAATGGAGCAGAAACGTACAGGGCATGAGCCATTTGATATTGATAATCCGCAGCGTTTTTTCATCAGGGATGCGAAGATTCTTCTGCTGAAGTTCATCGTTGGCAACAGGAACACGGCCCTGTAACTCAACGCCGTTTTCGAGTTGATTGACTTGCAGCATTGGCGCAACGGGTGCCTGATCATCCCCAAACGTTTTGCGATGAACGAAACTGATGTGACTGACATCGAGGGCATTCTCGGTCACTCGAAAGGCATTGCATTGCCAAATCTCTGCATATTCAGGAATCAAACGGTAAGTTGAATCGAATGCTTCTGGAATGTGAGGAATATCAGCCAGTGGTTCGTCGAGACATACCCAAACATATCCATAACGTTCAGTACAATGATAGGATTCAACTCGGCATCGCTTTGAAGGAGTCAAATCTGGAGACTGAGGAATGTAAGTACACGCTCCTTCTGAATTGAAGCGCCAGCCATGATAGCCACAACGGATTGTTCCATCTACGACTGCTCCATCGTTGGATAGCGGTACAGAGCGATGAGGACATCGATCGGCTAAAGCGACAGGTTTTCCTGCTTCGTTCAACCAGAGAACGAGCTTCTGCCCTAACAACTCAAAGGGCTGCGGTCCAGATACAAGCTCCTGGATCGAGACGGTAGGATACCAAAACCGTCTCAAAATCGGCTGCTTCGTTGCGAGCATACTGTTCTCAATCCATTATCTAGTTTTACTTCAGACCTGAATAATTTAGGTCTGAAGTAAAGGCTAATTCATAACTCTTCGTTGGGTTGCCAAACTGGATACAATTTGAGCAGTCGTTCTTGAAACCTAACTCAAGGGTGCTTCATCCGGTTGATTAAGGATTAATCTTGGGAAGTGTGAGCAATGATACGATCAACAAGACCAGACAATAGTTGAAGTTCCTGCTCAGACAAGCACTCAAACGTCTCCTGCTTCAACGTGTTGACAACTGAAGGTACGATCTCTCTTAATTGCTCTCCAGCTTCTGTCAACCAAATGCGACAAACACGGCGATCGTTCTGATCCCGTTCTCGGTAGACTAATCCACGCTTCTCCATCACATCCAGAACCCCCGTCAAGGTTCCACCGAGTTGTTGTAACTGCTTAGTTAAAGTGGAGGTTGGGACTCCGTCTTCTTGCCACAGGCAATCCAGCACCTCCCATTGGAACGGCGTGAGTCCAAAGGGATCAAGCACATCTTGTAATCGCCGGTTGAGTGCTTGTGACAACAACTTGATGCGATAACCAAGGTTGTAAACGGATTGCTTCTGCTGCCAAAGTTGTTTCGTGCTCAAGTGATGAAATCCAATCGTTAGTTAGGCTCCTTACAATTCCAGAATAGACGCTGTTGTCCACAACGTTGAACAATCAAGTAATGGTATGGGTGGACAAGGCTGCTCATGCCTAGAGGGTACACTGTGACCCTTATTGCCAGTGGTTTAGTCACTCGTCAAGCACACCCAAAACACGGACGAACCGTCCAGTTGTTTTTGACGGTTGAGGGAAGCTTGCGTTTGGCTCAAGCTCACCAAGTTATCGAAAGTACAAGTCTCTATTGCCGTATGAAGTTTTGAGATAATGTCTTAGCCAATTCGCCGCAATTTAGTGGGCGATCGACGCTCCGGCTCGGTTTCAAAATATTTGCGTACTGACGCAACGCGGAGCAAGTAGTTTGGACGGCTGCCGTCGCTGGTGTTTATAAAATGAGTGCCGTGCTTAAATCTGCCATCGGTGCAGCGCTCACGAAGCATGTCGATCGAGAATCCTGGACCCAGCGCTGCCACCGCTTCAGACAGAGAAATCCATCTATTTTCGTCCGCCTCTTGTTTGCGCTGATTGAGCGCCTCCAAAGCAGCATTTGCAGCGATCACGGCAGACTGGGCTGCCTTTAGCGCAGTTTCCAAAATTAGTGCCGTTTCTTCGTGGTTCACGATCGCGCCTCCACTGCTTCTGTCGTAGCGACCAACGCATACCCTGAGGCTCTGAGCTTCTGATAAGTTGCCCAACCCTTAGAACCTCCTGGAATTGGATAATCAGGAGCGGCTAAATGAGGAAAAGTGGTGTAGGGTCGCCACGTACCAAACCTATCTTTGATATGCAGAATTTTTGTACCGTCTACACCTGCTGCAGGCAGCCAAGCCATTTCTTTAGTCATTTTGCTTCCTCCACTAATTTGTCCTTAAGATGTGGGTTAACAATGAAAGACCAAATGAGCTTGCCAACATCTTTGGCACGTTCATTTGTCGTCAGTTCTGACCCCGCCCAGCGAACTGTGAACGGAATTTCGGCATAGTTTACGATCGACAATGTGTAGGTGGGCTGGCTCCAAATTGAAAATCTAGTCACTCGATCGCACCTCCCTTGCTTTCCAGTCTGGGCACCATCTTCGTCCAGTCCAATCCCAACCCTGAAAATGAAGTGGGCACAACAGGGGGATTCCAAAATACGTTGCGCCGTGCCAGTGGCAGCAGTTAACGCATGGAGAATCTGTTGGAGTTTCGGCTCGTGGAGGGGGAAGATTCTCTAGCATCCAATCGCCTCTTCAACCTGAGCCGAGATCGCGCTCAATACCGCTTCGTTCTGCAACCGCCTCAACCCTTGCCCGCCTTTGTAGGGGATTGGTTTTGGTAAATGGACGGTGTTCTCTAACTGCCAAGCGAACCGTCCCTCACGCCAGTCGCCTACAAGCTTCTCGAGTGCAGGAACCGTGGAAATATCAATGCCTCTTCTGCGTGGCGGCATCGGCGGTCCGTAAACGGTGCTGTCCCACATCTCCAAGCAATTCACGATTTGCGAGAGCGCAGCGATCGCTCCATAAGATTGGCAACGCAATAGATCGATCGCGGGTTGCTGGCAATAAAGCGGGTGGTTTCCGAGTTTTAACGCCTGGACCCAAATGGATATATCAGGAGCAGAAGGCTTCCTCTGCGCAGCGTGAACTGCCAGCCTGCACCGGTATTTGGTGCCCCACGATCGAGTTTCAAACTTCTTCAAGCCGAGTGAAATTAGGCTTGCCCAGGGTTCCCAAAGAGTTAGAATTCGGACTTCATCGGGACCGGGAGTGCTGCAACGCACGATCTCACTCCCGGTAATTTTTTGGTCTGTACAGTTTCCAATCA
Organism: Leptolyngbya sp. FACHB-36; assembly: GCF_014695955.1. Taxonomy (GTDB): domain Bacteria; phylum Cyanobacteriota; class Cyanobacteriia; order Leptolyngbyales; family Leptolyngbyaceae; genus FACHB-36. The sequence continues at coordinate 124,895 of NZ_JACJPG010000189.1, read as the reverse complement.
TTGGAAATCTCCTGAAACACAAACTGTATATTTCAGTGATGTAACTAGCGGAAATTCTCGAACCTGAAGCTCTACTGGAAACTCTTCAATATTTCCGCCCTTGCGGTCTTTCAGGTTCAGAAAGAAATGAGTCGTTTTGCCGTCGATCGCGGCACTGCCCAATTGCTTTACAAACACGGGGACATCGGAATCCTGGCATTGCTGCACAACCTTGCGAATCCACTCCAGATGACAAGGACGAGCATTGAAGCCGCTCTCTCCACCGAGGATCACCCAGTCTGGACGAGGAGCCAATATGTGATGACACTCCCAGAGCTGATGACTGCCATCTTCACAAGCAATACAGCTTCGACCGTCGGGCGTTAACTGGAGAGAGACACTTTCTAGTAGTGGCTCTACGCTCAAAAACCGAACCACTGCCGGAGTTTGCAATAGAAGCGGAATGCGATCGTCTGCCCGCTTCTGATCTTCGACGGTCGTTCCCAACCACACGTTCTCAGGTGGTTGACCATCCAGCCACAATGAGGCGATCGTGTCCGCTCCACCGTGGGTTTCCCGAACAACTGCGTGTAATCTGTCCTCCCATAAATGAATCCGCTTCGTCAGCATTAGCCAATCCAGGTTCGGAGTTTGCTCGATCAGTCGCAGTAGATCAGCTAGCCATGAGATGGGACTTTCAGGGTCTAACCAATCTGATAAAGATGCACAGAATACCCGCCTACGAATACCCTCTCGCGCCGCCTTTCGATTCCAAGCTAAGGGCTCTTTCCAATTAGCATTAGACGTGCGGCGACGAGGTTCACTTTTGCCCCATCGAACTCTGAAAACACGACTGGGCGTTGATTTTTCCGCGTAGCAGTTAGCGCAGCCAGGGCTGATTTTCTCACAACCAATGTGTGGATTAAAGGTGTGGTCAGTCCATTGAATTTTTGTTGTTTCAGCCATTATGACCTTCGCAATTTTAATCTGCAACTGTAATTGATAAAGCTTTTACCAGAAATCCTTGTACAAATCAGCCAAATACAACCCGTAGATTCCAGCAGCAGAACTAATTGCGACAAAAACAGTCGCAGCCGGATTGAGGGTAACCATTGAAGCTGCCAACAGGAACACACCCAAAACAATCAGAACGATCGATGCTATTTGCAAGTCTTCAATTTTCCTTCGCACGGGTTTTTCCTGTATTCTTGCTCTATTTAGACTTTCAGAATCCCTGCAATACTCCAGCAGGCTCATAAGTTTGAACGCTTAAGCACCATCTCCAACAGATCGCGCAGTTCACATGGTTCAACATTAGGAGCGACATCAGGCGCAGCCAATTGATCGCGCAACGTTCGACAGTGAAATCGAATTGCAAAAGCAATCTCTTTGTCCAGCGAAGAAAGGTCCGCACGGTCAAGCGTATCCAGCAAATCAATTACAGTGGCAATCACGATTTTTCTCCAAAACTAAAACTTAAACAAAGCTGTGATGGCTTAAACTCAACAATTTCCTTCTCCTCCAAAGTCGCTACAGCAGCTAACAATTGCTTTTTGCTCAAGCGCTTTGCTTTTCCTGTATCTGGATCAGAGATTCCTTGCCAGCAGAAAATAAAGCCTTCAACATCGATTGGATTATCTAGTCCATCGTATTTCAGCGCCATGTAGACGTACGCCAGAGGGCTTAAAACACCCAATTCCCACAATTCAATCAAATCAGACTTTCCCAAGATTACGGAATTCAGATCTACGGTTTTAACTAACGTCAAGCCTGGAATCTGTTGCATTTTCTCAGCCTCAAGCATCATGGGTTTCTCCTACTAACCACGATTAAATCTTTGACGGGATAGCGCCTTGGAACCGTAGGAAGCTCGATCGCGGGGTCAGGCGATTTGGTCCAGAGCACGTCGCGCATATCAGGCAGCCCCCACGGAATCTCGTAGACCACCCCAGCCCAGCCACGCAGTCGAGCGTGCATCACGATCGAGCCTTCCTGCCCCTGCAGTAGCGCCAAAGCGTCTTCGAGGTGTTGCGAGTTGTTCGACGGGAATGCTAGGGATTCGTGAGGCGATTTGAGGACGCACGCTGCTTGATCCGGGTGCAGCCCTCCATCGAAAATGCCCTGCAAGGGACTTAAAGAAGGTACAAACTTAGAACCCGCCGGGATTGCCTCTGTGCCTTCTATGGACCTTTTTGCGGGTGGTGGTGAGACGATTGCGACGGACTCCCCACCCCACAGTTCCGATCGCCGCTTTTGGATCAACCGACCCACCAGACGACGATGGCAGCGATCGTCGGTCTTCTCCCAGCACAGCAGCGTCATATCCTCGTCCGCGGAGACCCTATGCAGCCACTCGAGGATTTCTGGCTTGCGATCGCCCATCAGCGACCAAAACCACGCTTCATACTCAACCCATGCGGCATCGTCCTGAGCAGAGTGCTTCCAGAACTTCAGCAGGTCTACTGTCGGAGCAAACAGGTCAAGTCGCTCCGCAATCGGACCGTCAGCGGGAAGCGATCGGGAAATCGCAATCAGCTTGCCGTGATGCGTATCCGGTGCGAAGTAGCTGGCGGTGTAGATTGCCATCACGCCGCCTCCTCAAGCAGCGACTCAAGAATCCAGCGATCTCCCTGCCGCGAGATGCGCCACAGACCGTCTTCGCCGGACACCACAACGCAGTCGATTCCGGTGAGGGAATGCAGAGATCGGGCAAACTCGTTGAGGTAGCCCAGGTTTGCTGCGTGGCAGATCTGCGCTTCGTGGTCGTAGGTCAGCGCAAGGTTGTCTACGTTGAACTCCCACTCCGCCCCCAGCAGCGCGACTATGGTGGGTCCAGAGAAGGCGCGGTAAACAGCGCGGATGACGGAGGTTTGCAGGTCGCTGTTGTCCAGCAGTTCTGCCTGAACCGAGTTGTGATAGCGGGTCAGGATGTCCAGCATTACGCCTGCCCTCCCTCGACGGCTGCCTTGATGATTTCGGCACCGAACTTGGCAAATTTGGGATCAACTTCAACTAGCATCGCCCGGAAGCAATCGATCACCTGGCGGTAGTTCGCCTGCTCCGCTGGCGTCATCTCGCAGTACAACTTCGGCAGAGGCGCTTCAGGCAGCGCCGGATCTGGGACCAGCGTTCGCGCCAAGCTGACGATTTCCGGCGGGGATGGCAGCGAACTTCCGTCTCCGCCAAACAAGTACCGCGCAACCGCCTCAAACTGCTCGGTGCTGAGTTTGGGACCAAGAAATTCGTAGTACACCGCGATCGTGGGTCCGCTAAACGATTGGCGAAATCGCTCGGACAGGATAGTGAACCACTTGGAAAAAACTTCTTTGTCAATCATGGATTACAGGTTTGCAATTGCCGCCATCGCGGACTCGTAGGTTTGCATTGCACGTCGGTCTGCGGAACTCAGGGGAGAAGAATTCACTTGGCGGCGCTTGTAATCCAGGGCGTCTTGCCACTTGCGATCACGTAAGTAACGGCAGGCGTGTGAGACGCCAATCGCCTCACCTTTCCGTAAAAACTGCTCATGCTTGATCTCGACGTAGTAGGCTGTGCCTTCCTGGAGAGCCTCCAAGCAGTCCTCAAGCAGCAGGGCATCCCAGGCAACTACAGCTTCGGTACGTCGTCCCGCCTCACTACCGACCTCAAGGCAAAAGCCCCTGTAGACCTCCCAAAACTGCTCAAAGGCTTCTGGTCGTCGATCAGGCGATGATTTTTGTTTTTTCTGTTTGCGCCGCGACGTCGGAACGATCGTCCCCTTCAAGCCGTTTTCAACTTGACCAGTAAGGCTTGATTTGAGGTCTGGACTGACAGCGAGAGTCTCGACTACTTCCGGTTGAATTAAATCCGTCCTTACTCCGTTGATCTCGATCGCTTCACGCGCGACAGCGCGGGATTCGATCAGGTTGGAAGGTGTTGTCAAATCGCGTTTTGGCGATCGATCTCCTTCAATGGAGTTTCCTTCAATGGAGTTTCCTTCAATGGAGTTTCCTTTAGGTACTGTGGGGTTAACCGGGGTGGTTATCCCTGTTAACCGGGGTAGGCTATCCCCGTTAACCAGGGTGGTTATCCCGGTTGACCACCCCCCCTGGTTATCCCCGTTAACCGGGTGGTTATCCCCGTTAGCCACCCCCCTCTTGAGCCCTTGCCGTCCTTTTCTGACATTGCAGGAGTTGACAGCTTCTTCAGGCGTGACCCATTCGTTTTGAGGAGTCAAGTGGTAGACGTTGTGCTTGAATTCCTTGCCTTCGCTGTGGTATTCCTTCCTGACCAAACCAAAATCAATTAACTCTTTCACGGCTGCAATTGCTTTTGCCTTTAGAGATGAAGCCGATGAATTGGGGTAAGAACCGCGAAAGCAAGACTCACCGATCGCGCTGTAACTGGGGTAGGCGGTGCGAGTTTCTTTGTTGACTCGTCGAGCTAAGTGGCAATAGACTCGATAGGCTTCAAGCGTTAAGGGTAAGTCATCAAACTTTGACGGTATAAAAACATGCCGCTCTCTGGCGTCGTAAAGGCAGCCTGTCACGTTCTAGCCCCTTCGACGTTCGTTGGCACGTTCGATGGCAGCCTTGAAAGGCGCTCCACGAAGTCTGCTAACTCTTCATCAGTTAGCTGTTGTCTTGATCGCTTTCTGTAGGTTTTTTCTAGATACTCCCGTCCCTGATCTTTGTCCCATCCAAGTCTTGCTAAATGGAAATCACTTAGAGAAATCAGATGAGACAGATCCTCCTTCAAAACAACAGCAGCAGGATTTGTCTTCGGATTAATTTGTTGAGACTTTGATGCAAACTCGATCGCTCGGTTAACCTTGTTAGGGATCGGCTCAACTTCAGTCAATAGTTTGAACGTAACTAGCCGTTCGTAAATCGTCTTTCCTTCGCTATCTTGCTCTCCAATAGAACGGGAGAACCAGATAGCTTCACCGAATCGGTTATTTGGTGATCGTCGATAGAATTGCTTGCCATTCCACTCGACGATCGAGGGACCGCTGTCGTCCATTGAAACCACTGTTGCCCCAATAGATGCCCAGTCAAATTGCAGAAAATCAGACAGTGGTTTAGTCCAGCTTGGTGCTTTTTGGTCGGTCGGAGCCATGCGCTCCAGCGACACTGCAATCCGCTCTAAGGTGAAGAGTTTTGCCTGCTCGATCGCCAGGTATTGCTTAAACTGCTCAGGGCTTAACATGGTTGCCTCCGCTAAATTCGTCGATCGTCTCGATAGCGTCCCACTGCTTGCGCTCAATCAGATTTCGCAGTACATCTGCAACTGCCTGTGACACTGCTACATCTTCTTGGAGCTGTTCAATCTCCTGAGTGCATTGCTTAACCTTCAGGCGATAACGGATCTCCTCATCCGCAAGGCAGGCAATTAGTTGCGAGTCAGAGCAGTACGATGAACCTTCTATCGCCCCGATGCGATCACGCAAACTTTCGTTTACGGTTTCTAACTGCCGGATCTTCGCTTGCAGTCGCGCTGCCTCCTGTAAATCCTGCTCAAGTTGTTGAATGCGCGCTTCGGCGTCCGCTAGTCGAGTTCTGAGATCCCGATTGACTTCTTCAAGCTCTTGGAGTTGTTCAATCTCCTCTGTCTTGACTGGTGCGGTTTTAGCCTCCTTAGCTGCGGGTTGAGATAGTTGTTCCGGCAGTAGTAAGGTCTTTTGAATTTGGCTTAATGCCCTACCAAACTCCTGCATCATGTCGGCATTTTTGTGCAGGTAGTCTTCTGGGACAGCCGCATAGCTGCACACTTTTCCTAGTGTCCAAGGCTGTCCTGAATCAAGCATTTTCTGAATAGCGCGTCGAACAGCCTCCTTCAAACTATCTGGCGATCGACGCCCTGATTCTTTCTGTTTGCAGCGCTCAAGCAGGTCGTATCCGTTTTCTTTCTCAGGCTTTTTTTTCATGTTCTCATCTTCCGTTATAACGGGCTTCCCAAGTAGTCGAAAGGGCGCAATCTTTGTGGACGTTTTTGCAGTTAACTGTCGAATCTTTTCAGACGAAGCCGTGTACGTTCGGCAGCTATCAGATGGAGAACGCCTCTTCTTCTGCGGTAGTTTGTAGCTCGCTGGGAACACCTTAAACGGCTCACCTTGAGTCGCAAACTGGTCTTGCTTGTATTGAATTACAGCCTCTTCTGCTAGCTGTTTGAGTGTGTCCCTTAGTAGGCGATTCGGAACTTTTGAGGGCGCTTTATCTTTTTTTGCTCGTTCGGTCCAGGGTTTCAGTCCAAGGCAGACTGCCAGTTCAGGTTCGGAAATGCCAGGACGCTTCTCGACATGCTTCAGCAGCGCCTCGATCGTCCTCGCGTCAAGTCTTGTTTGTCGGGACATAGTGGTCAAATTGAATGGGTGTCCAGTTCTTGAGTCCTGGCAATTTGTCGAAGTTGGCGATCGATCTTTTGGCAAATCTGGCGCACCCGTTCTCGACTTACTCCGTAAGCCTCGCCGATCTCGCTAAGCTTCCAGCCTTTTCCATCTACCAGTCCAGATCGCAGTCGAAACATCTCTATATTTCGTGCCTTTTCGCTGGAATGGTCGTCTTTGACAGCCCACTCGATTCGCGCCGCAATTTCTTCACGCATCCAATCAAGTTGCAGCCCGCCGTCGATCGGCTTGATCGAGGCTGCCTGTATGTCTAGCAATTCGGTGTCCTCGTCTTGCCCGATCTTGGTGTTTAGACTGACAATTGGCTGGCTGTGCTGACGAATCTGGCGCACTCGATCAACCGACCACTCCAGTAATTCGGCAAGCTCACGCTCGGTTGGGTATCGATTGTTCTCAGCATGAAACTGTCTGCTGGCTTTGCGGATTTTGCCAACGGACTCCCACAAATGTACAGGCAGTCGAACTGTGCGGGACTGCTGCGAGATTGCCCGCGTCACCGCTTGACGAATCCACCAGTGCGCGTAGGTCGAGAACTTGCAGTTCTTTGTAAAATCAAACTTTTCCGCTGCCCGCATCAGTCCGATCGACCCCTCTTGAATCAGGTCCTGAAACGATACGCCGCGATTCAAGTATTTCTTGGCAATCGAGACAACGAGGCGCAGGTTTGCCTCAATTAGCTTTTCCCTAGCTCTATTGCCAATATGTAGTCGTCGATCGAACTCTTTAGCGGGAAGTTCGCTGGCAGCCTGCCATTCTTCACGGGTGGGAGTGCGCTGGAGTGTTTTCTCCATCTCCTCGCGCAGCGTCCATAAGGGCTGTGCCTGATGAATTTGCTTGCCTAGCTCAACTTCCCTATTTTTAGTTAGTAGATCGATTTGTCCAATTTCTACCAGGTAGGCTCTGACGGAATCAGCGTTTGTCGTTTTGCTGGTTTTGGCGTTCTGGGATACCATAAATCACCGTCGAAAATAAATAACTCCTAATCGACTCGATCATTTGTGGAAGCGCGATCGAGTCTTAATTTGTCCAGTTCACAAAGCTGAATGGGCAATGTACCCCCAGTGCTTCCCAACTGAAGTTCTTCTGCCAGACCATCCAGGCGACGGTCACTTGGTCGCCGCCCGCCACGTCCTTACGAAATTTTGGGCGGGGATTAAGCGTGATCAAATGGGTTAACTGATCGCTGTGTGATTGCAGCCACTCCCGACGGCTGTCGCACGGTTCGCAGAAACTTAGGCGGACCAGAAAAGCAACGCCGACCTGTGCATGATTCCAGGCGTGGGAGAGAATTTGAATCGGCAGGTCGTTACCGTAAGGGGGATTTGTGATCACCCAGTCAATCTCGCCTTGGCTCGAAAAGATTTCCCAGCTATCTCCATTTGCAGCGTCTAGATGGCAATCGCAGTCGAACCCCTCGTAGACGTGCACATCGTTGGTGAAGCAGTCGGCAAAGTTCTTATCAATGAAGTGCTTAGCGATCGCGCCATCTCCCGCGCATGGCTCCATGACTCGCCCTGCGATCGACACGCGCTCAAGCAGGCTTTGGACCACTCCATTGGGTGTTGAGTAGAAGTCGTAAGGAACTCGCTCTGTCTTTCCAATAATTGGAAACTCATCAGTGGGCGGGAAGGCTGGCGCAGAGATAAAAGGTGCTGTTGGAAGCTCCTCAGCGGATTCAAGCACAGAGACCGGTGCAGGGGTGAAAGGTGCCACTGGCAGCTGCGGCTTGTACAGACGGCAGCCAGCAGCACCCGGATCGCTGTTAATTGGGTGGGTGGTTGTGGTTGCCTCACAGCGGAAAGAGTCGCTGTCAATGGACTGGTGACGGCATCTGCTGCAAGTAGCGACCTCCCTCTGTTGCCTTCGGGCAGTGATGGTCTGCCGGATTCCCTCCGCTGCCTCTGCTGCCTCGTCAAGGGAGCGGAAGGCTCTAGAGTAGCCTTCCGTCTCGAAAATCCAGGGCATTTTGGGATGAGCGGTCGCCCGGAAAACCCCCACCTCCGCGTAGAGCGTCTGCACTTCCTCAGCAGTGTGCTGAGAGACGTGCTTCTCAATTGCACGACGCGCAGCGGCAGCGTTGATGGATTGCCCACTCCTGATCTGAGAGACAATCTCCGCGATCGCAGGTTCGGGTGTGCTCGGAGACCCCAGTAGGTTCATCGCGGTCTGGCTCAACTTGCCGAACTCTACAAATTCCGCTTCGGTGAACTCCCGAAAATACGACTCAAACCGCTTGGCGTTGTTGATCAGGTTGTACGCCTGAGACTTGCTGATTTCAATTTCGGGTAGTGCTTCTGTCTCTAACCACTGCACAAAGCGATCTTCGCCTTTGAGAAGTGTTTGAGCTTCGATCAGGTTCAATCCTGACTGGTAGTTGTCCCACACGCTTCGACGCACTCGACGCCCCGTGTCGATCGCAATCTCACGCAGCCGTTGCTGTGAGTCAATGGTTTGTGTGGTTTCTAGAGCAGCTAACTGAGTCATGACTTTGAGGGCAAAGAGGACGCCTGATTTGATCGGATGTTGCCGTTTAAGTGATCGCGCAGGATGGCGATCGTGTACTCCCTGAGGGTTTGTTGATTAAGTGCCGCTTCCGCTTTAAGCGTTGCGTGAAGATCTTTAGGAAGATCAACGTGGAGCTGGGTGAGCATGTTGGTTTGTTGGTTTGTTGCTTTGTTGCTCTGAAACGACCATAGGATCTTTTAATTATGATTGTCAACCGTAAACCAAAAAGCGTTTGGACCATCCTTAAAAGCCTTGATATAGCTCTCGGCAAGGCTTTTAAGCGATTGATAGCGGTTAGAAAGGGCGATCATCTGTGTTTTGCTGGGCTTCGTGCGCCCGCTACTACGATGACCACTGGTCGGCAGTTTTTTGGCGGTCTGGATAATCTCGATCGCGGGCGGAACCGAAATTTGCATGTGCTACCTGTAAGAAAATTGCTTGTGGGACAGGGAACACAGCCAAATTATTTTTCGGGTGCAGATAGAGCGACAAAGGGAGTTGCAAACAGAGCGATCGCCAAAAACAAGCTGAACAGAGCTTCAGGCATTTCGACAGCGCTCCATCTCGGCAATTTGGCGTTGTGCCTGAATTTTGGCGACGCTGAACTCGTCTCGCAGGCGAGCCACTTCGGTCATTAGCTCAGCTCGCTGCGGGTAGGTTTCTCGCAGCTGAGCGGACAGGTCCTGGAAGACTTCGTTTGACCCAAGCTGCGCTGCCAGAGTTGCGTTGCGCTGGTCGCTGTCGGCAAGGGTTCTGTCAAACGCGGTCGCGTGTCGAACTTCATCCTCAATTCGCTGCATCGCTTGTTGCAGCAGTGTGATTCGGTCTTCCAGGGTGTTGATCCGTATGGAAACTTCAGCAATCGCCGAAGGATATTCGTTGAGTTGCATGGGGTTGGTGGTGGTGAAGAGGAAAGAGCAATCGCCATAAGCCCCAAAGGATCGCTCAAGACTTAATGGGGTTTCTGACCGAAGATGTAAGCGCCTTCGTTAAGGGCAAGAATCAAGGCGGCGTCGGCATTGGAGAGGGGAAATTGAACCAGTGGCGGCAGGCTTTTGGAAACGGTCGATCGTGTCTGTGGCTGAGGAGCGAGCTGAAGAGAAATGTTAGAGAACAGCATTTTTTGGGTGCAGTAGGTGGACTTAGTAGATGCACCTCAAAAAATCGAATCAGTTAGCTAATGTACGAAAACCGGACAATCCTCGTCGATCGAAAACGTTTAGCAGGGCAGAGAGACCAGTCTTGGAATAAATACGATTTGATGTCGCGCTGCAAACTCAGCGGCGTCCGTCTCGGTGCACGCGATCAATGCGTATACCGTTCCGTCGATCGGACCCGCACTAGATTTACGACTTCCGAGCAGGGCGTAGTAGCCGTATCCGGTCCCAACCCATGCCGGAGGGAAGGGCACAATTTCGATTTGGCGGTCTTCGGATTTCCATTGCGCGATCGCGGTGTAAAGCTCCTCAGGAGCAGTTGGAAGTACTGCGCCGTACACTTCCAGCACGTCGGGAAGATGTTTAATTCCCCAAAAATCATCGGCTTTGATCATGGTTAAACTCCAAAAAATTCGGGGCTTAGTACGCAATTTCGTCGTCGTCGTAGGTGCCAATCGAGCCGTCTGGGTGTTCTACCATTACGATTACGCTGCCCTCTTCGTCCGCTTCCTTGGCAACGATCGTGCCTTCGCCAAGGGTTGTATATACGGTTTCAGTAGTCATAGAGCAGCGGGACTTAAAGCATCTTCTCGAATACCAGAGTCAGTCTCTCTGACATCAAGCGCCTCTTCCGGCGACAGACCGTAGATATAAGAAACGGTGTACTTCCACCCCCAAAAACTGAGATCTTCCGCGATCGCTTCTAAGGGAGCAACCCAGGCCATTCCGGTAACAGTGCCAACTAGAAGTTGTTTAGGTTCGTAGTGGATGTCTTGGAATACTACTTTTTGGAATAAGTGGAATTGAGGCGGTTTGACTTCTTCTGGAATTTCAATGTTGACTTCGATCATGGCGCTACCTGTCTTGCCAGTTGCAGTAGGTCTTGAATCTCAGGAGTATTTGCCGAAATTAAACACGGAGAGCGCTGGAGAAGGACGATCGCTAGCTCTCAAGCTTTTTGCTCCGCTTGATAGCAATAGGCAGCATCTACCAATTTTTCAGCGTGTTCTTGGTCCTGCCCATAATGAAATTTGGAGAAAAAAGGGGCGGAAGGGTGCCCCCGGAACGTGAACGCTATTAAGCAAAAGCTCGATCTGCTAACCGCTGACGCCGCTTACGTTCAAGCATTTGGGTGTGCAGGTATGTTGCCGCTTCGCTGTGAGTCATAAACGCAAACTCAGTGGGCACAACCGTCTGTCGCTCAATATGAGTGACCTGCCACACTTGTTGCTGCTCGTTGTACTCGATCGCGCCTAATAGCTGGGTGCGCCCATGACGACGCTGCACCTGTACGTCGTAAGCGTAGCGGGACCGATGAGCCATTTCCTGATACACGATCGCCTCTGTCTCAGAGTCGTCAATCCATGTGTAAACAGGCGGGGGAACGGGTTGAGGACGTAGGGAAATCGTGTGTAAGTCGAGAACCTGAGTCATAATTTGGATAGCTCCGTAAGGGGTGGATGGGAAAGCGCTTTAGTTGTCCAGACCGGGGCGCTTTCTCTATGTCTTATTCATATACTAGTGTTGTATACTGCTGTTGTCAACTGGTGTATACTAAAGGTGCAGTAAAGCCGCGTAGAATAGTTGGAGGTGTTCGAGCATATGTTAATGGATGTTGTACGGCAAATCCGGGTGTCGGTTCCTGAATTAGAGAAACAGGTCAAAGAGCTTCGAGAGTCAAGCGGTAAATCTGCTCAAACTCTTGCGACCGAAGCTGGAATTTCAACTGCTTATTGGTATCAGATTGAGAAGGGTGAGCGACAGTATATTACTGAGGAAGTCCTTAGAGGGATTGAGCGAGCACTAGGTGTTGACTTTGGGGTTCGTTTTGACACACCAACACATATACCCCCAAGCCTGCTTACTTCGAGAATTCCAGGGGTTCCAAAACCCAATATTCCAGGATTGCCCGATCAAAATTTGCCCCCCAGTAGATATACCGTTAGTGGTCAGCCGAAGAAAAGTGAGATTGAGAAGGATGAAAGCGATGCTTAACTCATCCACTCTTGATCCTCTGTCCTTGCCCTCACTTCCTTTGAGCCAGCGATCGCAGCTACCCGCCAAGTCCTGCTTCGCGATCAATTCACTGATGTCCCTACTTGCAGTGAACGAAGTGATCGTAAATTCCAGAACCCTGATTCTCTGGTATTAGTTCCTCGGTGGTCAGGGTAGTTGAACACACGCTAGAGGGCTTTTCAAACAGGTTCTTAGAATAAGCCTTAGAACTGTCTAAATATTTACTACGGGAGAACAGACTTCAAGATGTCTACAATACGCGTGAAGTTCATTCAGGAAATTCGGAGAGTCCTCGACAACCCTCCAACCTTACTTTTCCAAGACTTCAAAATAGATGAAAAGCAAAATCGTTCTCATATAGTTTTGAAAGTTTTGTATCTTCTGCAACAGGATAAGTATTTTCAAGCAAGGATTCCATTAGAGAAATCGAAAAGAATTGCTGTAGATAGTCAGCCAAACATATTCTCCATTACTAGCTCAAGAGTGGTACATGAGTTCAAGATTGAGGCTGAATTCTGTCCAGGTGAAATTTCTCAGAACGAAAAAATTACTTTAACTGATTCAGCGGAAATGATTACGGCAATTGAGTCCTGGGTCGGGAGACTGCTTGAAGAGATTCGTTATGAACCTATAGACCGAAAGATTGAACAACAACACCAGCAACTTGAGAATCTGGAAGAACTCATAGCTCAAGTCGCAGATGAGGCAGCTACTAAAGAAGAGGTTACTGAAATCAGGAGTAATCTGGAACACTTTATCGAAGACCTAAGACTTAGAATCGAAGACCTAGAGGCAAAGGATCAAGATCAGGTTAAAAAAGTTGAGGCGTTAGTTAGTCAACTTGAGTTACTCAGTCAAAGGGTAGAGTCAATATCAAAGCGTAATTTGGCTCGCGCAATCCTAACACGGATCTACGTTGCAGCATCTGATCCTAAACTGTCTCAAATCGCAGAGAATGCTCAAAAAGTTCTTGGTTTATTGGGAGGTGGGTCTGGAAGCTAATGAGGTAAAGAAAGCAATTACCTCCTCAGTATTGCTCTTTGAACCAGCCGCATGAGAACCACCCACCAGTACTGCTTACGCCCAACATAGCAGCCACGCATTGATGGCAATACGCTGAAGTCCTTATGTATGAGCCTTCGTAAGCTGGGCAGAACCGCAGACATCACATTGCAATCTCTAGTTGAATTCACGCCAGACAAAGAGAGGATGGGCAAGTGATCTCACCTACCTCGATCGACCCTACAAGTCAAGAGATTCGGATTTTAAGCCTCTGGCAACCGTGGGCATCTTTCATTGCTTGGAGGTTGAAGCAATATGAAACCCGATCGTGGTACACCGCCTACCGAGGTTTGATCGCAATCCATGCCGCGAAACGTCAGGTCGATGCAGAAGGATTACACCTCATTGATCAAGTCTTTCAACTGTCTGGCTCACATCAGCGCGGCATCTGTGAAGTCAAAAGCTACCCGTTAGGGGCAATTGTCGCAGTTTGTGAATTAACTGACTGCCGGGTTATGAGGCACTCCCACCCTCAAGCAATAGGAACAGGAATAGAAATTGAAGCCTAAACAGAGCTAGAACGCGCTGTTGGCGACTGGCAAAATCCGCGCTACGCATTCCAACTCGGTAACGTTCTTGCGTTGCCTGAACTAATGACGTTTAAGGGAGCACAGGGACTGCGGCGGCTAGATGCCGAGACTGTCAGAGCGATCGAGAGAGTGATCGAGCGACACATCAAAGCAACGGAGTGTCCTGCCTGCAACACGGAGAAGTTATTTCCCAATTAACTATATTTCTAGATTCAATCTCTTAGTTTCTACTATCAATACTTCGGACAGAATTTGAGCAGGTTTTGAAGCTCAACCTCTGATTTAATCGTGGAGTGGATCTTTTTTTTCAAACTTGGGGCATGGCTAACTTTGAAAAAATGGCTTTATTCCGCTCTTGAGTTTCAATTCACTTTTTTGCATCGCTAAACTCCACTTCTGGAACATCACCAAGACTTACATCGTCTCCAAAAACTAAGAAGTTTGATTGAACTATGGAAGGAGTGTCAATTCGATGTTTTCGAGACCCCGTAATTTGTTCTTCGTTGGAGTCGTCGCTTTAGGTGTTACGGGCGCAATTGCAGCTCTAGCTACAACTCGTTCACACACCGTTCAAGGAGAGCTAACAACGTCGATCGCTGATTCCAAATCTGTGTCCTGTGACCAATTTGAAGTGAGGGCAGAAGTATGGAGCGTTACCAGAATGGCAGGACCTATTGTTATAGGAGAAATGGGTTCTACAACTGCACAAGGTCAAACTTTGGGTGGCGGCTGCTCATACAGCCTAACGTTCAATTATCTATCTTGGTTCCCACTGCCTCCATCGTTTCAGTACCGCTATTCAGCAGAAGCGCCAACATCTTACGGCTCCACTGGATATAGTCAACTCGTCAGCGATCCCTTCCCAGAACAGTTTGATATGCCAATGTAACTGATTTGCCTTATCTCAATCTTCTATAAATCAATAGTTCGGACAGGATTTAAGCGGCAATCATGCCGTAATTCCTGAGCTTTTCGTAGTTGGGATGAGCTTTAATCACGCTCGGTGAGAGGTCTAAGTTGGAAATAAAGCGCTCAAGCAGATGCTCATTGAGGGCACGTCGCTTCATACTTGCCATCGAGAAGGTCAGCGGTGTGCCCGCATGATGCTGTTGGTGCGCTTCGATTTTAGCAAGATTAAGCGCGGTGAAACTGGCGTTGAAGTGAAACTCCAATTTGACGCAGTCACGGGCTTGACAATCGGCCAGCCCGGTGAACTGCTTGGCATCACGAAACAGAAATTCCACCTGAAAGCGCAGGCTGTAGAGGCGGTAGATCTCAAGCGGGTCTTGCTCAACATCGGTCGAAAACAACACCACAAACCGGGGCTTTGTCGGATTGCTGCGATTCAGCGGATAGGCCAATCGAATTGTGCGCTTGAGCGAAACATGGAACACAGTGGCAGTGTACAGATCCACCCCAGGCCGTAGCGTCTCAACAAACGTCAATCGCTCCTGATGGCTCAACTCGACTTTGCCGTCGTATTTGCGTCTTCTGCCACGCGGTTTTTGCTCACCCATGTAGAGCCAGCGCAAGTTCGCGTCGCAGCGCAATTTGCTGATCACGTGCAACTCAAGCTGCACCGCTCCAGTGATGAAGTTCTCCTTAGCATAGGCTCCATCGACGGCTAAGTACTTGACGCTAGGCGGCAACTCACAGCGCATCGTATCGAGGTGGTAGAGATATTGATCCATCCGCGTCAGGTCTGGCAAGTCTTTTTGAGCAAAGGTCTGCTGCGCTGAAAGAGCATAGCCCGTTTGCGCTTCGACATCGACTACGCCGATCAGCGAGACCTCTAAGCCCTGCTCTACTCGGTTGGCACAGCCGTTCCAGTACCAGTCACGCCCGCAAGTGGCTTTGCCGCTTTTAGCGATGAACGAGCAGTCCATCACCGCCAACAGTTGATGGGTTGGGTCGGTGTACTGCTCAACTAAGGTGCGATTCAACTGGGCAAACTCGACTTCCTGCTCGAATTGCCGTCGGTAGGTGCGCTCGTTCAACGCACTGTAACGGCTCAAGTTGGTGAAGTTCACTTTGCCTACTGCAATCAGAATCGTTGAGAACAGGGTGACTAAAAACTTGGTTTGCGGTTTGCGAAACCGCCCACTGTTGCCAGCAGGCTCTGTACAATGGCTTCCATCTGGCTATCCATCCGGTGTTTGTGTTGTTACTCGCACCCTAGTCGATGGGTAGCCTTCCTGTCTACTTCCGCTTAAAAAATGTCCGGACTATTGTAACTGTAGTACTAGCGTGTATTCTGGAACCAGTCTTGCCTCAGGAGAGTCGATCGCGTATGAGATCGGCTTTGTCATTTAACTTCGATCAATTCAACGAAGTGCTTCAACAGTCCCATCGAACGATCGCTGGCATTACCTTCCGAGAAGAGTTGAAACAACCCTTCTTGAGTAGTTGCGGCAAGTATAGCCCTATTGAGTTCTTTGACTCACTTGCTCGATATATGGGCGTTGAGGTGCACTTCTTACCCCAGGAAGAAGATTGCCGGATCTATGAGGACCGTCTTCAGTTTGAAGCTTGGCTTGCGTACCACGCCACTAGGAAGCTAGTGCGATGAACTATGTTTACTTGCAGGTGTGTTGGATACCCAAAAAGGGTATTTGCATTACAGAAACTCCACTGGAAGTGTCTTCCCAGGGTTGATTTTAGAGTGCCCTTTCACTAAGCCCAATTTTACAACCTCACCTACTCGCCTACCGGTGAAACCATTCACTCACAGCGAGGGCAGTCCCATTTGAAAATTATCCACAAATGGACGCTGGATAATTACTGGTTTTGGATAGCGGGGAGGGTAACTGACTGAAGAAGGAAGAAGCCTTATCAGCGCATCATCGAGCGTATTAAAGTAGTCAACCTGCATTCGGATTGCCGTCGCAAGATGAAGTGAGTCGTATGGCTTCAAACCCTTCTTTCCCTCGCCGTACTGCCTGATCAAGTAGCGATTGATTTCAGCCATATCTGGCTCAAAGGCTACTCGCTCCAACCAAGTACTGTTGAGAAGGTCGGAGATGATTTCCTCTTGTACATTGATTGGAAGAGACTCAGTGCCTGGTCGTGGCTTGATATAAACGACCTCTGCCATTGTAAATGCCGACGTAAAAGCTAGAATCAGCTTTTGTTCAGCCGCACGAATAACATTTTCACACTCGTGGAAGTTTTCCGGTTCTGCTTCACCATTAAGAAAACCTGAAAATACACCAGAGTCGAGGTAATGGCGTTGTCTATCTGTCACTATCCACCCCTCAACTTAGCTAGAATGTCGCTCACGCTCGGCATGTCGTTTTCAGACGGCAAGATTCTCAGTTCATCAACCTGAATGTTGATTTTAGGTCCATGCTGTCGCTGCCGAATTATTCCGAAAACATAAACTCTGCGTCCCAGTGCTTCCTTAGCGACTTCAAATAACTCGTCCTTGAAATAGCATCGGATTGTTCTACCTTCGATCGAGCTACGAATACCAAGCACTTGCCTAGCAGCCACACTAATTGAAACTAGCGTTCCCTCGATCGAGCCATAGAATTTTTGAGTTGTCTTAGTAATTTCGTCAACATTACCAGCAAGGCGTGGAGCAATATTTGTAGTCCATCCATTGCTTCTAAGTCGAATCTCAGCAAAGTCGTCCGGATCGACAAGCTCACTAAATGTTTTAGTGTGTTTAAGGGCTGCTTCACTAAAACCAGTCGGAATTACAGGAGACTCTTGCAACTGATCGATCCCATGGGTGATGGTTTCGATTACTTGGCTAGGTCTAGATTGATGTATTTCCTCGTTAACCGGATTTGCAACAGCCGTGATGTGAATGCTGCCAGTTTCGATTGATGAGATTGCCCATTCGACAGTGAGGTCACCGTTTTCAGATGTTTCTTTGTCAATTTCTGTGAGCAAATCAATGAAGCTGTCTAGCGCCCTGCGAAACTTCGCAAGTGGAAAGTATGGACCCTCAATGTTTATGGTCAGAGTCGCGTGGTCACTACTCCGAGTCACATTGGATGTTGAGTCGTTCCTTCCTTGCATATGTCAACAACAGCCTTGTAGTGTGATCTTCCCATACGTCAACTCATCTGGCTACTGCGGTAGCGTGTTTTGGTAGGTACGAGAAGAGTAGCAGTTGTCTGCCAATAACTATTTTAGAACATTAGTACTATAAAAGCCATAAACAGAGGTTCGACAAGCGGCTTGTCTGAAATTTCCACAACAAAACAGAGGTTCTGAAAATGCGATCGGTCCTGGATGCATTCGTCGCAAAGGACGTAGCAGTTTTGGAAGTAAAGAAGATTCAAGTTTTACTTATAATTGACAATCACAATTGTTAAAATAGAAGCGTCGTTACTGTCGTAAACCCATGATGAGACGATTCCTGATTGCGTTGACTTTGCTGGTTACTTTGTTCACTGCTGTTCCGACCTCTGCTCACGCGGCACCTTCCAACGTGTATCTATCGACAAACGCAGGGCGACCATCTGTGACGTTCAAGCGAGTTGGTGAAGCTCGTTGCCAAACAGCAGGGCTATCTGCCCAGCTAATATTGGGAGTAGGTTCGACGAACGGACAGCTAGCAAATGAGGCAGACGGTAAACCGACGCTTGCCCTAAGAAATCCAGGTTTTAGAAATAGTTCTTTAACTTTTTCAAACCCACCTGAAAACAGGACGGATGCACTATTAAGGTTTGGAAAGCAAACGTACCCTTATACACTAGCGACACGTCCTGAGCGGGTATATCAAGTTTTTTATAGTATTGTTGATACCCAGTTCTACGGTCAGCCTCGTGACGCAAAGTTCATATTAGCTCTTGAAGATGTAAATCTTGGAACACTTTGGTTTAGACAACAACAGCAGCAACTTGAGACAACGGTAACGTGTAGAAATTCCAACTCAAGCCAGAAAACACCTGTTAGAACTTCGCCAGGACGTGCAAGAAACCTACCAGCTAACAACATCGTTCCTTTGAATCGGAACAAGGTCAAAATCTACAGATGCTCTTTAATAGGGTGTTTTCCTACCAATTAGCAATGAGTTTAAAAGAAGAGAGGGCGATATTTCAATTGGAAGTTGGGATTATCCTGAAAAACACAATCCCACTTTTTAAACGGGTGCATCTTTACCCCTGTCCGTTCAAAATCAGGTGTAATGACGTTAACAGGTGTTGGCGTGACAAGCTTGTGAACGCAGTCGTCCGAAGACTTTAGAGGAATTACATGAACTTCGGCACCTTCCAGCCATTCAAATCCATCAGGAAAGGGAATTTGATTTCCAAAACGATGCACTTGGATTTTGGGCGAAATGACGTAGTCACTCATCCAAAGCCAGTCCCATTTACCTTCTTGCTTAACCCAAAATTGTATGTCTCCTACCGGCGTTCCCATAGTGATTCACGTATTTGAATTTGATCAAAAGAGCGATCGCGCTCAGAGCTTGTAGCAAATGCTGTTTCTCGTCTTCTTAACTTCGTAACAGGTCAGGACGCTCTCGGTAATTCTCGATCACTGTAACTTCCGATCGCGGTAGACAGCAATAGCCCCTTTCCCATCCGCTGTGTAGCAACAGAATCCGGCAACTGTGCTCTGGTTTGGATAATGGCTGATTTTATTTATAGCGGTGTTTGTTCCGTCACGCCAGTGCAAAATTGCATACATACAGCCCATGCCATATCCAGTGCCGATGATGCAGGGCTCCTTCAGATTCAATTTATCTTTACAGAAGAAGTAGGTTCCCGCTCGATCAAGATTGGGTCGGGCGTCAAGATGAGGGGCAAAACAACTTAAAGCAAAAATAGTGGGACTTGCGGATAAAAAGACTTTGTGAGCAGTTTGCATCTTTACTGTCTTTTGATCTGATTACAAGGTAAGCGAAGCTCCACGTGTTTCACCTGCCTCTATCCAATCTTTTATCAGAAGCGTCGTTGCTGTGGTAGAACGCTTTAATTGCTCTTGACAACCAACTAGGTTAATCTGATGGAGTGTTTCCGGGTTCCTCAGATGGCAAGACAAGGATATGTAGATGATGACTATCGCCGCCGACTGGCTCAGTTTGTAAACAACGAAAGAACGATCGCGGGCAATGTTAGCTTCAGCGATCTGGCAGAAGAATTGAACACCCGCTTGCGACAGCTGGGGTATAAAGGCAGAGTATTTTCCCCCCAGCAGCTACAAGACTGGGCATCTGGAGATCCTCAAGAAGTTAAGCAGGCACTTGAGAACCCGACTCTAGAGCGAATCGGCATCTGCATGGGCTTCTCGACAGACCCTGTGCGGGCACGAGAATCCGCCAGAGCACATTTGGAAGGGCGTGACGATACCGCACCGCCGGAACCACCGTCTCTCGCTCAAATCATGCTGAAGGGCGAAATCCCTGAAGTTTTGAGTGAGATTGAATCAACGCTTAGTGTTTTGTCGATCGGGGTCCGTCGAGTTCGCACCGCAATGAGCCTTCCCGCGCCTGCGGCACCTGTAAGCCGTATCATCGCAATTATCCCCGATCCCAATCTGCCCGTCGTCAGAGCGCTCCTCTACGCCGAAATGACTCGACGTAAGCTAATGACGCCTGAGGCGTTTGCCAACTATCTAGAGCTGCCAGTGAGCGAGGTGCGATCACTGTTGTTAGAGGAACCCGCTCAAGTTTCTACGGTGGATACGATCTTCAAAATCGCGAATCGAGTTGCTTCCTCCGAAGGGGAGTACAACGACATCGACTATTGGTCGCACCTGTTGGGAGTATCTGCAACGAAGACAGGAAACCCCCCTACGATCGTGGATCATCCGCGATCGTAGGGGGGTTTCCAACTATTGGAAATTAAACCGGCGTACACTCCAGCACTTTCACTAGTCGGATTAAGCTCTTCCTGAATTGTCCCAGAGCAGCGTTAACTGTCATCCTGACGAGTGTGCCATCGTAGAGGTGCGCTCGGTACTCGAAGTGGTCGATCGCCGTGTGCTCAAACAGTGCGCTCTTGAAGCGATCGTACTCTTCGGGTATCCAGGTTTTGACCCCTGGTTGAACTTCGACTGCCATGTGGCGATGCATCCACTCACCAGGAGAGAGCCCGCTGGATTGAGCACAGTTTACACCCGCTGCCAGTCCAATCCCACCCGTTGCGTCATCCCACTTAATGACTTTTAGATTAGGGTCTGCTGAGACCAGCAATCCCAACATTGCCTCGTCCGGGATAAAGGTGAAGTCGTTGTGAACAGTCATACTCACGCTGGTAGTGGGTAAAACCAGGTTGGTATTGGTAGGTGCCATAATAGGGTTGCCAAGCTCCAGTAAAGACAAATCAGGGGTGAACCGATCTCTTAGTTCACCCCTTAATCTTATCTGGACATAGGGAACGTCAAATAGCTGCACAACCCTGGAGAGTTTGCGGTGAAGGGCGAAGAGGCGATCGGCAAGCGCTTTCTCCTCGCAGTCAATTACTAGTTCTTCTTTACCTTTATTGTTGCGTGTTAGCCAGATCTGGCAACCTCGCTCATGCTCAATACCAAATTTGCGCTTGATCGCCCCAACAAAACCCGCAGGCATATTCCACTTTTCAGGCTCAGGTGGCACAAAGTCGCAATCGAGAAATTGAACAGTAGACGCCACCCCTGACATACATTTCTGTCCGTTGTACTCGATCAGTTTCCAGCGATTGCGGATCAATGCCCGTCCACGAGGAACAACCTCAAGACTAGGGTAATCAGTCAGTTCGCCACGCTGTAATAACTTGCTCGTTAGTTGTTCAAAATCGAACGTGCTCATGTAGTCGCGGAAGTTGCCTAACAGCGATCGCTCATGAGAGATGCCGAATAGCTCACTTCCTTCACTGACGAGGATTCTGCCGTCCAGTCCGACGATGCATACAGGTTTAGTGCTCGGCGGGCGTTTAATAAAACCGGAATTCATAAGTGACGGTCAGGGGTTAAATGATTCCATTATTTTTACTCATGAAATCCCTAGATTTCTCCGTTTTTACACGGAAAAACCCGTAACATTGCGGAAGCCAGGCGACCTATAAAATGCTTCCGCAGGGAGTTAATAGAGAGATGCGATCGTCAAGCAGCAGGCGGCAGCTTGCCTTGCAGTTGGGAGATCAAGTTTTGGCAGGCAGGACAGGTACAACCAAAGTGGTTGGCGCGATCGAGGACGGGGTTACTATCCTGAACCGCAATCAGGTGCGTGCTCGTGCTGGAGACTGGCAGATGTTTGAAGATTTCGGAGGCAGAGATGCGGACGTGATTGAATACAAGTAGCACCGTCAAAGAAGCCGCAAGAATCAGACCAATTAGAGCGTACATAATTTACCTAAGGTATTAGAAGTCAATCACCCCACTCCCCACCGCCTACATTTGGAGAATTCGATGCTAGACATAGTGATCTTCGCTGCGATGAGTACCGCTGAACCACAAACTCAGATTATAAAAAACGAGTCAAACCCGTTGACCAATATCCGAAGAGTGTATTCTGTGTTGCTGGATTTTCGGTATGTAGACCCCTCTCTACCTCAAAAATTACATTCTGCGCCAGACGCTCCGACTGTGCCAGCTTTCCCCGATCACACCCATCAGCGCCCGCCTCAGGGGTTGATTCCAGAGACTCGATAGCCGTGGTCCGCCAGCAGTGCGAAATCTAGGGCACTAGGCACCTGGTAGTTGTCTCGGAGCTTGTCGTTCATGACAGACGGCATGGTTGGACCTGGGTGTGTTAGGTCAACGGTTAAAGGTATATTTTGGTTGCTGTTTGCCGACTTTGCGTAGGGTCCGGTGAACACGGCTGGACTTGTGGATTTGTTAATGAGGCTTGCTCCGACAGGAATCTTGCCAACCAATCCTAGTGCGTGACCGATTTCGTGCAATACTGTTGGCTTCAGTGAAGTTGCTGGTAAGTTGACGTAAGATGGCTTGTGTAGCTTGATTTGCCCGATCGCTGGACTATTGATATACGCCAGCGGTCTTCCTATGCCATAAGGTGGCGGGTTTAACTCCGAATTGGAAAACAGTACGACCAAATCATCGCTATAAGTGTCAACCAAAACCTGATCAAACGGTGGTTTTGCAATATTGCCTGCCAGAGGGTAAGGAGTACGAATTCGTTGTCCTGGATAACGGTTGTTAATTCGGCTTGCCCATTCATTCGCTGCTTGTTGGATGGTCGCTTTCGCTGCGGCAGTCCACTGCGCATCCCCTTCAATTCCTCTAAAGTCAACCCGAATATTAAACTTTGTTGGGTCAGGATTGTACTGAGAGTCATTAGCAACCGGACCAAAGTCAAAAACAGGCGTAAACGTTTTGTTATCTGTTGCAGCAAAAACTAAGCTGACGTTTCGGTCGGACGTAGACCCATCAACCTCGTTTAAAAAAGCGATTTTTTGAGGCTTGTCCCAATTTTGAGGCGTGAACAGCAGTTCTGTCTGGGTGCCGTTTGTCCATTTGCCGTCTGTATCGATCGTGACGAAATCACCGCCAAGCATTGTTAGCTTGATCGGGGCGCTAGGTTTTCTCGATAGCGCCACTCCGACGGCTCCAAAGGTGTTTTCGCCTAAATCTCCCGTTCGATCATAAAAATCAAGTGGTTGACGGTCAAAACCTGCATCCCGTGAAAAGAATAGCGGATTGTTTACGGATGGCGGTTTTGGCTGAGGTTTTAACAAAGATGGCGGCACGATCGCGTCAACCCCGCAAAACCTTCCTGGACAGATCGCAGCATAACTTGGCGGCTGAATCAAACACCAGGCGATCGCAAACTGAACAAGCAATAAGACAACGCGAACCATTGGTAAGCTCCAGTAAATCTGTATGTGGAACAATTAATACTTATCTGCATCTAAGGAAGCTCGACGGCACGGCGCGCTTTCCAGTAGTCCTTTGGTTGGTAATCCTGAATTGCCTCTTTTAGAAGTCCTAAGTAATCAGACGCAGGTTCTTTGTCTAAGTCTGCCGCTAGCCCCAACACCTCGAATTGGCTAGGTAGATACTTAACTGCTGTTGGATAGTGGACAAAAACGACCTGATGAATGTTCGACAGACACAGCCTTAACTGTATTAGAGAGGAGACCTTTCCTAGGGCTAGTACCTTTTGCTCGAACAAAGACGATCGCTGTTGTGCTGCTTGCTGATAAATTTCCCATTCCTTGACAAGAGCTTGCTTAAGGTCAGGGAATCCTCTCCACACAGATGCGGTCGCTGCTGGTAGATCGCTCAGAGTAGGCTTGTGTGTAACTGAAATTTCATACGCCCATTCATGCCAAACGTACTCACTAAACCCAATACGTTGAAGCTCTCCTTTGAACGAAGCGTGGTGAATAAACGGTGGTGTTACCAGCCCATCTTTCACTAAGCACCATAAAGCAAAGTCAAGGTGGATGTCGAAGTAGCCAAACTGTTGATTTAGACTCATATTAGTTTTCAATTAGGACGGCAACCTAGTGGAATTTTAAAGACAGGAGGCAGGACCAAGGTGTAACAAACCTGACTCTGCATGCTTTGCCCTCTAGAGGGAATAATATTTCGCTGAGTCTCTGGAAGTTCGTTTGTATCATCTAATTCTGGAGTGCCGCATTTAACAACAGGCGTTTTACCAATACTATTAAGCACCGGAAGCTGAACCCCGTAGGGGGAATCTACTTTCATCTGAGCATATAGTTTCGCCAGTCGAATCTTGCCTTTCTCTTTAGTAAACGATTGAGCGAATGCATAGGTCGTGCCGTCTGGTGTGACGTATTCTTGCGCAGGTGTAAACGCGATCGTATAGGGCGGGTTCGTTAGATCAATCCGGCTGCTCTCCGTCATACCTTCCAGAAAATACTCTGGCACAGATTGTCCTGTACTTGTATCAAAGGCATTGCGGGGACTAGAAAAAACCACTCTAACAATTGAGAGATTGTTGTAATAACTTTCACAGATAAACCGACCTAATTCTTTGTTGTTTAGGTATAGAGCAGTTGTATCTAAGTGATAAATACTTGGTGTTTCTGCTAGGGCGGGTAGTGGGTTTAGTAGAAAGCTTGCAGCTATAACTGCCGAGAGTAACAGTCGATAAAGGAGTGTTCTCATTTCTATCAAAAACCTCTAGCAGTAAAGCTTAGTTGGACTGAGTTATTCCAAGCGTTCCTGCTTGGATACCGTTGATCGCGCCGCGATTTTAGCGAGGACAGCGCTGCCAGCTAATGCAGAATTCCTTGCCGTAACTGACCCCACCATGATTTCCGTCATGGTGGGGTCAGTTTGATATGTGAATCACGGGAAATGTCTGATGTGAAGTACTAGAGCAAAAAGCGGGGCGATCGCCCCGCTTTTTCGTTGCCTTGTTCTAGAAGTTAGGTAGAGCAGAATTGTCGAACGTGCTTGAAACGACTTTTAAGGTTTGTGCCTGGTCGTCCCATACAAACACTCTCAGAGTGTATTTCCGAGTGGTATTTGAGTAATACACAGTCATTCCTAGCGGTTTCAAGGACCCTAAATCCTGCATTAGTTTTGTAGTACCAGAGGTTCCTTTCGTGACCCAAACATCGGTAGTGCCGTCTGCTTGGTCAGCGAGGAATAATATCGAAGTACTAGTGAAATTAGAGGGACTGAGATCAACGAAATTTCGAGGATTGGAATCCCCAGAGGGGTTAATGTCTTTGACAAGCTCAAATTGAATTTGGTCAAAAACATCAGGCTCATACGGGTAAGTTCTGTCAGGGCCTAAAGCTTGCAAGTGATAGTAACCATCAGGAGATTTTGCCCTCCACAACTCCATGCCGCTTCTGCCGTCATCTGCGGTGAATAGAGTAGCTCCTGCAATCGCCCAGGAAGGAGGGTTCTCCACAAGAGGAACCCCAAATGCTCTAGAGAAACTACCTGGAGCAGAGCCTTGATTTGGGGACAGCGCAATATTCTTCCTCCTTAATCGCAAGGCTTTACTTAGGTCAAATGCGCACCAACTAGACTCGGATACCCGACCACAAGATTCTGGCGCTGTGGGATTGTCAAAGTTAATACCGGCTACAGAACGTCGTGGATAGAGGACAGACAATTCGTAAGCTTCTTGGTCTCGATAAGCGCCAAACCACAAACCATTCCACGCTGTTCCAAAATCCGGTGCGATATTCGATGAATTGGGTCCTGGATACTCTAAGGTCTGTCCGTCTTCCAAAACAACCTTTCGAGTTCCTACAACTGGGTCGGCAATTGTAGTGTTGAAATCAACGGTTGTGCGTCGTACAGTCGGAGGAGTGGGTTTAGAAGACCCGTCTTTCCTGAGATCAGTTTGCAGAAGTTCAAAACCAGAGCTTCCATCATCCGCAACAAAATAAACGGTCAAAGTGCCCCTACCTGTCAGGTACCCATGATAAGTACCTTCCGTCGTATCAGGACCGCAAGTGCCACTGCCTCCAGGACAAGATCTGAAAATAATTGGGCGAGGATACCAATTATGGGCAAAAGGCGATGCTATGCCATAAGGGTAAGACCCCTCAGATCCAGGATTTACGTCTTTCAACAACTCGGTAATGCCACCCGCTGAAGCAGGAATGCCATTACTTCGATGCGGTTCTTGACCTGCAACGCCATCATCGGCTGATAGCAGAAATACATTGACAGCACCTCCCAAACTTACCGGATTTATCGACAACACAGGCGCGCCTGTCGAGTTGATAACCTTAATCGTCTCCAGCGCTCCCGACTCCAGCAGTCGATAAAACACCGTCTGCGTTGTCTGTCCAGAAACAGTTTGCCCTGTGAAGTACAGTGCATTGGCTTTTGGTGAGAAGGAGTTGCCTGGAGCCGCCGATCTATCCACCGCTTTGATGTTGAAAAACGAATCCGGGTCGGTTCCTGTCGAATCCAGCCCGGTCTGAAACGCAACCAACAAGTTGTCAGGATTCAGGATCGCGTTCGTTGCTGCTACTTCAAGGGTCCCCGCGACCGTTCCATCCGTGACCCAAAGCGTCCGCTTCGGACCGTTCGACGTGTCGACAGTCGCCACAAAGTAGACCTTTCCATTGAAGGCAGTGAAGTTAGACAACTCAGAACCCGCAATACCGGGATTCACATCTTTCAGCATGAAGCTACTTTGAGCGTCTGCACCGATCACCCATGGCTCCGTCCCAAAGTTAACCGTTGGCACAGCAGCAATCTGCGGTCCATTGACCTGACCATTAATCGCGTCCGTGATAAACGCAGCTTGAGTGCTTGGATTGAGGAGCGATCGCGGATTGGTGTTCAACTGCTTCACCATGTTGGTGCTAGCAGTAGTTCCCGTAGTTGTCATCAACTGACTACCGTTCAGATTGGTTGAGCCAAAGAAAGTGAGCGTTGTCGAAGTCAACGGCGTAAACAGGTATGGGAACGACCCAACATCCTGCCCTGAAATCGATCCATTGGCTCCTGTATTGATGTTTTTCACCAGTGTTGCAGAATTGGCGCTGCCTGTCGTTTTATACAGTTCATAGCCAATGTCGGGCTTGAAGGCGATGTACGCCGTTTCCGTACTGTTCAGCTTCGTAAACAGTCCAGGATTGCTATCCCCACTCGTATTGATGTCGCCTAGCAAAACTGGAGCATTCGTTCCATCTAGCGCATATCCCTCGTACCCGCTCGATCCATTCGTCGCGCTGAAATACAACTTGCCGTTGGAAACAGTCAATTCTTCAGGATTTGACGAGCCACTTGTGTTGATATCGGCGTAGCGCGTTATTGTTGTTCCGGCAAAGTTCGACTTCCACAATTCACGATCGCCTGATGCATCGGTCGCCGCGAAGTAAACATTGCTTCCCAGCACTGTGAATTCCGTCGGGCTTGAGGAGCCAGAACCAGTATTGATGTTGTTGCCGATTCGGGTTGCACTCAGCGTTCCTGTAGCCGTGCGCCACGGCTCCCGACCATTCGTGCCGTCATCCGCCGTGAAGAAAGCCTCGGTTGAGCTAACTGCCGTGAATCCTGATGGATTCGACGAGCCAGAACCTGAAACAATATCTTGCACCAGTTGAATGGCGGTTCCATTCCATCGCATTGGCTCAACTCCGTTCGTGCCATTGTCAGCTGCAAAATACAGCATTGACCCAACTGGAGTTAGATCGTAGGGGTTCGACGAGGCTGCCCCGGAGTTGATATTACTAACCATTGACGCAGAAGTACCGTTGGTTGTGCGCCATAGTTCAACGCCATTAGTGCCATCCTCCGCCGTGAAGAAGAGTTGGCTATTCGAGACTACAAGCAACGCTGGATTGGAGCTAGCATCGTTCGGGTTAATGTCCTGGAACAGTACTGTATTTGCAGCAGTACCGTCAGACTTGTACAGTTCAACACCCTTGGCTGGGTCAAGCACCGGGAAGTACAAGGCGTTATTGAACACGGTCAAGTCATATGGGAATGCAGGCAACAGGGATTTTACTAAGCTGGTGCCCGCCGCCGTTCCATCGGTCTTATACAGTCCTTCAACACCTGGCGCAGTTGCCAAGAAGTAAACGTTGCTGCCCATCTTGACGCTGTTGACCGCATCAATGCCATCCGTGCCTGGTCCGATCGACGCAACAGTGGTCGCGCTGTCACCAATGACGATCGGCAGGCTGTTTGATTTGACCTGGAAAATGTACCTATCTAGCGGTCCACCAGATGGAATGGTAAATTCCAGATAATAAGTCCCCGCTGTTAGCGATGGCACCGCAGTTGAAGCGAAAACTCTGTATCCATCCAACCCAGCAGGGATCGTGTCGTACAATACAACCCCGTTGGAATCCTTGAGTTGAACTTGCATTGCAAGCCCGCTGGAATTTCGGTTTAGGAGAAACGAAAAATCGACACGAGAGGTTCCAGTTGTCGTGAACTTGTACACATCCTTTGTATCTGAGCCGCCCAACTCGCCTCGAATTGTAGAGGTCGAGTTTGTTAGATCGTTCAGATCAAATGCGGTGGCGTTGGTACTGCCAACACGATCGACCTGCACGGGTAGACTCGTCGGCTTAACATCAACACGGTCTTTCGCGGCTGGATTGGGTCCTGAAACCCCAGCTCTAATAGATGGAGAAGACACTAGAGTCAGATTCGGACCGACAATCCAGTAAACTCGCTCGGTCGTCGATGTATTCAGCCATACCAGGTCATTCTGTCCGTCCCCGTTTGCATCGTAGACGCCGGACACTTGCCAGTCCGCTGTGGGAACGGCTTGATTAAAGGTTTGACTTGTAAAGGTGCCATCGGTGTTCATGTTCCAAACACCAACACTTCCTCCAGAAGAAGAAATGTTGTGCCACACGATGTCTGGAATCGTGTCGCCGTTGAGGTCGCCCATCGCCTCTGCCCGCCAGTCCTGATTCAGCGTTAGTCCCTGATTGATCGGGACTTCGGTGTAGTTCCGGTAGCTTCCGTTAGAAAGTCGAAGGCTAGGTGCTCCTGTATACAGGTTGCGGATCAGAATATCGGGAGTGCCGTCCTTATTGATGTCGCCCGCGTCCGATACAGCCTCTCGATAGCTAAGAATTCGAGTGCCTGTCGGCTCGATCAGGTTGACGGTGCCGATTTCTTCGACCGACGTAACCTTATCGTTCGCGTCTAGGAACCAGATGCCTAACCTTCCGGTTTTGTCGTCTGGGTTTGGGTTCGGCAGGAACAGAGAGGTTGGAATTGCTGTGCCTAGGATGTCGTTAATCCCATCCTGGTTAAAGTCAGCAACAGCGGCAATTTCAAATTCTTGTCCAGAAATGTTCGCGTTTCCAAATGGTCCATTCGGACCTGTGCCTGTACCTTGCTGAGTCGTACCAACGTAGTCAGTCCAGGCGATTTCTCCACTGACTCTTACCCGGCTACGCAACCTTAGTTTTTTACTTCCCTCAGACGCGCTAATGCTCAGCGCATAGTTAACGGGGCTGTCAATTGATGTGTAGATGTGTACGTAGTAGGTTCCTGGGTTAAGAACCGTCTCCAGAGATTCAGTAGATTTACCTGTATTTTCGGAGCGAAGATTAGGTCTAACGGCTTCCGAAAAACCTACGTTGCTGTTATCTGGTTCAGGCAGCACAGCACCATTTGAATCGAGCAATTCAATGTCAGCATTGTCAGTCAGCCCAAACATGGCAACATTGATTGCCGTCGGATTTGACAGATTAAACCGATAGTAATCGTCAACTCCAGCCGAAACCGAATCCGTTGTTGTGTACGGAGTCAGTAGACTTAAGAGAATCAGAATAGCTGTTGCTATTGTGTGTCCCATAGTTTCCTCTCGATTTAAACAAAAACCCACACCTGATTCAGGTGCGGGTAGGGATAGCAAGCAAAATCAGCGAGGATTAGAAGCCTCGCTCAAACACCGCTTTGATGTCTGCGGAAGTCAACCACGCGCTGGTGGACGCATCGTAATAGGGGTATGTCCCCACGTAGAAATCTTGTTGAATGCGTGGATTGTTCGCTGTTGAGGCAAGCGCAAACGCACCAAAGTCACCGCTGCTAAAGTAGTAGCCTGCCAAGGGCGAGGGTCTTGAATCTGAGCTATTGACTCGCCCCAAAAGCAGGATTCTGCACAGCGACTGATTAATTGGCATTCCCATCAGGGACTCGATCGTTCTGGCACCCGGCGCGCTAACTGTTACCCAGTCGGACTCGTACAGCCCGGCGTAGGCGTAGGTTGTGATCGATGAGATTGTAGAGGCTCCGGCAACGACTTCCCCGACAAACACGCGCTGCGTCGTGGTCCATACACTTCCCGTCCAGCGACTCATCTGATAGGCGATCGTGTCGAAGTGATGCTGAGAGGTTACAGGCGATGCCGGACGATTTCTGCCGTAGAAAGGCGCGACCGTCGTTGATGCAAGAGTGACTACTCCAGTTGCGCTGTCACGATCGAGGTAGATAAAGCTGGTATTGTTCGCGGGAACTGTTACTGTCAGGTTCGAGACGATCGCCGTTGTGAAGTCTTGCGCTCCTAGGCTCCTTCCCGTGACGGCAGGCACTTGAAATCCGTTGGCGAACGTGACAATAACTGGACTCGCTGCGGACGCTGCCAACCGTACCGTCAACCCTGACTGCACCTCAAGACAGTTAGGTGGATAGTTTGCCAGAGTTGTATTCACGCGACCAGACACGATCGTGTTTCGCTTTTGAGTTCGCGATCGAGCATCGATACTGGTCACGCCTCGAATCATGCCCATGTCGCTACTCCTCCCACCACGTCACGTATCCGTTCAGTCCGATCGCGCTGCCGACGTTTACGACTAGACTGCGATCTGCAAGCAGCGCGACCGTGCGAGGAAACTCGCTCACTAAATCAGATAGCTCCATTGCGCCTGACAGGTTCGATTGTCCTTCGGCGGTTGTTCCTTGTTTTAGCTGGACTGTTACAACATTGGCCGCCGTCACCGTTATCGAAGAAATCCTTAGCGCCTTACCCGCTGACGGGGTGAGCAGCGTCTTGTCTCCTGCGCCAGTTGTGGCGATCGGGCTCATTGTGGCGTTGGGCAGCGTAGTCGAGAGGCGCGGCTGGTTTGTTACCAGTACTGCACGAAGCGTATTGCCATCGACGTTCCCTGCACCCTTCGTGAACTGAGTAACGCTAGTGGCAATACCGTTGAGCAGTGCCTCTTGCGAGGATGGCAGAGGGTAGGCGCTAGGCAGATTGGAGCAGGCAAAACCTGTCGGGAAATTGCCGATATTGTAGGTGTCGGGCAGGTTAAGGACCGCGACCTCCTTAAGATCCAGCACCTGTCCGACGGGTAGCGGAAAGGAGTTTGGGAGGATCGGATTCGTCAGCGACTCCAGCTGCGACGTTGGCAACTTGACGAGTGTCCCCCCTTCCAGGGAGAGGCTGACATTAACCGGCACCAGTACCCCGTCTTCGATTTCGACGTACTGGCGGTTATCAACTACAACGTATTCAGCCACAGCAGCTACAGGGTAATTTTGACGGAGGGCGTGATCTGTCGCTCGATTAGCCCTGTGTTTCTAAAGCGGAAACCTTCAGGAGACTTTCCAGACACGAGGATGTCGGGAAAATCTTCCAGGTGGTGACAGAACACGTTGTTGGGGCCACATTTGAGACTCCAGGACGGCTGCAAGATTGTGTCCCCTTGCTGAATCAGAGCGAATTGCGAGTTTGGAAGAGTCGTCAACGTTAGCTGATTAGTCGTCGTGTTGACATTTGTGATCGCCACATCTATCACGAAAGCGTAGTCCCGAAAGATTTGCGCGGGACCTCGTGTGAAATCGACCGCGTTTGAAACTGCGACTGTGTTAGTCGCCGGTTGATTGGCGATCGTTGCCTCCCGTGACAACCGAGAAGAGACCGAGACAGAAAAATCATCCCCTGCAACATCGGCTGTGATAGTGAAACTCCCCGCCGTCGCCGTCGCGGTGACAGGTTGTGCCTTAGGCACTGTGTTGATCTTTGTCGCCAACCCCGCCGCACTCTCAGTTGGGGTAGGAGTGGCGTCGGAGACAAATTCAAACACGGTGCCGTTGATCGTCACTGAGTCGGTCTGACTGGCAGCGGCGTTAGCGATCGTCCGTACTGTAATTGTGTCCTGCTGGGCAACCGCGCCTCCTCCCGGTGTGATGCTGGAGATGGTTTGCGAAGCGCGTTGAAACTGCGGATAGCGCACAGCAGTCTCACCTTTCGCCGGGACCCGCACCCGAGGCAGCACGATCCGACTGTATCCCTCCGCCAGATCGGTGAGCAGCGAATCCTGACTGTGCAGTGTCAGAAGCTCTCCCAGAACTGACTGCCCCACATCAATTGAGCCGTCGCTAACGTCGCGGTTGAAGAAGTATAAGCATCGAATCTGCCGCACGCCCTCACCCGCGATCGTCAGCGTCGAGGTGTTTGCCGTGTAGCTCGATAACGTCTCGCGCGCCTTCATCACGCCGTTGACGTAGATTGAAACTCGTGTCAGTCCCTGCGACACGCGCACGGCAATTTTGGCGCGGTCTGGTAACGGATCTGGATCTGTGACAGTAACGACGCCGCAGGTCGCCCTCACCTTGCCACCGACGATTTCCAAAACGAAATTTCCAGCCGTGGCGATCACACCGTTGCCGCGCCACACCTCTAGATTGACGTAACAAAGAAACGAGCTGAGTCCTTGAACTGGAGATTTGGGGTAGTTGAGGTAGTCCCGATCGCGGCTCGTGATTTGCGCCGTCTGCCCAATAAACGTAGTCCGGATCGGTCCCGGTTCCAGTTGAGCGCCCGCCCAGGCTAGCGATACCGCATTACGGCAGTACAGTTCCAAATTAACGGTGCGCTGCGTTTTGGCGTCAAGGTAGGTTGCAGGCGGAGAGCCAGCGGTCTTGAAAGTGAAGGTGACGGGTCGGTAGTTACCGGGACGATCGTTAAAGATTCCTCCCAGTTGAATAGACTGCGGCGATGCTACGTCTCCCGTCACTCGCAGCACGTCCTGTGCCCCAAGTCGCCCCCCTAACAGGCTCAAGTACGCTGAGACGGTGAACCCCAAGCCGGAGCCGAAGGTGAACGATTTGCTTAGCGTGTTAGCTGCGTCGTTGCCCGTATAGGCTGCCACGCTGACCACATCCGCTAGATAGTTGTTATCCATTGCCTGCACTAAGTCAGGCAGAACATTAATGCTTGAGCCCTTCACCCAGCTAGAGTGACGTAGATCGAGCGGGTAAGTGAGCAAGTTGGTAGAACTCTGCTCCAGTAGAATTGCGCCTGTACTCGTAAATCGCGGTTGATGAACGGCTGCTGTGAACAATCGCCACGAACCATTCACCTCGGACTCCGCGTTTGCGATCGTGTAGCGCAGAAAAGTTGGATTAATCCCCTGACTAGTGATTAATGACCCAACCATATCGAAGCACAGTGCATCAATCAGCCCCACCGATCGCCTCCTGTTCTATTCCGCGAGTCACTTGTTGTACATCGGATTCAAACGAGTAGCGAATTTCGTGACTCAACTGTAGGATTCGCTGCCGCTCATCCGAAGGCATTTCTAGCAGAGCCTCGATCCGGTCAACCGGAACTCCTAACCGAGGCGCGACGATCCCTGCTGCTACCCACCTCGCTTGTTTCTGTTGATATTCGGCATCCATCAGCACCTGAAACTCAGCCTCCGAGAGTTCCGGGAATGGAATTCCGCTGCCTGTTACGATCTCCTCGATCGCGTCCTCGCACACTTGCAGTTCACGGATGGCATCGGCTTCCAAGTCCTGAGCCTCTCGTAGTCCGTGTTCTAGCTCTTCAATTTCAATCTCCAGCAGCGTGAGTTCGGCGTCATGCACCGCTCGATCGTGCTCCGAAACAGACTCAGTTTTCTTTCGTTGACGAAATGCTGCCTTGATCTGCAGCTGCGCGGAGATCTTCTGCTGACTGAACTCATGCGCTTTCAGAGCAGCCCGACGATCGCGGATTTGCAGGCAGCAGAAGCGATACCGCCCAACCGAGGTTGGATGGGATCTGATCATCGCCTTTAATGCGGCGTTTGAATTGCTGGAATATTGCATCAGAGTTTGGTGGCAGGGGTGATATAACGACCTCCACGGCTCAACTGAGAGCCAATAGGAGCCATCGTTTCGCTAGCAAAATCAAATCCGTCGATGTAGCGCCGCCCGATCGTGACTCCTCCCCACGAGTAGCCTTTCCGCATCCCGCCGGTGCCGTCCATGTCCGCTTCAGGGTAGGAAGCTAGAGCGTTCGCGACAAGCGTGCACGCTTCAGTTGCAAACAGAATCCGATCAATGGTCTGAGTTCCGACAAACGTCACCGCCTCGCAACCCGCCACAAAATAGCCGGTCGTCCCCGACGCAAACTGACCACCTTCCAATCGAGGCAGAGTTAGTTGAGCGCTCAGGTTCGCCGTGGTCTCGCTTGAGAACACCAGCGTATTGATGTTACGGGTGTTGTTCCAGCCGGAGCCAAAATATCCCTTGGTTGCGCTTTGGACAGCTGTACTGCCGCCGATCACGCTTGGAAGTGACACGCCTAGCAGCGCGATCGCTTCTGAGGAAAACGTAATCGCCTCGATCTTCCCGGAGTCGGGACCGATACTGCCTGCGAAATATCCCTTGGTTGCGCTCTGGACGCCTCGAAAATATCCAGTTGGCGTGCTCAAAGATGCGGCAACGTTTGCCTTCGCTTCAGTTTCGAATACCAGCGCCTCGACATTAGCAGTCTTTGTGGCGGAATAATTGGTTTCTCCACCTGCCCAGTAGCCTTTCGCGCTTGATGCAGTTGCCGCATGACGATGACGCGCCTGAGTTAGCCCGAAGGACTGAGCCGCAATCTGCTCTGAGGCGTGGAAAAATTTGTCGATCTGACCGTGAATCCCTAACTCTTCCCCGCCCGCCAAATAGGATCGGGCGATCGTTGGCGAGGGAAAAAGCATGTTACCGATAATCAGCGTCGTGTTCTGCAACTCCGCAATAGACTGCCCTTGCTTTTTGGTTTCGAGGAGATGTTGATGGCGCAGAATCAGCAGCTTCTGCTCTAGTTCAGTAACGCGATCGACCTCTTCAACCTGCGTGCTGGGGCAGAGGTTGGAATACTCAGTCGGAAATAGGTTGGAATCCATTAATAGAGCGCGAACGTGTCAACGCCAGCAAAGTGCGGGCTATCGGAATCAAATCGGCACCCAGAAGGAGCGGAGGTGTCCCCCTCGTTCAGCGTGATTAGACATAATCGCCGCTCGCCATCTTTCAGAACGACAAACGCAACAACCAACTGATAGACCTGAGCACACTGAATCGGCAGCTTGAGGATGCCAAGCGCTTGACCTGCTGAATTCGCCAACTTGACCGCCATACCTTTTGACTGAGCGGACGATGCTGCTGGCGCTGCCAACGTCATCCCTGATCGCGGCAGTACCAGTCCTGACGCCGCCGAAAGCGGTAGTTCACGCACCGAGTTCGCGCCGATGTCTCCCTCGATCGCTAGCTGCATTCGGTAGTTGGCAACGACGTGCTTAACTGCATTGCTGAGCGTGTTTGCAGGCAGGCGGAACGAAATCGCCTCGTACTGTAGTTCGCCGTCCGCCAGAAACGTACTGTTACCACCGCCCTGTGTATGCCCAATCGCGATCGGCAAGGTTGCGACACGGGCACCGTCTAATAAGGCTCGCTCTCCCGTCCCCGCATACCGCGACGTTTTTAACTGGAACTGCCAGTTGTCGGTTGCTTTGGGAGGGTAGTAGCAGAGAACGCTGTAGTTCGTGCTATGGGCTAACCCTGCAATCACTGGTCGATCGATTCGCCCAGTCGGAGCGTTAGGTCCAGAGATGAAGGCGATCGCCCCGTTAACGGTGCCAGGGATTGTTACAACGCCTGCCGACGAACTGATTATGGTGAGGCGCTGATAAATGTAGTGCAGCGCGGCTCTCTCTTTCCCCAGAACCGCAATAAACGATTCCCCGGATGCTGGATTTGTGTAGGCGTTGAGGTTGTTAACGCTTGCCTCTCGCACGTTGGCAGTGTTCAGGACCAGTCCATTGTTGTAATAGACTTTCTCGATTTCCCCAGAGAGCGCGAACCCGGATCCCTCCGGATAGCTGATTCCAGGTTGGACATAAACCGTGTCACCAACCGCAACCACCGCATTGCTGTTCGCGGTCCAGACTAGCGCTCCAGACCCTCCTAAACCCGTGATTGTGCCGTCGAGGGTGACGTCAACGCCATTGGCTTTGTAGACCTTGTGGTCTGCCAGATCTTGGCTGAATTTTGCACCAACAGGTGAGTTTGTCTGAAATGGTACTGTCGCTCGCGCGAATCCACTCGCGTCGATCGTCTGAACCGGGAGGCAGTAGGTTTTCTGAACAATCCGCTGATTGGTAAAACTGACTCGCTGCCCATTCGCTAGCGCTGTGCTTCCATTAGGAGACGCAATCGCAGTCCCAGGAGCGTCCAGGTTAACGCCAACCTGCCCGTTGATCAGGTTCTGCACCGCCCGATCATAGGATGGGGATTCAATCAGTGGCAGCCCCAGAAAAATCCGCCGCAGCGTTTCTCTCGATCGGCTGTCCCACGCCTCCCACCCGTCCCCTACATAGCGGTAGGTGGGTTGTATGTGAAAGTCGGTTTCAAACTGCTTCTCGCCGCCGCGCCCCCACATATAGCCTGTTTGCGTGAAGTTCTGCACCCGCCAAACTCGACACAAGTCGATTAGCGTCAGCGTGTCCTGTACTATAAAGTACGTCTTGGCGTCGGTTAGGTTTGGGTCGAGTGGGTAGATTCGTAGGGTCGTGTTCAGAGTTATCCCGACGTTTCCTTTCGCCACCGTCAGCGCCTTCTTGCCGCTAACAGACGACATTGCTCCGACTACATCTGCGGCAGTGGTTGGTCCCTGACTCCAGACGATCGCCCACACGCTGCGAATCCGCCGAGTATTCTCTTTTGATAGGGTTTGAATTGCACCGCTCTGGTTTTCCCATTCAAACGTCAGCAGAATATCGGGATCGATCGCGCTCGTGATCACAACCCCAAACGTCATCAAGTAAAGGCGATCGTAGCGAGAGATGCTCGATACTGCGTCTGCCAAGGGCGGCAGCATAACCGTGACATCACTCGCAAATGGAGCGATCGAGGGATGTCCTGGTGCGTAGGGAGCTAGACCTGCGGGAAGGATAATTCCTTTTGAGCCAGTGGTATCGAAAGCTGGACGAGTCCGCAGTCCCGCCGGACGCTCTATCTCCTGCACCGTTTTCAGGTTGGACTGGTGCAGATGATTAGCTGCCGCCAACTCTTGAGCCGAAGGGACGCGCTGATCCGTCTCAGGATCTCCGCCGTCCACGCCAGGTTCGACCCAGAGGATCTCCAGGTCGTTTGCTTTGATATTGATTTCAGGCATGGCAAAAAGCGGTTTCCAACTATTGGAAACTGCTTTGAAGTAGTATTGCGATCGCGTGGATAAAAACCTGCAATCTACCTTTAGTCTAGGGGGAGTGCGAACAAGCGTCAAGCTACGGTTACACCGCTTGCACGCACCTTGAAAATAAAGCCTGCACTCACCCGATCGTCCACCGGGATTGCAGTTCGTCTGTACTCCACTCGATTCCCTTGGAGCCGCAGTTCCAACTCTCGAATAGTTCGAGGTGCAGCTTTGGGGTAAATAAATTCCAATGCCAGATAGACAGCCTGTCCATCCCATAGCGGCGTTGCCGATCGCGCCTTGCCTGCCTCGTCCGTCCACCAGATGGAGTCGGGCGATCGCTCCGTAAACGGGAGAGCGGTTAGCTGGGTTCCATTTGGTGGCGCATTTCCCCATCTAGTGCTGCCTTCGGTAATCGCTAGCGTCCACGGACCTGTTTTCATTGCGTCAAGCCGTGGACTGGTTAGGGTAGGGTTTGGAAGCGCAACATCTAGAAAGCGGAGAACCTTAAACTGAGTGAACGACACTCCTTCGTAGTGAACGACCCAGTTATCCGGCGTTTGAGTGTCACCAGGAAACGGGCTGTAGATTTCATGCAGTTCGGGCAGGTTTACAGGTGGTGCAGACGGAATGACTAAAGGCTCGATGCTGACTGACAGGAACGGCGCAGCAACCTGCTTTGGATCAGACGGTGCAATCCGAGTCAGTGAATGCGTGAAGCGATAACCGTCTGGTACCCACGGCTTAGGAGGGAATGTCTGGTTGGGGTCAGAGGTTGTCAGTTGCAGGTCGTAGGCTGCCGTCAGGTATGGAGCCGCGATCGGGTCGCTGATGTAGAGAAACAACGCTCCAGGAGCCGTCGCGATCGCATCTCGCAGCAGCGCTTCCAGTCGCCCTCGGTAGTTACGCCACGATTCTG
Source organism: Leptolyngbya sp. FACHB-36 (assembly GCF_014695955.1). Taxonomy (GTDB): domain Bacteria; phylum Cyanobacteriota; class Cyanobacteriia; order Leptolyngbyales; family Leptolyngbyaceae; genus FACHB-36. The sequence goes on along the minus strand of NZ_JACJPG010000189.1, from coordinate 86,575 downwards.
GCGCAATCTTAGCAATCAGCACCCGCGCGAATGGCAGTCTGATTGGTGAAATGAGTATTGGTCGCTCCCACAACGGACCTAATACCGTGCGGGACATGGGAAACGAGTGTGAGAATCGCCACGGTGGAAGCGATTGTAGGGAAAGAGCCTCGTTGTCTAGCGGCTCGATCGACACATCGATCGAGGGAATAATGCCATTGCTGACGTATTTACGGACGAACTCCCCTACAAAGCTGAAGTCAACATCCACCCACTTCTTTGTCGTGGAGCGGATCACAACGCGGAATTGACCAAATCGCCCTGAACTACGATCGCCCTCTAAGCGCAGTTCAGGCGGCTCCACTCCTAAGTAATGGCTAAGGGCATTCAACTCCCCGATTCGAGTGTTACGAGTAGGCTTAAACTCCCACTGATAGCGAGTTTTCGCTTGCTCGTCGGTCTCCCCAGACTTTCGCCGTAGCCCGATCGACGCCAAGTGCAAACTCAGCCACGGTCCACCGCTCCGCATCGGAATCGCCGCTGCAAGCGATCGCTCGTAGCTCAGTCGCACATGCGCCAAAACTCCTGCCAATCCCCACAGCAGCGGATGTAGAGGAGAGGTCTGGCTTGGGAGTTTGTGGAACCAGCGACCGGGAAGCGCACCGACGATCGCGGCGTACACCTGCGATTGATAGCTGGAGGGGAGAGGGGGGAGTGGCATTAAGACAAGCCTAACTGCTTGATTTGGTCAGGGCTGACGTTAAAGTTCTGAGTCAACCGCTTAGCGGTCTGTTGCTTCCAGTTGGGATCTCGCCAATCTATTTTCAGTTCCCAAACAAGGTCGTTTAGTTCCGAATCCCCTGACTTTAAAGAGTTCTGAATTACTTTTTTAATTCGTTCTTGGAAAAGGGGATTCTGATCTAGGTTTTCTTTCATCGCTTTACCCTCCCCACGTTCCATAAAGTCCCGAATTTCTGGAAGCGCTTTTATTTTGTCCCTCAGCTCAATATTTACAATTCTGCTTGGCTTGTAGTTCTTTAGCTTCTCAGCCAGTTCTCCGTCATCCTGAGCAAGCGAAGATGAAATTGCTTGCATCGCCATCTGTGTAGGCTTGCTTTGGGCGGATTTGTCGGAGTTCTGTTTGCCGAGTGCGTGATCGGCAACGGCATCCCAATCTACTAGCTTTTCAAAGTAGAACCATGCATCCGCGTCTCTTCTGCTGTTTGATTGCTCTGGAGGGACTACGAATGCCCCCTTTGTCCCTGTTTGCTTCTCGCGAGAAAGTGCATCAGGTAGCTTGAACTGTCCGGCGATGATTTTACCGATCTCATCAGTATCGAGGTTTTTTAGAGATAGTTCAGCGAGTGTAACCCCCGTACCTGTCTCATCATTAGCGATCTTCCACGGCTTTTCTTTGTTTGCCCATTGCTGAATACTTTCTGCTGAGGAGAAAGATTCCATAGCCTGTTCTCTATATCTTTGGGATTCCTTCTCCCATCCCTTATCGCCGGAGCCTTCTCCCTCGACTCCAGAATCAATATTAGAATCTATGTATTCAGCGAGAATCTGTGTTGCTGGATCGGCGTCTTCTACTGACATCTGCTCTCCCTTTAATCGGGAGGTTGCGTACCGACTCAGCACGTCCCAATTAGCTGAATCAAATGATAGTTTCGCCAGAATTCTTCCGACCTGTTCGTCTCCGTCAGCGAAATCTAGGTTTTTTACAAAAGCCTCTCCTACCGCCCGATCTCCTCCGTTGCGATAGGCATCTAGCAAGGAATCAAAAACTCCCTTCTCCTCCCAGTGAGCGCCAGGGTGTTTGTGGTCTAAACCTTCGTACTCAGCTTCTTCCTTAGATAGCTTGATATGCTCAGCATCTTTGCATTTTTGTAGAAAAACTTTGGCGATTCCCTGCTCGGTTCCAGAGGGAATTTTTAACTCACCCCCTTTAGAAGGGGCTTTCTCTTGTTCGGCTTCAGAGTGGCTCGGCTCCCCACCCCCTTTAGGAGCGAACTTTCCAGAATTGTCGCGTGGATGCTCCTGTTCCTCGAAAAGGCTTAGCTGTCCAGGCGACGACGTTTTCTTGGACGCTTTCACTAAAGCAAGTTTGGACTCATCCCATACGTAAAGGACGGTTCCTAGTTTGAATTTCATGTGCTCGTTAATTAGCGCGACGATCGATTGCAACCGCAGAAAGACGAAAGATGTGATCAGACGGAACCGTGATGTTGCCAACTGGACTGACAACAATCACCCCCGCCGCCCCCGCCACTCGATTTAAAACTGCATACAGGTTCTCCAGCTGCAAAGACTCCCCTAACCGGAGAGAACGGCTGTATTCTGTTAATGTCGATCGCAGCGATGCCTCTACGTCCTGCTGAAGGTAGTCAGGTTCCAGCGTGTAGGTCAATGAGATATTCCCTGACACCAGAAACGGCACCAGCACGTCGCAGAAGACGCCGTTGGCTGCCCAACTCAGCTCCAGTTCCCGCAACGCTCGCCAGAAGACGCCCGCGTAGATAGTCAAGTCCAGGGTGTTTAGGTCGCGTCCGTCCGCACGGGCGTACAATCGCCCCTGAGACCGATCGTGGCAAAACCGCCAGTCTCCCTGCTCTACCTCGGTAACAAAATTGCTGACGACCCAAATCTCCTCCCCATCGATCGACCGTTTGACAATGCCGAATCGCCGACAGGGGAAACCCGCTGACACTAACCCATTAATTTCTGATAGCGCTGTAGGAATCCAGTAGACTCCTTGATTCCCTACAGGCGTCCACTGAATTGCGCGGTAGGCATCGCCCCCAGTCGTGTCGCTGAGGATGCCTCGGAAATATCCAGGCGTGCCGAAATTCCGCTGCGTTAGGAACGCGGTGACTTCGGGAAAGCGTTCTCGGTCAATCCCGATCGCATACTCAGTCGCTGGAATTGTGGCGCGGTGCAGCGATTCCAGGTGGCGCGGCAGTCTTGCTTTAATCTCGCTGTCTGATTCGGCGTCAAAGCCACCACTCGCCTCAAATGCGTTCCCGACGCGATCGATGCCCGGAGCCGGAGTAATCAAGCTCACAATCTCGCCGCGTCCAATATTCCCTGCAACTCCAGGCTCTAGAGCAATACAGCTAACATCGATCGCCGTCTGTCCAGCATCCAGCGTCGCAGGCAGTAGAGTTTCAAACTGCTGCCCGCCTACCGCGCCAACCTGCGTTCCTTGAGGAATGACGATCGCTTCTGTGGCTGTGAACCGCTCAAACCTCACAAGCACAGAGGCTGGAGTGCCCACGAACGTGTCCATTGCCATACCCGCAACCAGCGCTCGCAGCCACTCTCGCTCAGAAGTGGCAATGATGCTCAGCCGCAGCAGTCGCGCCAGTAGTGCGTACAGCGCCTCGGTTGCGACCGCGTAGGCAACAATCAACCGTTTGAGGACCTTGCCGCTGAACTGAGATCGCCAGGATGGAGGCAGGAAGCTGATCAGTTGATCAACGATTTCCTCAAAACTAAGGAAGTAGGGATTGGACATTAATTCAGCAGGTATTCCAGGACGTAAGGGCCGAATCGCACTAGCGGCACCTCTTCAAACCCGTAGACTTCAAGCAGTCCCTCGATCCTCAAGGCGTTCGGCTCAGTAGGATTCCACCGCACCGCTAGGTCTCGCACTCGAAACCGCGTTGCAAAGTCAGGGTGAGTCAATGCCCGTAGGCATTCAACCTTTGCTAATCCGACAGCGACCTGCGGGTTAAGCGGCTGCCCAATCCAGTCGAGGTCCAGTCCGTAGTCCGGATCATCAAGGAATGAGCCGCGAGGTGTGAGGTTGAATAGTCGCTCAATCTCTTCCTTCAAGCTCACGATCGAGGGGCTGTAGAGAAAGTCGGTATTGTCTACATTCGCTGCCACGTCCTTTGATCCTCGGAGCGAGGCGTCAAACGCTAGATCAATTCCAAAAATGGATTCAAGGTGAGTGGCGAAGTTATCCATCGTTTCCAATGATTGGAACTTGCAGCACGCGACCGGGATAGACCACGAACGGATAGTCGATGCGGTTGAGTTCGGCGATCGCCCGCCAGTAATCGATCACGCCAAACAGTCGCAGGCTAACGATCTGCAAGCTGTCTCCATCTTTCACCACGTACTGCGGATTAGGAGCAGACTGCAATAGCGGATTTACTGCAAGCGTCAGTCCCTCTAGCAGCGACAGCGTTTGCAGTTCAAGTTGATGACGCGCCGATCGCTGCATGGGCAGGTCCGCCATTAGCGCTTCAACTGTGATTTCATCGGGTTGTAGGAGGGACATATCGCGTCTCAGAAATGGTAATGGCTGCCGCCGGAGTTGTTACGGGCGACCAATCTCCAGGCAGTTGCTGACCGGACGGAGCAGTGATCTGCGGTAGTTCTGCCATCACTGCTTCAATCTGCTGCCTAAGTCGGGCTACGTCTTCGGAGGACGCCTGCGGATAGCTGCGTAACTCTCCGAACACCGATCGTCCTTGAGCTTTCTGAAGCTGCAACGTCGATAAATCCGTAATGCCTGCCAATCGGAGGACTTGATCAAGCGACTCCCGTAGGACCACCCTGTCGTAGGGAAGCTCCTCTAGCGTTGCCAGAATCATAGTGATTTGGGCAGCGACATCGAGGGGAGTGGCGGCAGTTTGACTAGAAAGGTAATCCATCCATACACCTGATCTGCTTGAATTGTGCCTTTGAGCTGGGACAGGATTGTTTGAGCGATCGACAACCCTAAGCCAGAGCCTGACTCTCCCCTAGCGTTTGAACCTCGGTAAAACTGCAAAAATAATTTAGGCATTTCGCTGATCGGGATGTCAGAAGGATTGCCGACCTCGATCGCGTGTTGCCCTCCCTGATGCCAGCAGCGCACCTCGACCACTCCATTTACAGGCGCGTACTTGACTGCATTCTCTAGCAGCTCCCGCACCACCAAGTCCAGTCGAGCGGCGTCTGTGTGCAGTGGCGGCACGATTGCCACGTCGAAAATTAGGCGCAAAGACTTCTGTTCTAGACGGGGACCGAACAGTGCGGCTAATCCTTCCAACCACGGCTTCACATCGATCACGTCCGTCTGAATCTGTTGAGCAGAGTTCTCTACGTGCTGCAACGTCAGGATGTCGCCAACAGTCCGCAGCAGTTGACCGCTTTCGCGCTCCAGAATCGCCGTAAACTCTGCGGCTCGTTCAGGTAGCCGACGAGCCGCCTGAACCGACATCAGAATATTCGTAACGGTCGATCGCAGCGTGTGTGACAGAGCCGATGTCGATCGACTCGCCTCCTCAATTTGTCTTACCCGTGCCCGATCCCGTTCTTGCATTGCTAGTCGCTGCCAACAAACCCCCAAAACCAGAAACTCTTCACACAGCAGCCAGAGCAGTGACGGTAGCTGGGTCGGATTGACCAGCAGAAAAGCAGGTATTGACAGTAGTGCAGTGCAGGTCCCTACCATTGGACCGTGCAACACAGCCGAGATCGCAACAGCGGATAGATACAGTGGCGAGGCACTAACATCAACGGTTCGCAGCAGAATTTCGTTGAGCGGAACTGCGAGCGCAATCATACCGATCGCGCTCAGATAAGGCAAAGCTTTCATTAGATTGACAGATCTGGCAGACCTGCAAGGCTGTTGGGGTTGAACGTGGGCAGGCTGACGCCTGTGGCGATCGACGACAGGTTCGGAGCAGAGGATGTAGATGGCGGACTCAAGTCCCAAAACAAATCTCTCAGCACCTTGCAGCGCATCGAAAAGCGAATCTCATTCGGCGAGTTCACCGTGTCGTCCCAGGCAAAGTTGGAGATTTTGATTAGATATGCTCGCTGGGTTGCCCGCACAACACCTTGATACGGTGCGTCTTCGGTCAGATCGAAAAAATAGGTATCCGCCGGAGCACCGTTTTTCTTACGATCGCTGGCGTGATGCCAAATCCACTGAGCCACCGTTAGCTCCTGACGATACGCAACGCCAGTTGTCGCCTCGATCGTCAGGTCTGCCAGAGCTAGTCCTTGATACTGCGGATCTTTTGAGTACAGAACGTCTCGGTAGTAGCCGCCCAGGGTTTCCACCACTGCCCCTTTCTCGCCCTGCTGTACGCGAATGGCGATCGGGTTGATGCGAAAGAATACGTCTTTGCGCTCCTTGCCGTCGTGTCGGAGGAAGACGGTGGAACTACGCTGTTGTCTCGCCATCAGGTGTTGCCCAGTAATCAGGCATATCTAAGGTGCCGTACTCGATCACGCGCTCGATCGGGGTAGCAAACGTTTGTAGGTGAAACTCGCTGGTCGTGTTGACGGGCTTGAGGCGCTCTGAGGGGCGAGGAAGGGTGTTGAACTTTGCCATCCGTGACACCTTCATGTCAAACGTTCCTGCGCCTGGAGCCGCATTGCCAAAAACGCTCTGGAGCAGTTGCGTTCCTGCTTTGTCCAGTGCGGCGATCGGGTTGTCCATCACGCTCTGTAGCTGATCCACTGGCAGACTCCCCAGCGCATCGAATACGGGTTGAGGTAGTTTGCTCAGCACATCGCGGACGACTGGAGGAGCCTCCTGAACTAGCGCGGCTAGATTCGCTTCAGCAGGCGACCACTGCCGATCCTCGTGCCACATCAGTCGAGCGGTGAAGTCCTTAAGTTCGGGCAGTGCCGCAATCGCCAGTTTAGGAAGGTTGCTGATCAGCTCAGGAGACTGCGCCATTAGCTGACGGATTTCTGGTGGAATTGCCTCCAGTTTGCCAAGTTCAGAATTCACGATCGCGGGCAGTTCCCCTTCTAACAGGGTGTGTGGATTGCCCATGTAGCCCGCGATCTTTCCGGCGACATCGGCAATTCCTCCAAGCGCTTCCGGTGAAAGTCCCAACCCGTTCAGCGACTCTAAATTGAATACGTTAACCGGACCTCCTAGCAGCGTATTTCCCCGCAGGATATGCGCTCCGAGCCGCTGAGCGATCGTTGGTTTCCAGTCGGTTCCTCCACCTGTTTTTGGTGTCGCAACGGGGATTTCATCGACGGCATCAATCAGTTGGTTAATTCGATTTTTAAGTCCTGACGGCAACTCTGAAATTCCTGCATCGAGCAGTGAGCGAGCCGCGATCGCGCTCATTCCACCCCCCATCGCATAACTTCCCGCTTGCTGAAGTACCTGTGACAGCAGCGCCGAATCGCTCAATCCTCCCAACACGTTCGCCAAGTCGGGCAGCGACGGCAGGGATAGTGACGACCCCTGAAACCCTTTCGCAATCCAGGATGGTACGCCCAACTCCGACGCGATCGCGGTTAAATCGAGCGTGCCGGTGAGGTCGGGCAGCCCTCCTGACAACGCATCCACCCCAGCTAATCGCGTTAGACCGGAGGCGATCGCCATTGGATCAAATCCACCTCTCCCAAGCTGCGCCAATCCGTCCAGTACACCTGCTTTTAGTTGCCCAGGATCTAGGAGTAAGTCCTGAATTCGCCCGCGCAAGCCTCCGTCGATCGCGGGATTGGCAATCAGATTGGAAATTAGCGACTTGCGGTTAGGGCGGACAATGACTACTCCCGGTTTACCTGCAACCCCCGGACTCGATTGCAGCACCGCTTCCCCTGCCGCCTGCGTGACGAGTTCAGAAAGTTGCTGAGTCGAGATCGCGGCAGAGGGAGTGCTGCTCAACACTTCCAGCGCTCCAGAGGTTTGTGGCTTCAGATTGCCGTCAATCCTCTGCCCCATCAACTTGATCGCCTTTCGTGCCCGTAGCGTAATGTCTCCGTCCTTGAATTCCAGGTAGCTACCTCCTTCGAGGCTGCCAACGCAAATCCGTCCCTGTTCTTTGTTGGGGTCAAACTCCAGATGAATGGTGTATTGTTTCTCACCTCGCGCCTTGATTTTGATACTGCCATCGGCGTTGAGGGTGATGAAATTGCGAGCGCGATCGACGGGCGGCGTTGCGATCGTCCAGGAGCCTTTTTTCGAGCTTCGCAGCCACGCTCCCGACGGCAACAGAAGGTCATAGCGATCGACGGGTTCATCTTCCTCGATCGGGGTTGCTTCGGTGTAATCGTTCGGTTGGCTCAACACCTGATTCGCCACCCACGGCACGCCCAGATCCCCGCGCCACCGAACAAATTCGGTGATTACTGGGTCAGACATCGACTCTCCGATGTAGCAGACCCTGCACATATCCCCCGGTTGAATTGGGTAGTTCTCTCCCCACCTCGGTCCGCGCGCGACGTTGCCGTAGGTTTTTGGATTCACCGATCCCGCAACCTTAGGACGGTGAGACTGCTGCAACTCCCATGCCCCGCCAAATCCAGCCGCGATCGGGACGGCAGTTAGTGTCCCCCGTTGATTGATCGACGCAGGCGCGAGGTCACAGGTTTGCTCGATCGGGTTGTAGCTCAGCACCGTGTAGAGGTCGCTGCCAACAGACTCTCGCCCCGGTGATACCCGTCTATGTCCTGCGTTAAACATTAATTACTGCCATGACAAAAGCCGCTTCCAATGATTGGAAACGGCTTCTAATAAAGTCTTGACGCGGCGAAACTACCGCAATCTACCTTTAGTCTAGGCTGTGGTGCGAATACTCGTCAACGCTGCGGCACAAGAGCGGTTGGAGCAGAGAACACACAATTCAGAAGGTAGAGCGCGATCGCGAAGATTATCAAGCGCTGTGGAGAGTTAGCAGAGCTACCCCTACCCGTTCACCCGCCCTGCTGTGAAGATTAAGGTGACGTTTTACCCTGCTGGATTTAATCGAATTGGCTCTAGTGCCTTGAGAATCTTTGGAACCTTTGATGCCGAGATCACACCCTGTTTCGCTTTTCGGTTCAAATATGAGGGGTACTTTTGCGGCAGATACTCAGTTTGAATCCAGTGCTTGAATTCTCCCAGCACAGAAACAGGATAAATGTAGACATCGATTGATCCATTAGCTACAGCCTGAGGAAAATAGTCAGGGTAGAGATGTGGATATTTAGCTCGCTCCCCATACTTTTTTTCTAAATCACTTGAAAACCATCGCTCACTCCACAGTTTGCCTACGCTTATATCCGGCACAGTATGGCTGTCAATTTCTAGTCCATTACGGATGGATTCTAGAACCAAGTCTGCTGTCTCACGAAAAACACTGAAATACCCAACAGGAATAGGATTTAGGAGTAAGCGATCATGGAAATGCTGCCAAGACTGCAAAATTTGTTTGACGGGATCATAACCAGTCATTCGGTAGATAAAATCCCGGAGTGATTTTCTAGCCAAGATGCGGTAATTGTTTTTAGCTGTCTCGTTGCAATATCTTCCAGCTTCAAAAGCGTAATATTCCAGCAACGCCATGCAGACTGAATCTGGATAAGCTTTAACAGACGTGCCTTTATACTCTGTTCGGACAAACAGGGAATCGCCTTCAAAGCCCTGAGCAGCAAGCAGTTCACTGATTTTAGTGGCTCTTAGGGCATCACCCTCAAGAGTATTATCTGCATACTTAACTAAAGTGCTGTTTGAAACTCCGCATACTTTAGCCAAACCTCTTTCTGTTAGGAAGGGTGTTCCATCGTCTAAAACACCCATTTCAATCCCGTCAACCTCTTTAGACGTTATCACTTTCAGTTCAAGCTCCATTTGAGTAACATTGCTTCGCTTCATCTTTGTTACTCCTTACTTCACTGAGTATTTAAGGCGAACCGCGATCGCTTTTTCTAAAGCCTCGCGATCCTGAATGACAACCTCCAACTCTTTCTGTATCTCAGCTAAACCGGCTAAAAGCGCTTCTTCTTTTTCCTTAACTACCTGTAAGACTTCATCCTCTGTCAAGTCGATGTTGTCCAAGATGCTTGGACTAGGAATCTCAGCTTGATTTGAAAGATAGTAAAGCGTTGGTCTCCGCCCTGACCCTGGTAGGCAACTCAGTTTGCCAACGCCAACGAGTAGGTTCAACCTGTCTCTAATGGCTGACTCACCCGCTGGTACTTCATCAATGAATTCTTTGATGGTTGCCTGACCAGTGGGTGGAATTAATCTATGGGCAGCTTCAAGAATGTAAACAGCGAGCGGGTCTAGCGAGTTTAAAGGAGTTCCTTGCTCCTCACTTATACCTTCTTGTGCTTGATTACTGGATGACAACACGCGCAAAGCTACGGGTATACCAGCGGGCGCATCGGCTTGAAACCGGTTGTCGGGTTCAGTATTATGGCAGTACATCATTGCCTCCTACGTAATGGGTGGGTAGGTGGATGGTGGAGGGGCGAACCAGATTCGAACTGGTGATGCAGAATTGCGAGCTCTGAGCCTTACCAGACTTGGCGACCGCCCCACCGACCTAAGAAGCAGGGTGAGAAAAACTTATCTGTTTTAACGATTCTCCAATCTACAGATAGTGTTTTTAATCTCACTTTGCCAGCTTCAGCACAAGGGCTAGTGTCAAAGTACATTAGTTCCTTTTGCTGTGTTTAAATTTACCCTATCGTTCCCAGGGGATCAAGGCTTTTTAAAAAAAAAACCTGGAAAGAACTTGACAAAGTTCCTTTCCTTAGGTTTAACTTTCGATTCCCCGCATTTCCGATTTGTCATTTCTCCCATATTTCAGTCGTTTTTGACACGTAAGGGGCTTTGGGGTTTGGCGGTATCAGAACCCCTTCTTAATTCCGGCACTCAAAATCCGCTTCCCCCAACGTAAGTCGGTGATTTTCCGCCACTGACAAAGCGGAAATAGTCTGCCAGTAGCGGGCGTGTTGTTTCTCTCGGTAGTCGCGGTACGCTGTTGTTGCCAATCTCGCAGTGAATATGCGTCCCGTCCTCGTTTTTTGGGGAGACGCTCCCTGTCCAACCCTGAATCGAGATTGTCTGCCCTCGCGTTACCTGCTGTCCTTGGCTGACGGAAATTGAAGTCATGTGAGCCATGAACCAGATCACGCCATCGCTACCGATTATTTCAACAGCGTTGCCGTAGCCACCTTTTGCCCCAGCGAACCGAACGGTGCCAGAAATTGGCGAAGGAACGGGTGTTATCACCTGATCGTTGAATGCTGTTCCCCCACGCGCCAACGTAAAGTCCCACGCTAGGGGTGGCGACTCATCGTACAGGCGGCTGACATAGATCCGATCGACAGGTGTAAACGGTGCAGCAGGACCTGTTGGAGCCGTGATGCCCGTAGGCGATTTTGGCGGAATTACCGTCACCGCCTTCGACTCTTCCCCTAATCGCGGCACCACGTTTTGTTTTGCCCACGCCACCGGATCATTACCGATCGCGACTACCTTGCCGCTGAGTCGGTCGAACCAGAAATACTCGTCAGGAACTAGTGACACCTGAATCGCGGGCACCTCTGCAACCGAAATCTGTCCCTTCAAGTCAGGCGCAACGAACTGCTTGAGGGAAGAAACCTTCTGCCCTGACAAACTAAACCCCTTAGCCGTCGTAAACCGACTAGCATCCACTGCGGGTTTAGCGGGTTGAGTAGGTAGCCCTAGAATCTGTGATTGCCGATCAGCTTTCGCTTTCGCAATTTGCCGTTCAATCTCCGATCGTTGCTGGTCTGCCGCAATCCCTTGCAGCTTGAATTTTCCACCCCCAAACTCATGCAGCACAGATTGAACCGTGTTCCCGGTTCCAGTCACAACCGGAACCTCTCCCACTCCAATCCCTAGATAGCGATTGCGGCGATCGCGCACCATATCGAGATTCGTCGCCCAACTGCCGCGAGTGAAATCGAGTTGATGGGTGCGGGCGATGACGTAATATTCGGCAGGCTTAGCGTCAGGGCAGTGCCAGTCTTCGGCGATCTTGATGCGGGTGTGGATGCGCCATGCCGCTTCACCTCGCGCAGTCACCCCGACACGCTGAGTGGGTCGATCGTACCAACGGATTGACTCCAGAGAGCACAGTGCCGTAAAGCTGTTGATGGTCGCCTGCTGCTTGCGACGTGGTTCGCTGGTGTAGTACTGATCTCCCCCGGTCCCGACCGGAAACAGCAGTTCCCGCTTGGTCGGTCCACCGTACTGCCGAATGCTACCCAGGTTGTAAATCAGTCCCGGTTGCGCCACTGGGTCTTGTCCGCCTGACATCCCCTGCTGAGTCGGCACACAGCGAATAAAGTTCGTTACCCCCTGCTCTGAAAGCCGATCGTGCCACTCGGAGATTTTCCAACTTGGCATCTCCAGCAGAGGGAGGTCTTCCCAGTTGCGCCCTGCAATCAGCGATTGAGACCGAGAGGACCACGGCAACTTTTCCCAGACGATCGCGCCGGTGTGATCCACAAAGATGTGGAAAAACCCCTCGATCGCGAGGAATTGCAGGTTTGCCCACACCGATCCTTCATTGTTGATGCGGGTGAGGTAGTTCGGTGGAAATGGGATCGGACGGGTGCGCGCCTCCCATCCTGTAGTTTGCCCCCAAAATCCCTCGACCCATTCGCGCAATAGGCGGTAGTAGATGAGCGAAACGCCGAGCGGAACGATCGTGCTGTTGCGGACTTCCAGCGACGTAGACGCCAGCTCAGGAGCATTCAGGTCGGTGAGGACAAAGGCATCTTTGTAGATTTTGCCGTAGGATTCACCTGTCACCGTGAGGCTTGTCCCGTCCCCAGTGCTGCGTCCGTAGTCGGTGATGACACCTCTCAGCAGCAGGTAGGGGCATTTATCAAGGTAGGGATCTTCGCTGGGTTTGACCGTAGGACCGACGATCGGGGTGATTTGTGGCGTGGGAGTGGGAGTTTGTGAGGGGGAAGGAGAGATCGGAGTCGTTGTCGCTGCATTAACCCCTGCACCTTGCAGCAGATTTCGAGCCTTGCTGGAAAACCTCGACTGCGCCTCACTTGCTGCCTGTCCTGTGGTGCGGTATCCGTCCGAACCGTTAGGATTCGCTGTAGGATTGCCAGCGTGAATAGTTGCGTAAACTGAGTAGAAGTTAGAGTATCGCCCCTTGTAGGGCTGAAAATATTTCTCTACATAGTCCAACTGCTGTACACGATTCATTGACGCGAGCGCTGAATCAGTTGTCCCTAGACCTCTGGCAGTCGAGGGCATGAATTGGATTAGTCCGACCGCTTGTCCATCCCCCGGCACGTGAGGACCGCGAATCGAAGGGGAAAGCGTTCCCGCTGACTCATACAGCATTGCGGTCAGTAGGTGCTCAGGATTCATTCCCAGCCGTCCTGCCACCTGCGTCAATTTCTGATAGAACGCGGTGTCAGTTTCTGCGGCTCCCAGATTTCCCGCAGACGCGCTTGATGTTGTAGGCGCAGCGCTAGCGATCGACGTTGGCGCAATCACCGTCTGAGCCAGTTCAGGTAGAGGAGGAGTGCTGTCAATCCGCGAGATCGTGCTCGGATCTCGCACCACCCCAATCAACGGGTTATCGTTGCGAGCGCAGTACGCCTCTACCACCATTCCCGGATGCAGCTTTTTCAGCAGTGCTTCATTGCACAGCGACGCTCGCATCTTCAGCGTCCAGGTACCGCTGGCTCCTTCGGTTGAAAGCGTGTCGTTCCAAGACAACAGATCAGTTAACTGCCCAAAGTCAATAATGACCGCGCCGTAGCGTGTCAATATCCGCAGATCAAATCGGATAGTTCCCGCACCTGCTGGATGGGCGGATTCTCCCGGTGCTACATCCGAGAGTTTGCTTTTGGGGTTGTAGGGCGCGATCGTAAGGACCATAAGTTTTAGGTTTTAGACGGGAAGCCCCGCGCTCTAACCGCCAGGGTGAGCGTCGGGATGAGAGGCGCGTGAGTCGAGGTACGGTGCCTGACCAATGAATGCGAAGCGCTGGAAGGCAACAGTGCCGAGACGAGCAAACTTCTTGTCCACATTGCAGAACAGAACTTGACCGGGATACGAATGCTTATGCGGAATCTGCATTGTAGAAAGATTGATCATCAAGGCTTTTGTCCAAACCTTCTACAATGTAAATCTATCTGTTTGCATTCATTAAAATTTATTTGCGTAAATTAAGTATCTTGTGACCTAAATCTAGAGCGTTATGGGTGAAGAGAGAATAAAGTTGTTTCATAGATCCCCTCTTCTGAAATCGGCGGCGTTATATTTGACAGAACTTGTACCTCATTACTTCTACTTTCTGTAACACTAGTGTCTGTGCTCTGTACTTCTAGAAGTTAAGATTTGCAAGGTGTTACTTCTAAAACAATTAAGGATTTTTGAAATATGGATCGACTTACAAGAAGCCTAATGGAGGATTACTTTCGGGACAACGGCACGACAATTCCTGATGAAGCTCATGCCTTTGAAGTTTTTTGTAATTACTGTGTAGTAGCACATGAGCTTCCATACCATGCTTCGGAAGAATTTGAAGTTGATGATGTTTCTGTTGGTCAATTGCCCTTTGATATAGGTATAGATGGTATTGCTATCTTTTTAAACGAACGACTGATTGATTCCAAAGAAGAAGTTAAGGAATTAATAGGAGTTAGTGGCTCCCTGGATTTAACTTGTGTATTTGTTCAGGCTAAAACTTCCAGTAAATTTGATAGTGGTGATCTGCTTAAATTCTTTAATGGAGTTGATTGCTTCTTTAATAAAAAATCCTCCCTTACAAGCAATGAATTCATCCAACATAAAGCAGATTTAGTATCTTTTATTCTTGACGACAATAGTGTTTATCTTAAAGTGAAACCTACTTGTAAGTTGTATTATGTTACGACCGGACAATGGAATGACGACACAAGCTTAAAAATATTATGTGAGGACCAAAAGGAAAAATTACTCGATAACTCCAAAAACTTGTTTAGAGAAGTTATATTTACTCCTTGTGGGGCTGATGAGATTAATAAGCTTTATAGAAGCACAAAGACCACAGTAACTGCTGAAATAGATTTTGAAGACCGAGTATCCTTGCCAGAGATAAAAGGTGTTACTGAAGCTTTTATTGGTGTTTTACCATTTAAGGAATTCATAAATCTAATTAAGGATGAATACGGAAGAATAAGAAGTTCTATTTTTTATGACAACGTTAGGTACTATAAAGGTCCTGAGATTGATGTTAATGTAGACATTGCTAAAACTTTAAAATCAGGCAGAATTGAGCAATTTGTAGTTCTGAATAATGGGATAACAATTGTAGCTAAGTCCATCAGTGGAATTAGAAAGAAGCTTATATTAAATGACTATCAAATTGTTAACGGATGTCAAACAAGCCATGTTATTTTCGAGAATCAGAGCGTTCCTGGAATTGAAAATCTATATATTCCTATAAAAATAGTTGTTGCTGCCCAGGAAGAAATTGTAAACAATATCATCAAAGCTAGTAATCGGCAAACTGAGGTTACTAAAGAAGAGCTACTCGCTTTATCAGACTTCCAGAAAAAACTGGAGCTTTACTACACAAAAATGGACATTGATGACCCACTATATTATGAAAGACAAGCGGGTCAATTTAGACAAGGAGTTATTAAGCGAAGAGTAGTTTCAATTACTCATCAGATTAAAACTTTTGCGGCAATGTTCCTTGATCAACCACATTTAGCCTCCCGTTACTATGGGAATATCTACAAGGAGGTTGTTGGTGGAAACATCTTTGCTGAAAAGCATGAATCTATTGCGTATTACACAAGCGCTCGTGCTTATTATGTATTAGATAATCAGTTCAATAGAGCGAACGTTATAGATCCAAAGTACAAAGTTTGTCGTTTTCATATTCTAATGGCTTTGCGATATCTGGCGGGAGGAGTTGAACGTCCTCCATTCACCAGCAAAAGAAAGATAGAGCCATATTGCGACAAAGTTCTTAAGGTCTTAGCTGATTCTAATGAATGCCTAAATTTCGTTCAAGAAGCAGTCATTTGTATAGATAAAGCTGCCAAGGGCTCAATTGATAGGGATAAGTTCAAAACACAATCATTCACAGATGATTTAATCAAGGAAATTAGTCTCAGAAGTCGCAGTTAGCTTAGAAAGCTTGATTGTGTATACTTCCCAAGTGGTACAGCGTCGGGAGTATGTCAGTACGAACTGCTGCGGATTCGAGGTTGATTACGAGCTTGGAGCCGTCCCGCTTCCCATTGAGCCAGGAACTCATCCGTACCTGCCTGCGTCCCCGATCGCGCTGCGCTGCGGACCGTTTCTGGGTCACCACTACTGCTGAGATTAACGGTGATGTTGACGGTCGCGGAGTTGCTGTTGCTGCTCATCCCCACACCGCCCTGACTCGCATGAACCACGTCACCAGGCGCAAACTCAAACACATTAAAGCCTGGTCGCGCCAGCACTCCTTCAGGTGGTGTGTCGTTGAAAGCAGCGTCCGCCCCTTCAAAATCGAACTGCACTGGACCAACCATCTTTTGCAGCGACGACACTTCAGGCTTGCCAGCAGGCAGAGAACCCACACCTAAATCAAACGTAGGCGCAAAAATCTTCTTCAGATCCGCATCTTTTTCGGCTTTCGTTTGCGGCTTAAAAATGCCCTGAATATCTGCCGCACTCCCGCCCAGACTAAATCCGCTGAGTGGGTTGCTGAGGGACGTGCCACCAGACGGCATGAGGAGATTTCCAAAAGATTCACTACCTGTAGGTACAGACGACGCTGGCTTCCCAATGCCAAGGAAGTTTGCCACCGTGTTCGCCACCTGAAGCAGTTGAGTGACGCCCTGATCGATCGCGGTTAAAAATCCCGCAAACCGATTCATGAATTGCAGCATCTCCTGATGTCGTTCAGCAGCAGCATCTCGCGCCATCTGCCCTTCAGTCTTCTGAGACTCAGTGATCAAGTCCGCGATCGTTTTATCGCCTTCCCCGGTCGGTGCGTTCAAATCGATTTGTCCACCATTGGCGATCGCATTGCTGCCTAACTGCGTGAATAGTTGAATATCCTGTGCCGTAGGCATCCGACCGTACTGAGCACGAAACTGCACATTGATTAAATCTTGAAGCGCTGCCGCTTGAGGGGCGTTGGGATTGGACGAGGAAACCTTGGACTGCAAGAAGTTCGGGTCAGCTTTAATTGCTTCGGTGATTTGCCCCCGGTCCATGCCGAGAATTTGAGTCGCTCCACCCCCGATCACATTGTTAATCACGCTCTGCATCCGAGTTGCAGCGTTAATTGCCTGCTGCTCTGGAGTGGCATAGGCAGTGTCAGTCCGCCCACGAGCAACCCCCGCCATCTGCATCGCCGCAGAGTCGAAGGAGTACTGCTGAGATCCCCCAGACGCCAGAAAGCCGCTCAACACCTGTTGAGCCATCATCGGGTTTTCGCGCAGTAGTTCAGCGGTTCTCGACTGCCCAGACATTAGGTTTGTAAGCGTTCCTTGAATCGCCCGCATCCCTCCGTCGCCTACGTCCGCCTGCCCGCTGCGGTACACCAATTGTTGAGAGGCGCTGCCTAACAACTCCTGATACTGTTGGAGGTTCTCGCGCATCCCGGCAGAGACTGCCCCAGCAACAATCTGCCCCATATACGTGTTGGCGTCAGCCTCTCCACCCCCGGTCCGGTAGGTGCTGTAGCTATTAACTAACGCATCCGTGTTGAGACCTGTCGCGCGGGTGAGTGCCTGGATCGATTCAACAAGCGTCGTACTCTCTCCGTCCACCCGATCGATGACATTTTTGTCTCGCAGCGAATCAAATAGTTGAGCCGTCTCGCGTTCCGAGTAGCCGCTCGTCTTCATTGCGTTGATTGCTTCGGGCTTTATTCCACTCTCCTGCCCAAAGTCGCCAAACCGCGCTGAAATATCTGCGGTCATCATTGAGTACTGTCGCGCCTCGTCGGTACCCGCCAGAAAGCCGCCAACCGAGTTGCCTAGCATTGCGCCCATTTGCGCTCCAGCGGCAGACCCCATCGGACCTCCGAGCATTCCGAGCAACCCCCCGATCGCGGCACCTCCTGCCCCTAACACGTTACCCGACATGGCAGCACCGCCCACCATACCTGCCGTGTTCATCAAGACGTTTCCTCGGATCAACCGCAGCATCGAGGTCGCGCCATCTACGCCACCACCCTCTCTCGCCGCTCGCTCAGTTGTTTTGGTTTCGTCCTGAATCGATCGCGTCAGGTCACGAATCGCCCCTAACAGCTGCTGATAGGATTCCGCCTCCTCTGGGTTGGCAACTGCCGCCTTCAGAACTCGATGCTGCAAGCCACCGCTGCCATCCCCTCCCTTAAGCGAGGCAAGTGCGACATCAGGAGCAGACTGAGCAAACCCACGAATCCGCTCTAGTTCCTCGTGTGCTGCCGCGATCGGGTTTGGGGAGGGTTGAGTTTGGGTTGGGGTGGATGACTGCTGAGCTGGTACGGGTGGTGGAGCAACTGGAGCTTGCCCTAAGCCGTTCATGCGCTCTACGCCCTGCTGCATGAGCTGCTCAGCTTCGGTGAGTCCCTGCTTTAATCCCTCAGTAGATAAGCCAAGCTGAATCTCGACGTTAGTTTCGTCTGCCATAACCTAGCGATCGGGCCTGTTGCGCGAGATGTACAGATACGCCACGATTGTCAGAACAAAGCCAAGGCAAAAAGCGATCGCAAGTTCCATGATTATTCGTGGTTGGTGTTGACGCCGATCGACGCTTGCCACGCCTCATACTCCGGATCGCGTGCCTCTTGATGCTCAGAGACAGGCTTCCCAGTTTTATCTTCATACTCCAGTGCCCGAATCTGCCGATATTCCAGGAGAATGTCGGCAGGCGTCATGTCGAGCCAGCGATCGTCGGTGGGGAGGAGGTTGCGTCGGTGTCTGACGTAGAACTGGATTTTTTCCCATCGGTCTCCGCCCCAGACTTTTTTTCATGCAGCGCCTTGTTTCGCGCTGTCAACCAGTTTGAGTATTCCTGAGCAAAGTTGGCGAAGAAATTCAGGTCTTGATCGTCTGTGGACTTTAACACCCGCTCCACCAAACTTGGTGGAGACACGATTACCGTGGATGCCAGCGCGATCATTCCTGCGTTAAACGCCGAACTTTGGCTAGGTTGGAAGTTGTCGCCTAAAAGCTTGTCGATTAAACCGGGAATCACGATCATGCTGTCGCGCATGGTTCGAGGGCGCACCACGATCACGCCCAAATGTTCAAACCCTTTCACCGTCAGCGACGCGGTTTCAGCGATCGTATTTCTAGGAGGTAACTCCGGACTTCGATGGTAGCCATACTGCTCAGCCAGCAACTCAAACAGTTGATAGATCTCCGCAGAACTAAAGCGATCGTTCGGATCTTGGAGCCGTTCTTCCAGGTTGGACATACTATGCTAAGTTCGCTGCGTTGTCGGGAATTCCACTCAGGCGAAGTTCTTGATTGTTGACGGTGCTGCCTTCAGTCCCCGGCACAATATCAACGAACTTGAGCGACACAGACTCCATCACTAGCGCTTCGTTTGAGTTGAAGCTTTGATCGAATGTTTCAATCACACAACCCATCAGCGTCTTGATCAGCTTCCCAGAGCCTGCAAGATTCTGGGTGTCTGACGAGGGAGCATATAACAACGGACTCTGATAGTTTGGGTTTCCCCGATCAAGAATCTGAATGTCGAACTCTGGCATGTTGCTTAACATGGCAGCGTGAGAGTCTGGATCTATTATCCCACCCGCCATGCTGACCAACCGTTTCACAAGATCGCCGTACTTGATCGTGATCGATTGCACGGTTCCTTGATAACTCTTCACTCCCGGAACAAACTCCACCGTCCGATCAGTGCCGATTTCGGTGACAGGACGTGGAGCCGCCTGCCCAGAGTACCGCAGTCCTTGCAGTCGTCCGATCCTCAAGTTATTGATGACGGCGACGATCTCCAGACTGGAGACAGCTTGACTTTCCGGCGCGTTATCGAGCCGGGAATACGTTTGCCTGAATGCCATTAGCTAGAGACTCCTATGCGACTGCCGCCGAGATTGGCAGCAGGATTTGGGTGTTAAGAATGAATTCCAGAGCAGGTAGCGGAAACACGCGATACGCCACGTCGATCGCGCCTGCGGAGTCTCGATTCAGCGTCGCCTGCGTAAACCGAGCATCGTAGCCGTAGATGATGCCCTCAGCCACCCGTCGCCGCAGCTCGCTGTTGACCGCCAGCCTGACCTGCTCTAACGTGTCGGGATACAACGCCCTGCCAATAAACAGAGAGTCCTCAACCTCCCGAATTGCCGCGGCAATAAAGTCGCTCTGATTCACGACGCTGATCGACTCGAACGCATTCGATTTCAGCGCTGAATTCACCGAGACGCGCCATGTCGTAATCGCCCGCGCCACTCGGAACCCACGGCTCACTCGCGTCAAGCTGGCATCAGGTTCGATACACAGAACCCCAGAATTAATCAGGTTGTCCAGCTCGACCGAGCCGGACTGGTAGGTCTTCTCTAACCGCAGAGCGTTCCTGAGGTAGGTGTGTGTGATCGGGTCGGAGATTCCGTTCCCTTCCGCTGCCAACATGCCCGCGACGATCGCCGCCATGTAGGTAGCAGGGTAGGCTTTGGGATTCCCAGTAATTGGATCGGAAGATGTGAAGCCCGGAGAGACGAACACAACGCGCTCGGATTGGAACACCTCTGCCCGCGCCCGAATCTGCTCGATCGTCCATCCTTCTCCGTGCCCAAGGACGCACATCCGCTCCCGTCGTTTCGGAGTCGATGACATCAGCGTGCAGTGGTCTGCGACAGCTATCTGGACACCCAGATTATCGGTACCTGCTGGCACGATCGTTCTTAGCGGCAGGTATTTCACTGTTTCCAGTCCGTCCAGCCACCGTTGATAGGTGGGCACAGAGTCGAAGCCGTTGGTTAGCACTAGCGTCCCGCTCGTCACGCCTTGCGCTGTGCGAGGGGGGAGCGGCTCTACTCCGCCCTCAAGCGTTGTTCCACCGCGATCAACGAGCAGCGTTGTTTGTTCGTTGACCAGGATTGAGACAGGGTAAGCGTTTGGCACCGTCCCTGCTTTCTTCGCAACTAGCGTTAGCGTGCTGGTGTAGGTTGCAGGGTTATAGGCTGCTGCGGCAATTACCGGGAATTCCGTGTTGGCGTTGATTGCCGCAGCGACTTGCTCGCCTGCCCCCTGTACGGTGTCTCCAGGGATCGTGTTGTAGTGGGTGGTTTTGTCGCCAGCCACGATCGCGAGGTATTGTCCTCCCGTCGCCAACAGTCCATTTGCAGGTAGCCGAGTTTCTAGCGCAGCTGTTCCCGGTTGCGCTTTGCCAAACTGAATCGCGCCCCAGGCATTGAGCGTCGCGCTCAACGAACCTGGAAGAATGCGGCGATCGCCCGTTAGCTTGCGGACTACTCGCGTCTTGTCAGCGCCTAGTCCATCCCATTCGTGGTGTAACACCTGATAAGTGCCGGAGTAAACGCCAGAGGCGATCTGAAAGATCGCCCCCGGCAGCCCCCTCCTGAGCGTGTGGCTCCACACCTCAGAAGCTTGTAGCGTGATTCGCGCCGTGTCGCTTCCGTAAGCAGTGGCGGTAATCGTGGCATTGGTGATGGCTTGACTGTAGCTGTCGATCGTGCGAACAGCTTCGCGCGATCCATTAAAGCTGCTGGGGTTGGAGGCAGTGATCGTGGTGCGGCGTGGAGCCAGAACGACTCGCGCACCAGAAATGCTGCCAGAGATTCCTAGAAGTCCGCCCGCGACCTTGGTGATGTTCAGAGCGGTGATGGTGCCCGTGAAGGCGATCGCAGCCCCAGTTACGGTGTTCGTCAGCCTCAAATCGTCGCCTGACTTGTCGCGCACGAAATAGTTTCGTTCTGCAACCGCTGTCGTCGGTAGCTGCACCCCTGTTAACTGGACAACATCGCCGTTGGCGTACGTGTTGCCCGGAACCGTAAATAGTCCGGCGTTCAGGGCGGTGACGGCAAATGGTTCCGGTGCTACAGGCGTCGCTAGCTGGAAGGTCGTTGGGCTAGCGGTTGCTCGAGCCACATGTTTTACGGTCGGATCAATTTCGGGAGGCAGCGTGTTCCCCGAAAACTGGACAGTGCTGCCTGCAACAAACGTGTGAGCGCTGCTGGTTGTAAAGGTCTCGGTTGCCGCATCGATCGACGTAATCTCCCACCCAATCGCCGCGCTCGCACTCACCAGCATCGAGTCAGTGGTGTTTTGCAGCATCGAGGCAGGGTACTGGTAGGCGTACGCCTGATTCGACAGCACAACGCCTTGAGCATCAGTAACCGTTGCCCGTCCGTCTACTTGCGAGGTCGCGATCGTCAGTGTCTGAGACGCAGGCGTACCACCGCTGACAATCTCAACGGTGAGAGGCGATTCACGGTTGATGCGCTCGATTAGCTGACTGAAGCTAGTTTCGTTATCGATCTTCTGGAAGTATGCAGTGCCGTCAAGGTTGGTGCCCGTGATCACAGCCATAGTGCCCGCGATTGAGCCTGGATAGAACGACAGTGCAAACGTATTCCCGTAGGCACCGTAGTCCTTAAACCGTGCCAGCAGTTCAGCACCCCCATTAACTTCAGGCAGGGAGCCAACCGCTTGAGCACAGGAGTCAACCCGCACCGCCATCACGGTTGACGCGCCACCATTAGCGCCACCTTGAAAGGCGAATCGAATTGCTTCAGATAACGGAGTCGTCGCGCCGAACAGTTGCTGAGCCTGAATCGGATCATTCAGCAGGTAGGGTGTTAGAGGGGTGCCTCCCAGTCCCGCCCCCAGCACACAGACCGTATTAAAAGAGAAAGCAGGCGCGATCGCTAGCGCACTGCTGTCTACGGTGACGTAACTCCCCGGTTGAACGATTAAGCTGCGGGGTTGACCAAACGAGACGCCTGTTGCCACGGTGTGAACCTCTAGTAAGCCGGACTATTTAGAATGCGATTCCACAGAGAGCGCCACTCATCAAGCGAGTGAACCTCGTCTGGCAGTAACGCCTTGGCGGTATTTACGTGTTGGGGATCGAGATATTGCGTACAGAATTCGTTACGAGTCATTCGAGTTAGCTCCTTGATCAGAAACATCCCCTGAAACAAGTCGCAAGGGACCAACCCCCGGAACCCAAAGCGCGTACGCGGTTGGGGCGTTATTGCTGGGTGTCCCCGCTGTGCCTGCGTAGAGGGTGATGATGGTGGGTTTATATTTCTTCGTTTGCATAGAGGCAGCTCTGCCAGTTAACGATCGCGCTCAGGCGATCCACATCTTCCAAGACCACCTGGTCGTATTGCACCTGATACGACAACCGCGCTAGATAAAACTCGAATCCGGGTTGTCCGGTCGCGCCTTGATATTCCACCTGATCATCGATCGCGTTGGTGCAGCGCAGGTCGTAAACGCCAGGGAGTTGCGGCAGTGCCCACCCGATCGCGTCGAGCATGTACTGCTGAAACCAGAGATAAAGATCGTCCCGAAGCTGTTCGTTCAGGGCACAAATTGCAATGTCCAGCGTATCTGTGACCGTTTGCCCTTTGAACACTCGAAACCGCGCCGTGCCGTCATCCAGCACAACCTCACGAGTTTCGATCTCTGCTCCTAGTCCCACCAGTCGTGGACTGCTGCCCGTGCGGACAATCACAATCCGAGGGCAGTGCTGCTTGGTTGTGGGATAGGCGGATGTGACGGTTAAATCGGTCCAACCGAGCGCTCGATCGCGGGATACCCGATCCGAAAGGTACAGCCGCGCTGCCTGATTAAATTCCGCTGCAAACACCTCAGCAATTTCCAGTAGAACCCTCTTCCCGTCCAGAGGATAGGGAAAACGCTCGCCAAAGATCGCAGACGGGGATTTATTCAGCGTCATTGTAGTAGCGACCTCAGGCGAGACTCTACAACGCTTCTCACGCGAGGACGCGCCGCGATCGCCGCTGATTCCATCCAGTACTTACCTTCTTTAGCAGGGATGGACTTGACGAACTTATAGCGACCCGTAACACCACGAAAGCCAAACTGCCCTGTGGTGAGTTCGTTCGGTCCATCGGGAATGGCTAGTCTTGCTCGATCAGGTCGTCCCGCTCGCATGGAGGGAGTGTACTTGGGACGGATTTCGCCGTGTCCAAACTCCAAAATCTTCAGCACGTCGTAGCGTTCAGGATTTCCAGGATACTGAACGATTCGAGAGGTAAACACCCGCCCCTGATTTGGCGTGCCATTCGGGTATTGAGACTGAAACGCATCCCCATTACCGCGAATCGTATGGCTCCCGGTGCGAGAGGTAAAAGGCGTGCCGCTGAGATGGCGTGCTGCCTGCTGCCTCACCGCCTCAAGACTTTCACGCACCAAATCAGGAACAACTCGATCGACTGCCTGACGAATCTGCTGAAGATTTACGCGAACAGAGGTCTGAAACTGAATGCGAAACGCCACTACTCGATCGGTCCCTTTTCAAGCTCAAACGCAAACGCAGTAAACATCTGTTGCGCCTCCGCAGGCATGGAGGGCGCACGCTCCCGTATCACCTTCGCCAGATGGTATCGCTCTGCCTTTCTAGAGGCTTCGACGATCGGTTGAAGAGAGGCGGCAAAGTCGCCCATCTCCGCGACCGTCTCAGCCATTCGATCTTCGTTGGGGTCGATCGGGGTGTAAGAGGTCATGCCTTAAATCCTCTTGCTTGCAGCCAGCCCAACCCGTGATCTACGACCAGGTACTCAGGACGGCAGACCGCGTTGATCCAACCTGCCACCCGTTCGGTGTCTGAGTCGGAGAGTGGACAGATGCAGCCCGCGCTACCGGGACTGTAGGCGCGATTAGCGTCAGAGTGAATCCCGATCGCCTCTCGGTTGTTGGCTTTGTACTTCGCCTGAATGTCAATAGCGATATAGATCGACCCGATCGCTTCCCAATAACCACGCTCCACAGGTCCGATGTCGTAGACACCTTCCGGCAACGGAGCACAGCTACCGGAGTAGTCGTTGGTTGGGTGAATGACGTTTGTGCCAGGGGCACCGGAAAGGCACAGCACCCGATCGACGACCTCCTTCCCTTTCAGCCAGTCCAGATGAAATAGCAGGCACCCCCATTCGTCCCGCTTTCCAGCTGAAGTTAACCGCAGGCTGAATGTGTCTGCAGCTGGCAGCGATAGAGGAGTGGATCGAATTGGGCGACCGTCTTTCAGGATTTTGCAGTGTTCTTTAAACACAACCCAGGTGTTGCGCTCGGTGCCGTTGGCGGTGGTTAGCGAAATCTGCTTACCACTGGCATCCCTGCCCAGCGCAAATCGGTAGTGACCATTCTGATCGTCTGCCCATGAGCCGATTGGAAACGAACGACCTGCCTTGACCGCAAACTTTTCGTTGTCGTTCAGATCGCGAGATTGCAGAGTGGACAGCTTGAAGAAGGTGTCCTTCGTGATTTCAAGAGAGTGCATAGCTATTTGTTAGTGAAGTAGCCGTTAACGAGTGCAGCGATCGCTGCTGCGATTAATGGAGCCGCGTTTTGAATTCCAGTAAACTGCCGCTCTTCAAGGACGCCGAACGCAAATAGCAGGATGCCAATGCCAACAACGCCGCCGGAGAGAGTCGTAATCTTGTCGGTGCTCATCGTTTTTTTGCTTTTTTAGGTGGCTTAGGGTGGTCAAGAGTAAACCGATCGCCGTAGAACTGTTTCAGTTCGCTCGCTAGTAGGTTGAGATCTACCCATTCGGGAATTTCCAACCCGACCGCGATCGCGCCACTTCGCGGCAGGGTGACGACGCTAGTGGCGTTCAGAGAATCGGTGATGTGCATTTCCAATAGTTGGAAATTAGTTTTGAACCGGATACCGCTCTAAGCTGAGTTCGATTTTCCAGCAAGCAGTCGTGTCCCCTAGCGTGCAGGGAGTTGCCGGACAAACCGCGTAGTACCGTCGCCCTGCAATCTCGAAAGCGTCTTGCCGCTTAGGGTAGCGATCGTCAAGCACGAAAATATCGCCGAGGTTCTCGGTCACGTACAGTTCCATCTGAGCCTGATAAAACACGCCTGCTGCTTCCTGCACTGGGCGACGTGGTGCAGGGCAGAACATGCCCCGCAACGGATTTCCAGGGTTGGGGATGTACTCGACTCCGCTGTCTTGAAAGCCGCTGTTGGGCGAAAGATAGTCGGGACGTCCGTGATCATCAAACGCATCAGGCTCCACATGCTGAGCCTGGTAGTGATCAACTGTTGTGCCGAACGACGAATTTACCAGCACTCGCGACAGCATTTCGGAGACATAGCCCCCTAACGCAGTGTTCGGCGATGAGGGCGATGGCGGTTGGTAGACCATTTGATTAGAAACACTCCAACCGGATCATTGCTTCCACCATGCCGCCCGCGATCGCGGTCGTGCCGTCCGTCTGGTTGTATTGAAACACTAGATTGCTTGGTTTAAACCACGACCAGGGATCGGCATCGTCTGGCGTGCCGCGCGAAACGGTGCCCGCTGCTCCCAAGCCAGTCGCTGAGATCGTGGCAAGCGAGATTGAAGCCGCAGCATCAACCTTGAGCTTAAGAATGAAGTCGTCACCCGTATCACCGCCTGCTGTTACAGGTGCGACAACACGGCATTGGGCGTGGGCAATTCGCACGTAGTCCAACCCGATCAACGGCATCTTCCAGGTAAAGAACGCTTGATCCGCTCCATCCGTCAGGGCAGCCAAGTTGAAGACACCACGGATGCCAAACTGACACGCGCCATAGTTGTACGCCTGTCCTACACTGACGATCGAGGGCGTGACGTTGTTATCGGTTGTCACTTCTCCGATCAGCAGGTCAGCCGCTTTTCGAGGGGCGTTATCGACGCCTGCCCAATACATGCCTGACACACCGTAGTACAGGCGACGATTTGCGACATTCTTAGGAGCGGCAGAGATTAGCTGAGATCCGTAGGGACCCACCACGTCATCGCTTTGCAGCAGTAGTCCGTCTTCTAGAGTGGGCAGCAGTCCTGTGGTGGGCTGAATTCCAGACAGCGGCAGTCCGAGTTTCAAACCCGCCCGCACTCCTGAACTAGGAGCCAATAGCTCCATTGATTTCGCTAAAGTTTGATCCCAGGACTGCTCACCCGGAGATAGTGGAGGAAATGCGGACGTTTGAGGATTGAGCGGCATAATGACCTACCTATAGAGCGGAAATGTCAAAGGTTTGATAGTTTTCCAGAATCTGAGTGGCTTGCTGCTGCCACTGGGAAAACCACTTGCTAAATAAATCTCCAAAGTTGAGATTGGCGCAGCCAAGAGACAAACCGCTCATGCCTTGAGTGATTTGCTGCTGCCAGAAGATTGCGAGGGGGATGCTGGCAAGAAGAGCGGTTGCGTAGGAGATTTCGATCGGTGGCGTGTCGTAACCAGCGGTGTAAGACACCTCGATATTGTTCTCTCCTTTTGGGAAAGTGTTGAACATCCCGAAGGCGTCCCCGATCGAGTAGAAGTTATCGCCGTAGTCCCAGAGTGACTGATTCAGCGTTGCCAGTCCTGTTCTGCCGTCTACATGGACAGGTGTGCCGTTTGCGCTTTGAGACCCTGCAACCTCTGCCTCTGCGTAGCGACGAGTAACTTCCCGTGCGTAGGCGAAACAGTCCAGCCTGAAGGTGCGATCGACAATCACGGGATAGTGCCGCAGGCTTAACTGACGCTGCCCAGATAACCCGCGATAAGATTCACGGATCAGACGGCGACGGTTAAAAAACCGTTGGGTGCGACGTTCAACCTCTGCGGTCGCCTGCTCTAGATAGCGCAGCACAGCGCGACTGTAAGCCGTTTCCACAAATGATCGGCTGAGAGTCTCCGGTCCTTTGTAGTACAGGGTGTAGGAATCATCAGATGTGCCGACGATCGCCCATGCCCGCTCTCCTGAGAGTGCCAAATCCGCATACTCCACCATCGGAGCGTAAACGTCGTTTACCCACAGTCCGTAGAGTGGCTGAGTTGCAGGCAATACCTTGCTCCAGTACCGTTCAGACGTGAGTGACCACTCGCCAGACAGGTTGACTGTAGTTTGAACGTCCGCGCCCGGAATCATGCCGAACGTTTCCAGTAGCTGACGAGGCGAAGCGTAGACTTCCGCTCCACTGATCGACACTTCTCCTGGTTCAGGCAAGGACGATCGGAAGGAGAATCTATCAAGGACTGTGCCGTATGCAAACACCTCACACGTATAAGTGGTGTCTTGCCTCAGCGTGTTCCATCCAGTCCCTGACACCGCGATCTCGATAACTCCCCGCAGCGCATCTGCAACCCGGACAAACGGAACTGATTGCAGTTCGCTGCTGACTAGGGCAATGCCTGCAACCGTGCTCCACTGCACCGTCAGGTTGCGACCTGACGGAACTAGCTTGAGTTCCGTCCCCGGTGCATGGTCGATCGACGACCATAGCTGACGGTAGATCGGGTAGTTATCCAACCACGGCGCAACCGCCGTCTCGACAGTCATTTAGATTTGCTCCAGCAGCTTTTCGGCGACTTCCTTCAGACCCTTTCGGACTTGGGAATGCTGCATGACCGTTTGCAGGTAGGCAACTCGCAGCTTTCGAGGCAGTTCAGGAGCACCGCCCGTTTTAATTAACTGCGGTTCTGCCTCCGCGATCGTCTTGTTCAGGAGTTTCCCAACTTCGACGTTGATTAAATCCTGATCATCGGCGTTGAGTTCGCCTTCGATGTCTGGCGCGGCTTCGTCCGCAAGTTCTAGCTGAGGCTCGATCGGGGGATGCTCAGGATCGTCAACGCGCTGAACGTCACGAGATTGGGGCAGCATGACGACGGGTGCGGGCGAGTTTGAGCTTCCACTGACCGTAAACGATATGTAGTTTTTGACTTCTAGCGGAAATGCTACGAACTGCCGCTCGATCGCTTGCTCTGTCTCTTCCGTAATCAGATACGGCACGCCCACAGCAAAGTAGTGAGAGCCGGTGTGATTCGGATGCCCCGGAATCTGCGGGCAAACCAGCGAAATTCCAGGGAACTTCTCAGAAGAAAAGGTGATTTCTTGCATAGAGGCTTTAACTTTGGGGAGAAGGCTCTAGAGAGGGTTTTGCTTTAGGGGAGGATTCTTTAGGGCGTAGCAGGCATGTTTAGAACTTGAATGATCGCCTCTGGATATCGGGTGCAGAACGCAATCCGCTCACGAGCACGAATCGCCACCTGATCGGTCTGCGACAGGATTTCTGAGAACGTGCGGACGGAGAACGACTGCCAATCCCCGATCGCAAACGCTGAGTTGTGGATTACGAGGCACTTGCTGAACAAGTCTCCGGGTTGAGCGTCAAGGAAGGAGGTCGCCACCACAGTCGCGCCTGCCAAACGTCCCAGTTCACCCGTGAACAGTCCAGCGCCTGAACCAAACGCATAGGAGTTCATTGTCTGGAAACCTTTGTTTCGCAGCAGTGCTTCCTCTAGCGACAAGCCGCAGAGAATCGTGATGTCACGCTTGTTGCGTCCGTAGATTCCCAGGAATCGCATTGCGCGAATCAAGTTGGAGACAACCGCCTGCCCATCCGTTTGATCGAGCGTTGCGTCGTAGGTGTAGGGACTGCCCGCTGACTGCTTCAACAACCCGTTGAAGACGTTGCGAGGATCTCCCGCGCCGAAGTTTTGTGCGACATCGCCTAAGAGGAACGCGATTTCTTCTGCTTGAGCGAATTCCCGCGCCATTTCTTCACGGAGCATTCCCTCAATGTCTTTTACGGTGGAGTCCTCGAAAACCTCCATCTCGATCGGGAGCCAGGTCATCAGCTTTTCCGGCACCAGGTCAATTCCGTCCATCCGCACCTTGAACTCAGGCGCAGGCGCACCCGACTTCACCGCGTACGCGCCCTGTGCCCGCATCAATCGAGGGATGCGGATCTTCGGCTTCGTCATGTTGATCAGCGACTTTGACTTTTCGGCAATTTGCCGCATAAAGCACTGTTGTCGAATCAGGGGCACGACTTCAGACGCGATCGTTGTTTGCAGAGTGACTTCAGCGCCACCGCCGTCACTCATCGACAGCGCCTTTAGGAGCTGGCGCTTGGTCATTACTGCACTAGACATGTTGGGTTCCTTGAGAAGCTATTGGGATTAAAAAGCTGTTGGGCTAAAACTATTCGTCGTCGTCGAACAGGAAAGCAGAGCCGCCGTTTTGTTGGGCGTGATACTGAGCTAGAAGCACGTCCCCGAGACCTACGGGTTTGTCGAGATCTCCGTCTTCGTAACCCCACGACTGGGCAGATTTGATAAGCTCAGCGTCTCCCTGAACAGTCGGAGGTTGAGCTTTGCGCTGGTTGTATCGCGTCTGGCTAGCCTGCTTCCGCATTTCGGAAACGGGAGGGAGAGTTCGACTTGTGGTATCAGACTGCATCTGCGAGACGACCTCTCTTACACCCACCTTGACGCCCTCAGAGATCGCGGTTTTAATCAGCGCGTCCAGGTGGATAACTTCAGGCGCGTCGTCGTCAGTGGGTTGAGTCCGTGCAGGCTTGGTGGACTTTTGCAGTTTGGCAACGCGCTCCAGTTGAGCGACACGATCGGCGACCGCGCCCTCATACTGCTCACCTAGCCAGTGGTCCTCTAGCGCGTCGATTCGCTCCAATACAGGAACAGCGTTTGCAGACTTCTTCAGTCCGGTGTGCTGCTCTAGTTGAGCGATGCGATCGTGCAGCGTAGCGGCATCGCCGTCGTCGTCGCCATCCACCATGTCTTTGTCGAGATCGTCCATGTCATCGGCATCGCCGTCGTCGTCCATTGCGGCGTTTGGTTGAGGCATGTCTTTGTCATCGTCATCACCTGGAGCGGTGTCAGAGGCAGCAGACTGGAGAATCTGAACTGCCTGCTGCAAGGTTTGCATCAGGGCTTGAATTGCTTGGGGGTCCATAAATTAGCGGGAGTTGTAGAGGTGGTACTGCTGAGGGATTGCGATATCGAGACGGTCGATCGGGTTTGTCCCAGGCGGACGGAACGCCTGTTTCATCAGGTCAGGTGGCATGTTTGCCTGGAAATCGTCCAACGCTTTTTGCAGTTCCGGTCCCATCTCCGCTAGCGTCCCTTTCTGTTGGTAACTGTCCATCGTTGAAAGGTTTTGAGCGAACCGCGATAGATACTGCAAGAAACGAACGAGGTTGACCAGCGCAGGCGGAGGATCAGGCGTGACGGTGGTTAGTCCCCATGCCCCATCGGTGAGCAATTTCAGGGTTTCGGGATGGCCCCACTCTTCCGCACTTTGCATCTGAGCGCATTTGATCAGAGATCGCGTAAACCCCGCGATCGTCATCCCCCAAACATCCGTAGCAGGCTCGTTCCCCTTCGCCTTGGGCTTATCTGGGACTTCCACCTTGCGACCCAATCCCGTCTTCGTTTCGCTGGCGTCCAACCGGACAGGAACTTTGCCGTTGGGTTTTGGGGTCCGAGGCATCAGCGGACGACTCATCCCAGTTCCCGGTATTACCCTGTCAGGCACCGAGCTGATCGCCTTGCGTAAAAAATGCTCAACGCTCATGGAAGCTCCTATCGAGGATTGAACCGACTTCGCTAGCGCTGCAATGTATGCCCCGGTATCGCCACCGTGAGTTAGACGATAGGCAGGCGAATCAGTAACGCTGAGTTCGTCTAATCGGATTTGAGTAATTAAGGTGCAGGGTCGTCCGTTCGAGTCGCGTGCGTGCGGACGGGCATCAAGCACCTTTCCCCCCAGCGACACGCCCAGAGAAATCAGGTTCTCTCGGAGCATCTGCCAGATGACTCGAGCGATCGGGTTTGCCTGACTCAGGACGCCGCGCCAGTGAGTCGTCCCAGTCTTGCCGTCTACCCACATCTCCGTAACGCGACCGAGGGGCAGTGAGATTGCAGCAACCAGTTCCATCTGCTGCTCGATGGGCAGATATAGCGACTCGATCGCCTGTTTGAGAAATCGCTGCCAGAAGTCGTGGTGCAGTCGCAGCGGACCCCCTTCAATCCCGTCCGGTCCACGAGTCGCCATAAATCCAGGAATGGCAGCACGCACTGCGTCAGGCGCGATCGCTTCCCCGTCCAAATCTCGGAGTGAACCGGAGGCAACGCCACCAACACTCCAGCGATCGGGAGTCGCCTCGACAAATTTTCTAAGGGTCGAAGGGAGGTGAAAAGTTCGAGACATTAAAAAAGGCAACCCTTTCGGGTCGCCTGTCGTGTTTCACGGGCAAATCTATAAGCGGAACCCCCGCTTTTGAGAGCGAGGGTTCCTGTCTCCCTTTTCTTGGCTATCCTCGACAGACAGAGATAGCTGGGTCGCTGTTAAATTCTGCGGACCTCCCTTAGTCAGGGTTAGGCAGTCCTAATACCAATTTACCCGTTGTGCGAAAAATCGTCAACCAAATGGAGAATGTGACCAGGGCAAACGCATCAAAAGTGAGGGATGCCGCTGTTGCAGCTAGCGCGATCAATTTCACTACATCAGAGGGCGACCTGCTCGGCAGCATCGGAGGCGATCGTTTACTCAGGGCGATCCGAAAAAATACGGAGGTTTTCTCATTAATGTCTTGTAGCAGGGCTATCATGAGAAAAAATTCTTGATAATGTCCCGCAGGGGGTGAATACCCGGAAAAATTTCTCGATAATGTTCTAATTGGAATGTTATCAAGAATTTTGTCCGTACAATAAGTTGTTAGGTGTCAGATTTAGTGTTCATCTGTTGGCTTCTTGTGGGACATCATTGAATGGAAAGATTGCCAAAACGTACAGAGTCACAGGCTGCAGGCGATGTTGCAGCGGATTTACTTAGCGCAATCCTTTCACGATTTTCAAATGTAGTACCAATTCCTCAATCAAGGGATCTAGGAATTGATTTTTATTGCGAGCTTGTTGATCAAGACGGTTACCCAACTGGTCAAATATTCAATATTCAATGTAAAGGCACTAACGAAGTTAAGCGAGAAGGTAAGAATTTCTCAATTGCTGTGAAAGTGACAACAGTCAACTACTGGTTAATCCAACCGTCAGCTACATTTCTAGTCGTAGTTGATCTCAGTAGAAATAGCTTCTATTGGGCATATCCACGGGAGCAGTTGGCAAAAAGCTCTTCATGGGGAAAACAAAAGACAGTTTCAATTTCTGTTGATATGTCTAACCAGTTTGGGTTGGATATAAATGACATGCCAAAAGGGATGCGGAAACTTCTTGATGCCCGTTTACCAGAAGGCATAGAAACTCTCATAGAACAATTTGATATTCAACGGGCACCTGTCCCACTCGACGATCCCGCGCATCCAAGTGGACTTGTACATGAGTTAATGAGCATTGCAGATACAATGAATGTTGCATACCGCTTGCAGCAACGTATGGTTTCAATGACTACCCGACTGCAAGATGAAACGCTTGAAGTCGTAGTAAGCCTTAGACAAAAAAGTGAGGGTCTTTTAGGTGAACTTGATTATACTCCCGGCTCTGCCCGACTTTGGCCAGCAGACAGTAACATCGACATTTTTACCTTTGAGTTTGGTGCAGGTAGTTGTAAGGATGTTTGGCTTAGAGTTGACAGCGCAGTAAGTGAATTTGAAAAATCTCGCACTCGTGAAAATCATGCCGAACTTTTGGCTTCTCTGGGAGAACTGATTCAGCTAAACAGAGATATTTACTGGACAATCGAGGAAATACGAGGATATATGTGATGGTAGTGATGACACCTAACAATCGCGCTGCACCGGAACGTTTCAACATAGTTGGTTGAGTTACAGAGGTTATCTGCGTCCGGTGAGCGCGGCCGTTAGGTTGCATTGTTGGTGGAGACGGGATTTTCAGGACATCGATAATATCTTGTTCCAGGGAGGTATTGGTAAGGTTTAGGATTTTTGGTTGAGCATGTTTCCTGACGAAGGAAGCTTCCTTAATGCAGGAGGTGATTGAGTGGATCTGCTAATTCGAGACGCTCAACTCGATGACGCTGAAGCGATTTTAGCCATACTAAACCCGATCATTGAAGTTGGAGCATATACAGTACTAACTACCCCGTTCTCTGTAGAAGCTGAACGAGAGTTTATTTTGCATTTTCCTCAACGTGGCATATTTCATGTAGCTGTTTGTCGCCACAAACAAGAAATCGTAGGATTTCAAAATATAGAACCATTTGCTACCTATAATACTTCTGCCTTCGACCATGTAGGAGTAATTGGAACTTATGTATCTCTCTTATGTCGGCGACAAGGTATTGGTAGAAGTCTGTTCAACGCTACGTTTGAAGCCGCTCGTTGCAAGGGATACGAGAAGCTATTTGCATATGTCCGTGCAGATAATACAGCAGCATTAGCAACCTATCTCAGCCAAGGTTTTCGGATCATTGGAACGGCGCAAAGACATGCAAAGATCAACGGGAGATATGTGGACGAAATCATGATCGAACGTGCCTTGTAAAGATCAGGGGGCACCACGAAATCAAGAAATTTCAGGGTGTATTTAAGCACAGCAATATAGCAGTCAAGAGGGATAGGGTATTTGGAACAGCCGGGTGAAGAGCAACCTAACACTGCGTTGGAGCGGCGAACAAAGCCTTCTTCGTTTCACGTTGGTCACTCGCCGCTCAACTTGGTCGTTCTGCCGCTGCGTTCAGTCATGTTGGCAGTAGTTTAGAAATTGTTTGTGGGTGTTCAGAGGTCCAGTATTTAGGAGTGATGGGTGGGGTAGTCCGTCCAGTTCATTGCTTGGAACTCAGAATTAATCTGCCGTGATAGCAGAATTGAACTTTTAGGCGTTGAGAACAAAGTGAAAGAGCCAGCAATGCTCACCATTCGCCCCTACACTGATGCAGATCTCGACAATGTGGTAGCCCTGTGGTATCAGAGTTGGAGCCATGCTTTTCCAACCTTGATTCATCCTCAGCCGTTCGATCAATGGAGATCCCGATTTCAAAACGACTACTCAAAGCAGGGCGATACATGGGTTGCTACAATCCAAGATCGAGTGGTTGGTTTTGTAGTTGTGAGCGATCGCGTTATTGCCCAGATTTTTGTGGAGGTGGAGATGCAGGGTCGCGGAGTTGGAGCTGCATTGCTGAATCACGCGAAAACCTTATCCTCAAGCGGATTAAAGCTGACAACTCTTCAGCAAAACAAGCAGGCGTGTCGCTTTTATGAAAAACACGGTTTTATTGCAGGAGCAGTCGGAGTCAACCCGGTCAATGGGCAGCCCAACATCGAGTATTGCTGGAAACCGTGAATTGTCCAGCGGCAGAACAATTCCGTGGCACACCGACCGTAGAGAGTCTTTTTGCTGAGTTCGATAGGTTATTTGCGGCGGGTGAACGTGGTCGTTAGCTAGATGTTTTAGATGCGATCGCCCTGAGGATATGACAACCTAGATCCCTTTCCTCCAGCATTGATCGCGTATATCGCAGGATCTCCAACCGGACTCGATCGTCTGTCGTCATGGCAGAATCAGGGGGATTCAGCATCTCTTGTACCCGCTGCCGCAACACGTCAATGTCTGCTTCTAATTTCATTGTTATTCCTCACAAGTCACTGCATGACGCTTTGATAACCGCTGAACAGTTTCAAGCGGTATTTGGTCGGGACTGCTTTCTGTTAGACCACTTCAATTTGCGGGTATCGCTGGATGTGGTAGATCGGATGATCTCTCGCTCGTTGGAGCGCTCCACTCCGCCGCCTCCCCACGTCCTCACTCCCGCTCCACCGGAGCGAATTGATCGCACCATTGATCTTACTCAGGCACAGCAACTTCAACTGCTAGAGATTGATCTGCAGTTCCAATCTGACTGGATTGCTAGCGAAAATCGGGAGGCGGAACGCGCTGCCCGCCGATCGTGGCAGCAGGCAAAGGAGATGCTAAGACGACAGGTAATTACACCTTTGATCACGGCAGATGCCACAGGCTCTACACTAATCTATGGATTCGGTCATCACGCCTCGTCAATCACTGTCCTTGACTCACCAGACGGCAAGCGCTACCAAGTCGATACGCTGATTCACGCATCCCATCCCGTTAGCCCCGAGGACCTATACCTGCGAGAACTCCGAGTAGAGGCAGGTCGAATCATTCGGTACCGTATCCCCGGACTCGACGACGCGGCATGGATGAAGCAGAACGAGCCAAGGGGACCGCTCGATCCTCAGGCGTGGCGATCGCTGCTCACCTTGAAGCAGGGGCAGTTTTATGACGATGGCTTTACTCCTTGACGGAGTTTGGTATCCCTTCTAACTTTGCAACATAACATTAGGGAGATGCAGAGCTGACTTCAGATAGATACCCACAAAATGGGACAGATTGTAGCGGAAGGCAGCACAGGATGAGCAATCAGAGTCAAGTGAGCAGCTCGACTGCCAATGACCGAGGTTGACATTGCTCACTTGTTTACGTTCATCCTTGAGGAGCCGGGGTCAGCGGTTATGCAAGCAACCTCTGCTGCTCAAGCCCTCCTTGTCCCATTCTATAGCGTTACTCTATAGCCGGATTCCGTCTTAGAGGATGATTTCCCACTCTAAGCCAACCGTTCCAACAGAAGGAGCTTGAGCGATCGTCGTGCCGTTCAGCTTCCACAACGCCACCTCCCCAGACTCATAGTTGCGCCAAACAATCTCGGTCTTGCCGTCGCCATTCAAGTCGGCAAGTCCCTCAATTTCCCAACTCGGCGGCACCTGCAACAGGCTGGCATAGCTGTTGTAGCTGGTGCCGTTCATCCTCCAAATCAAGGTGCTTCCGGTCACGGTATCCTTCCAAAGAATATCGGTTTTGCCATCGGCATCAAAGTCGGCCGCACCCTCAATCTGCCAGTTGACTCCCACGTGGGGCAAGAGCGCATACGTGTGGTAGCTCATGCGATTCAGCGTCCAAATCACCAAGTCGCCGCTCTGCTGGCTGCGCCAAAGAATATCTGTCATGCCGTCCTGGTCAAAATCTGCCACGGCTTGAATGCGCCAGCCAGACCCTGCTGTGGGCAGGGCGGCGTAGGAGTCGTAGCGCATGTGGTCCATCTTCCAAATCAGGGTGTCGCCACTGGTGTAGTTTTGCCAGAGGATGTCCGTCCTGCCGTCGCGGTCAAAGTCGGCGGTCGCTTCGACGTGCCACTCGGGCGAGACGGTCGGTAGCAGGCTGTAACCGCTCCTGACGGTGCCGTTCATTTGCCAGATGACGCCCTCACCGGTGATGCGATTGAACCAGAGGATGTCGGTTTTGCCATCGCCATCGAAGTCGGCGGTGCCGTCGATTTGCCAGGACGAATCGACGGTTTCAACCACGGCCCCAGACTGAACAGCGCTGTCGTTCATCAGCCACACGGCAACGGCTCCAGTGGTGTGATCGCGCCAGAGCAGGTCGGCTTTGCCGTCGCCGTTGAAGTCGGGTCCGGTGGGTCCGGTGGTGACGGTGAGGCTGGCGGTTTCAGTGGCGGTGCTAAAGGCAGTATTGCCGCCGTTGGTGCTGGTGTCGGCGGTGCCGCCGTTGGTGCCGCTGGTTTGGTCCCAAGCGCGGAAGATGATGCCGTTGCTGAGGGTGCCTTGGAAGTTGGCGTTGGGAATGAAGCGGATGAGAGCGGTGGGGGCAAGCAGCCGAGCAGCGGTATTAGAGACACTGCCTCCTGGGACATCGAAGCTAGTCCAAGTGGTGCCACCGTTGATGGAAAATTCCCAGATGCCCTTGGTACTGTCGAGTGCAGTAATGGCGATGCCTGTTTGAGCGTTGGCGTCAGTGTCAGTGATGCCTGCCCCACCGAGGCGGGCGATCAGGTCGGAGACAAGGGTGCCGACTGGGTTGCTGCTGCCTTTGAAGACGGGATTTAGCAGAGGATTACCGGTGGTGTTGAGGACTGGGGCGGTGTTGGGGTCGTTAGCTGAGAAGGATTCTGCTTTCCACAGTTCATAGCCAATCATGCTGTTATGGGCTATGAAGTAGAGTTTTCCCTTGACGTTGGTCAAGGCGTATGGAGACGAATAAGCAGAACCGGGATCGGCGGCTTTGACCAGCGTGGTTCCAGCAGCGGTGCCATCACTCTTCCACAGTTCATAACCGTTGATGCCGTCATAGGCTGAAAAGTAGAGCGTCCCGTTAACGTTAGTTAAATAGAATGGGCTGGAATAAGCAGAGCCGAAGTTGATGTCCTTGACCAGCGTGGTTCCAGCAGCGGTGCCATCACTCTTCCACAGTTCATAACCGTTGATGCCGTCCTGGGCTACGAAGTAGAGTGTCCCGTTAACATTAGTCAAGTTGACTGGATAAGAAACTCCGCTGCCAGGATTGATGTCTTTGATCAGCGTGGTTCCAGCAGCGGTGCCATCACTCTTCCACAGTTCAACGCCGTTAGTGCCGTCATCGGCTTGGAAGTAGAGCGTCCCGTTAACATTAGTTAAGTTAGTTGGAAAAGAAAACTCACTGCTAGGATTGATGTCCTTGACCAGCGTGGTTCCAGCAGCGGTGCCATCACTCTTCCACAGTTCATAACCGTTGATGCCGTCATTGGCTCTGAAGTAGAGCGTCCCATTGACGTTGGTTAAGTAGAATGGGTCAGAAGTATCAAAGCCAGGATTGATGTCTTTGACGAGCGTGGTTCCAGCAGCGGTGCCATCACTCTTCCACAGTTCATAACCGTTGATGCCGTCATTGGCTACGAAGTAGAGCGTCCCATTGACGTTGGTTAAGTAGAGTGGGTCAGAAGTATTAAAGCCAGGATTGATGTCTTTGACGAGCGTGGTTCCAGCAGCGGTGCCATCACTCTTCCACAGTTCATAACCGTTGATACCGTCATAGGCTCTGAAGTAGAGCGTCCCATTGACGTTGGTTAAGTAGAATGGGTCAGAAGTATCAAAGCCAGGATTGATGTCTTTGACGAGCGTGGTTCCAGCAGCGGTGCCATTACTCTTCCACAGTTCATAACCGTTGATGCTGTCACGGGCTGTAAAGTAGAGCGTCCCATTGACGTTGGTTAAGTTGCTTGGAAAAGAACCCCCACTGCCAGGATTGATGTCTTTGACGAGCGTGGTTCCAGCAGCGGTACCATCACTCTTCCACAGTTCAGTACCGTTAATGCCGTCATAGGCTCTGAAGTAGAGCGTCCCGTTGACATCGATCAAACTGTCTGGCTCTGAATCAGCAGAGCCAGGGTTTATATCTTTGATCAGCGTGGCATCCAAAACAGAACCGTAAGTTGCTAAATGGTTCGGTTGGAAGAACAGATTGGACTCGATCGCCCCCGTCTGCACTTCCAAATTCCAATCGCCGCCCAGCGCCGCGCTACCCGTCACATCATCTGACGCCGCAACATCTGCACCCGTTAACTGCGTCAACTGCTGCACAAACGCCTGACCGACTTCACCCTGCCCCACGTTGCAGCCATACAGCAGAATATCCGCATCTTCCGTCAGCGCACCTGACCACGCTTGCAACTCACCCGCGTAGCTCCGCAAGTTTTGCCAATCCAGCCAGCCCGACCCCAGCTGTAACGCTCCAACCGCCCCGTGCGACACAATCTGCACGCTAGAAATCTCACTGCGACCCAGCAGCGATCGCGTAATCTGCGTCACCGCATCCTGTGATGCATCGAGCACCTGCACCTCGGTTCCCGGCTGTACCCCCGCTACCAGGCTTTGATAATCGCTGACGCTCGAATCAATGAATAGCAGCGACGACGATCGCCCACTCAGCCGCTCCAGCGGACTTGTCGGAGTGAAGGGAGCACGGACAGAATCAAGCTGCAGCGAAGTATTAAGGGTTGATGCCGTTGGGAAATCCATAGGAGAAGCTCTGAGTGCAAGGAAACGGAGGAGCCGAACTGAGGCTGAATACACGACTAGCGACGAATCAATTGGTACAATTCGTTACTTTCAGCGTAATGACGGACTCGACCGCTGCTGCACCGTGGAGCTACGGAAACTCGTCACGCTTCGGGCAATTTCGGTAATTGCACGATCGTCCACACAACTATTGCAAAGCTGAAATGGCTATGGAGAGCTATTCGCTGAATCCACGACCGCATCATCTCAGCAGTAACGCCTTTTTGCCGAAGGAAGGATGCTTCTTCGCTAACCACATGGCTAACAAACGGCTCCACTTGATAACCTTCCCGCACAAGTCATGGAGATGCGGATGAAAATGGTTCCAAAGTGATTGAGTTATGGGGCAGATT
The DNA here is from genome assembly GCF_014695955.1 of Leptolyngbya sp. FACHB-36. GTDB lineage: Bacteria > Cyanobacteriota > Cyanobacteriia > Leptolyngbyales > Leptolyngbyaceae > FACHB-36. The sequence continues at coordinate 46,763 of NZ_JACJPG010000189.1, read as the reverse complement.
TGTAACCCTGCCTGAAGGTCCGAAGGTGCTTAGTTGTTCGCTCAGCTATGACTCTTCAGGGCTGTTGAAAGCCCCGTGTCTTTAGACCGGGGATTGCTTACAACCCGCGACAGTTCCTGGATTACAGCATCCATCCCCCGCAGCACGCTATAACACTCAGACGCTGCCTGCTCTAACTGATGAATGCCGACGATCGCGGTTGCCATGTTGACCAGCGTCAGCAGTTCGTCGAGCGACCCGTCAGGAGCCAGCACAGCCAGCCTGCCGCGTTCTGCCCAAGCTTTCTGCTGCTGTCGAATGAAGGATAGCTGAGCGTCTGTTGATTTCCAATGATTGGAAAAATCTTGCCGACTCAAACGATCGAGGATGCGTGCAATCTCTGCTGAGGTGTGACGAACCTGCGCGTGAGCGTAGATGGTTTGAACTGATCCCCGCCGCTTCAGTAACTTGACCATCTCAAGCGACAGCAGTGAGAACTGGAGAGTGGCATGACTAAAGGCGTCGATCGCGATGTGGACGCCCTTCCAGTACGCTGCCTTGTTTGGCTTAGGAGCCCCTACAAAATCTGCTGTAAAGGTGCGGAGATTCCAGCGCTCGACGAGTGGATTTTCAACCAATCTGACCTGCTGCAAGTCAAACGCCGCTGCTAGATTTGCTCGCTGAGGAGCGGCGATCGGATCGTCTAGCGCTATGGGATTGTCAAACCCCTGAGGATTAGAGCCATAGCGATCGTAGGAGGGAATGACTGTATTCCCTAGTCCTAGCTGCTGTCGGCGTTTTGTGGCGCTGATTGAGGGAGTGGGTTGTGGGAAAAGTTTGCGATCGGGAAAAGGCGCGGAGCGGAAGGATTGATACTGCCAATCTTCTAGGCTGCGCTCCTTAACGCCATCGGCAAGCGGTGCAACCTGCGGAGCCTGCTCCTCTCCATACAGCAGCGCTCCTGACCACCGAAACAGGTGAGCGTAGTTTTCTAGAGACAGGTCTTCAACTTGCATGGCTCTGATCCAATATCCGCTTCGCTTCTAGCAGTTTTATATAACGCTTTTCTGCAAGGGAATCCTGCCCAACTCCCGCCGCTCGAATCCGATCGCGCAACTGCTCAATTTCCCGCAGCAGGGCGTCTTGAGTCTGGGGAATCTTTTCGAGCGATCGCGATCGAATAGCGGAGCAATCCTTCTGCCGCAGGCGCGATTCTGCCAGCATTCTAAACAAATCTTTTTGACTCAACGGACGACCACCCAGCCAAACGGCGACTCAACAACCGAGTAGATTTGATCCCGATAAACCGCTTTTTGCAATCCGTTGGGGTGCAGTTTTTTCATCATGCGCTGGTATGCCTGGTTAACGCGCAGAAACGCCGCCGCGCTGCCGCCACTACACCCATGAGTGCCCGTCGCACGGTGCTATCCGAGGGCAAGCGTTTGCAAGACAACTGCAAGTAATCCACTAAAGCTTGATAATGCCGTTGGGCAAACTCCTCCAACGATTGATAGCTGCTACAGCCATTGAGGGTGCCCAATACCACCAGCAACAGGATGACCCAGAGTGAATACCGTTGTTCTCGCTTGGCGCGAAAGTCTTTGACTTGCTGTAGGGCTTCAATTAACGTGATAGACATCGATACGGCTAGGACGACAGAGTGACGGCTATCCTACATTTTCTACTGCCACATTGAATTGACCCTGGGATACACCCGATAGCGGCAACAAATTCGGTTGTCGTCTTAAGTCAATTGACTAAAATTTTTTACGCTTAATGAAGCTATAACTTAAATTAAAGCTTTCCTAGCTATCATTACACATGATGTAGCAAAAAAGTTGAACAATGGAAATGCAAACGGAAATGGAAGAAGCTTATATTGAAGATCAATTACTTTCAGATGACCCTACTCAAGAAAGCCTTTCACTAACCGATCAAAAAGCGCAAGGGCTACTCAGCATTTTGCTTAACGTTCAAGAAGATACGGTAATTTCTTCTCGTACATGGAATTTGAAGCCAAATCCTTACGTCTTCTATGGACCGAATCAGACTCCATTTGGACAGGTAGAAGGTTTAAAGGCTACAATTATGACCTATCAAAAGAATGGAACTTTGCTGGGTAAAGCAGTTTTTACTAGCGCAGTAGCGTCGCTAGGATGGACGGTGCGGGCTAAACCTATGACTTTCTCACTACTTGATAAGAATAACCAGGTTCTGAGCTCTAGTGAAAGGTCTCTTTCAATAGCCTGTAGTGACGATGGTTTATCGTTTAGTGATGCTTCATTCGCGTTTCCAGCCAACTTATTTGACCAGATTCAACATGTCAATGTGCGGTATGAAAGGGCAACTTGGTATAAGTGCCCTTGATAGCAGAACTTTAAACAAAGGTGTCGAGTCTCAAATTATTTTGGTTCTTCCTAAGTTTTGGTAATTGAGAAGTTTAGAGTGCGCTAGAATCTAGCGCTATTGTTGAGACGACCGAAAATTGGCTACTTTAGATGCTGTTTGGTTGAGAACTCTGGTATTATTCTGCCTTGTTGCTGTTCCTCTAGGTGCTCCCCCGTTATTGGGATAGCGTTGATTAGGATTTGACCAAAAGAGTTTTCGGCTTGTAGATGATCCACAGTTATCGTAGGACATGATTGTTCGCCATCCTCCCGGAGGATAGCAATATCCATGTCCATAGCGATATGGAACATCTTTAGGGTCCTCCTCAATGTTGTGCCGAGCACCCTGAATATGTCCTACCTCATGGGCAAATGAGTATTGCCCACCTCTGGCTGCACAATCTTGGCGAACGACTCCAAAGGCTTTTTCATTAACTGCATTAATCCACGCTAGTCCACAAAAGCCGCCGTCACCGCGAATTAGTAGAATTACAACATCTGCTGCATATTGATCACGAAGCCGCTTAACCTCTCTATTGCTATTGGTGTTCCTTTTGTTCTTTGGATCTGCGAAGTTTTCTAGGTCCGTGTCAAGATCGTTAACCTCAGTGTAGGAGGTTTCATAAGTATGAATTAGCTGCAAACGTGGAGTAATTTCGCTACTGCCATAACTCTCATTAGCAAGATCTACTGAATTTTGGACGAGTTGATCAATGGGAATATTGTTCCGTTGCGTTTGGTCTTTTGCTGTATGAGTGTAGGCAACTAATACAGTAATAATTGAGCCATCATCACGCCTTTCAGCATCCTCCGAAACCTCCTGAGACTGTTCCAGGACAGATTCCTGATTTAACTGATTCTCTATCTTTTGGAAGTCTGGAGGATGATCTTCTGGTAGGGCAGCCTCATTGATTTGAATTAACACGTGTAAGTCATCGCCGAGCGGACGAATCTCATATGCTTGTCTGTTAGTATCAATTGCACCTATGATTACATTATCTTGAATAGTTAGGATGGCTCGCTCTTCAGTAGCCGAATTACGACCGAACCAGCTATAACTTTGTGGAGTGCGCTCTTCAATGTGAATTGTGTCGAGTGGCACATCTAGATTCTTTGCAAGGTTAAGATTAGCTCGCTCTTCTGTTCTTAGCAAATCAACTTCTATCCGAACAACGCTAATTGCTGCCGCTGTTGGATCAGACTGATAGCTCTTGAGTCGAGTAGTTTGCTCATTTGATAATAGATTCTCTTCTGCAACGAATGAGAATAAGTTTGGGAACGGTTCTTGTTGCACTTGAGCTTGAGCCGGAACACTTCCTTGAGCAAGAAATAATACAAGGATGAAGAACAGCGTAAGAAAAAAGCGGTTCAGAGAATAATTCATATGATGTAGCTCAGAGGACGTCTGAGAAGTTTCGGTAAAAAAGCTCTCTGGCTGTAGGTTGTAAGTACGTAATGTGTAGCACCGAAAGAGCAATGAGTAATGAGGATAGTGTCAGGTTAACCAGGATATTGTACTGCTTCAACGCTGCTCGCATCCGCTTGTCCATGTACTCCCGTCATCGTTTTCCCGGCGAAATCATCAGCTATTGATGTGAGTTCGGGTTAAGCTTTCGGCTTAACCCCCTACTTTAACTAGCTTGAGCCAAGCAACCAGCTAGTAAGCTTTTCTCAAGAAAACCTACTCTTAAGAATATTCTCAACTGCGAGACTTATTGACAAGAGCCTGATTTGGCACATGGCAGCAAGTCATGGAAGACCAGGACTTCTGGCGATTTCTTATCCCGAACTGACGTAACATTAGCTTTCGATTAGCCCGATCGTCGGGATGTACAGCGCTTGCGAGTCGTCAGGTAATTGAATTGAGTGGGGCTGCTCAGGGTCGGAGAAAACATCTCCTTCCCGATTCAGATAGCTCATTCCTGCTACCCAGTTCAGCAAATCGTTGTTGTAGTTGTAGCGACTGAGGAAGTCGGGCGCAGGGTTTCCATCATTCCAGGTTGCCGCAGGCACATAGTCAGGTTGATAGGTTTGAAGCAACGACTGCATCACTGCCCAGTAGGGACCGAACGCCATCCACGATCGGGGGTTACGCCGCAGCCAGTTGGTCAGTCTTTCAGTTCCCAGCGTGAGAAACTCTTCAGGCGTACGCCCCTTTAAAGCTTCAGCGGCGCGTTGTTCAAGCTCGTCGGCGTCGTACAGCATAGGTAAATTCCAGTTCTAAAGATCGGCTAAACCCAGGCAATCCCGACGGAAGGACGATCGGCGTATAGCGGGCATCGTTAATTTGATACACCGACTTTGTGAGCGAGTTCATGAATTGTTTCGCAGCATCCTCGGACTCAAACTGAAAACCGGGGATTGCGCCCAATTTACTGTAGGAGGAATACCAGCCGCCCATTGATTTTGCCCGCTGCTCCAGTTCTCTGTAGCGATCGCGAGAAACCCGCTCCTTTAGCGAAACAACATGCAGATCAACGTTGCGCTTTGCATGTCGTGCCTGCTGTAGTTTAGCCTGATCTATTTCGGTGGCTTCAGTCGTTGCGGGCGTTTCAGGCGCTGTTTGAGATGAGGGTGTTTGACCTTTTCCCATCAGTGCCTCGATTAGTTGATCCTGGACTGGGGTGCCTGCATGTCGTAGCAGCTCGACAGCGTTTGTGATGCGATCACGCAGCATGTCGCTATGGAATTCATCAAGCTCACCTGCTGTAAGTCCGCGCGCCTTGAATCGCTCCACAAGTCCTTTGACTGCTGGACGTGCCACTAACTGCTGATAGTAGCTGTCCATGTGCGACCCCGGTTCAAACGGCACACCTCCTGATACTGGGGCAGGTACTGCTGAGGCCGGTACAGGAGTCTCCGGCTCAACAATCTCTGGTTCGGCTGCCGCCGGAGTAGGAGGTGCAACGGGCTCTACCGTCTCTACTGTCATCTCATCAACCCGACGCCAGCGACTGTCTTGTAGTTCGTAGGTGACTCCACCCTCTGTCTTCCGATCGCCCTCCTTCGCCTCTGGCGCTTCTGACCTGTACTGCTGAATCTTCGCTCTCACCTCCGGTTCTAAGTCGCCATAGAACTTTCGCCCAGTCATAGCTTCAAGTACGGAGTTGAATCGATAGCTTGCGCGATCGTCGGTAGCCATTGCCCGAATCACGCGATCGACCGCACCGCCATCGTGAGGAAACAGGACCTGTGCGGACTCCGGTATCTTTGCCAGATAGTCTAGCTTTGTGTCGCCCGCCTCATCGATATATGGCACTCGATCGTACGCGCCATCTTCACGCATCTGGCGCAGCAGTTGGGTTCGATTGGCGTCGATTAGTTCTGGCGTCAGGTGTTTTAGGTGCTCGTAGCGATTTGCGGCTGCCACAAACGCCCGATCGCGCTCCTCCTGATTGAACGAGGTTGGCTTGGCGGAAAGTCCTGATGCCCTATTAATTTGCTTGAATCCAACCTCTACGGGTGAATCCTGATCAAAGTTGAACGGTCGGTGGTTGGGTCCCATCACGGGAACACCCATGATTTTCTGTGACGCAACATCCACTCCAGTCACCTTGACGACAGATCCATCGCGCATCTCTAGGTGATGACCGGAAGCAATCACGGTGCCATCTGCACCCACGTAAGCGGGCTCAGCGCCGTCGAGCAGGTGTTTGTAGGGAAAGAACTCATTGCGATTCAGCGCCGCCGCAGACTGGCGCATCCGCTCTTGCAGTTCCGCACCGGCAGGGGTTGATTTTTTATCAGGTCCCATGCGATTCAACGCCTGCCGCATCGTTTGCAGTTGTCCAAATTGCCTTAACGACTGCTTCGTTTGGACCTCACGCAGTTTCGCCATTTGCGCTTCTCGATTGGAGAGCATTGCTTTCCGAGTGGCTTCAGGGTCGTCTGCCAGCGCGATCGCAATTTCATCCATTGACAGTCCGCCCGTGTTCTGGTTCACAACTTCGTCTTCAGTTCCTTTCCAGAGTTCATCAATCCAGCCGCGCTTCCGCTCTACGGTGCCCTTACGGTAGTGATCGAATGAAGCATTGGCGTGATAGTAGTGAACGTTCACCTCATCAAGCTTGTTGCCCTGCCGGACACCGCGCCCGTTGCGCTGCTCGATCGCCGATGGAGTCCAAGGCGTGGTCAGGTGGTGAATATCCGTGGTTCCCACCTGGAAGTTCATGCCCTCACCCATTGTTGCCGTGTTGCCAATCACCAGCGAGATCCGCCCGTCGTTGTATGCCTGCGACACCTTTTGGCGATCGGACGACTTCGAGACGGTTTTAGCGTTGACAATTTGAATCTCAGATTCTGGATAACCCGCTGCGACCAACTGCTGCTTCAGAGTCTCGTGTAGCTGATTCGCGTCGCAGAACACAATCTGCTTGCCGCGGCTGCCCGCACGGGATGCCATTACCCGATCGACGGCAGATTGAATTTTGGGGGATTTCTCTGCCTCTGGTATCTCCGCTTCCTCGCCATAGTCAGAGCGAGTGGCGTTGTAGTATTCGAGGTCGATCGCCGCCTTATCCATGTCGCTGATCACTGAGAAAATGTGATCGTCGCTCTGAACTCCGGGCTTGATCATCTCCTTTGCCCGCTGCCGCAGTCCGTCGTACACCTGTTTTTGGGCTGCGGTCATCTCGACAAACACGTCCTGCGCCTTTTCTTCTGGGATCGGGAGTCCGACATCCCGCGCCGACTGCATCCGACAATACTTGCCAAACAGCTTCCGCAGGTCTTTCAAGTTCTTGAATCCAACCAAGCCGTTTTTCTGAGTCATTTCCAGATCAACGCCCGGAACCGTGACGGTTTCAGTCTTGCCGAACATCTGGAGGAAGTCATCTACGTTTTGGATGCCCCGCCGATCGAACTCTTCTGGGCAAACGTGCGACAGCATGTTGAACGCTTCTAGCGGATTGTTGGTTGTAGGCGTCGCTGTCAGTAGATAAACGTTCTGGTTATTGTTGTTCTCGCGGGTGAATTTGGACTTGTAGTAGAAGTCCAGAGCGCGGTTCGATTCTGCCTGTGACAGAAAGGCAACGTCACCTGTCCGAACCGTGCCGAAGAGGTTTTTCAGGTGATGTGCCTCGTCATGCATCAGGCAGTCCACGCCGAGGGACTCCCATGTCATGTTTTCAGTCTTTTCACCCCGACGACTGGCGAGGTCTGCCAGCTTCGCTTCTTTACGCTGCTGAAGCTCATAGAGCTTTTTCTTGTTGGCGCTTGACTCGTCGTTGATGTGCCGCCCCATCAACTCTTGCATTTCCTCAAACTCGCGATCGGGCGTCAGTCCAATCCCCTGAAACACGGGTTCAGACATAATCACTAGGTCACAGGCGTTCTGCGAGAGCTGCTGGAGCTTGCGTTCTTTGGTTGCTGCGTCATCGTCTCGGAACGCAAAATTACCGACTTTGGCAACCTCCGCCTCCGACATCGCGATCGGGGTTTTGTCAGGGTCATCGGTGCGACTCAGGAGGAAGTTCCCGTCCGCATCTTTGACGGGATTACCGCCGCGCATCTTAAAAGCGTGCCCCGGCACCTCCCACGCGGGCGAGCCATCCGCCCAGAACTGCTGCGTCTGCCCCACGACAAGGACGTTCGCCCCTGACGCCCAAAACCCTACCTCTCGCACCCAGTTCGCCAGCACCGACTTCGGAACCACGACGCACGGCTTCTGAGCTTGACCCCGCTGTTTGAGGTACTGAGACAAGACGATCGCGGAGGCTGTTTTGCCCAACCCGACCCCCAGCGAAATAATCCCCCGCCCCTGTTCTGCCATCTGGCGAATCGTCGAGGCTTGGTAGTGGTGCAGCTTGTCAGCGTTGAGACAGTTCAGCACATCCCCTAACGGTTCACCGCTGTACTCCTGAAGCAGCTCGCCGTTAAACGCCGAGTTGTAAGCCTCTTCAACGTCTAGCCGATAACTGCTACCTGCCAACCATGCCGCAAACTCTTGCTCAAACGCCGCGATCGCTTCTTTCGCCTCCTTAGTCTTAGAGCCGTGGCTGATTCTGCCCCGGTTCATTGCCGTGACGACATCTTGCTCAAATGAGGTCAGGTAGCCGCGATCGCCTTTTGCGGCAACAAATCCTTTGTCAGTCAGCCTGACTTCTGCGTAATCACGCTCTTTCATGAAGGCGTTGAACGCCTCAACCGAAATCCAGCTACCGACCGCCCACAACGGCGTAGTCATGTTCTCTAGCGATCGTGGCTCCAGTCGCGATCGCACCTCAGCAATCTGCAATTCCAGTTTGCGGCGTGCTGGGCTCCGCTCGGGTAGAACCTCAGCTTCGTCCGCAAATTGAGCAATCACCTCGTACCCGTTACCCACCAGCAAGCGGTTTAGGGGTTGATAGGTGCCGTTGGAGTAGCCGATCGTCGGGTCGTTCAGCAGCGCTGCCGCCAGATCCTCGTCAGTTATGGCCTGAGGGAAATAGCCTTTGATCTCCTCCAAGCCCACAGGCTCGCCACCAGAGGCGCGGAACGCTTCGTTCATGGCAGCAAGGGGAGATTCTTGTGCGGTGCGATCAATTACCTCTGCAACTTTTTCAGGTTCAGCAAAGTAGTCAGAAATCTTGCCGTCGTCACTGAAGGCACCCTGCAAGACCAACAGCGCCGAATGCTGAAGCGCGATCGCAGATAACGCCTTGTCAGTTGCCGGATTGCCGTAGCGTTCCCGATAGTCTTGCAGCAGTGCAAGTCCCCGTTGCAGGTCGAGCGGGTCAGGATTGTCTACCTGTTGCAGGTCCTGAAGGTGATGTGCCAGTAGAACGGCATGAGCAATCTTCTCGCGATCGGCGGAGCCACCTGCCGCGTTTAGTGCGGACAGAGCCGCTTTGATTCCATCCACTTCTGAAGAATCAAGCGAATTTTTTGCCAGTTCCAGGTAGTACGTCAGTGCATCTGGTGCTATCAACACCCGTTTGCCAATGTCCTCTAGATTGGCTTCCGCTTCTGCCAGAGAATCAGTGCCGAAGGCGGATGGATCGTAGGACTGTTCTGCCTCTGCCTGATGATCTGCGGTAAGGTCGTCTACCCGTTCCCAGCGGTGATTCTCGTTCAGTCGATAGCGCGTCCCGTTGATGAATCGCTCATCTCCCGGTTGCAGAACTCGATCGCGCCGAGGCGTTTCCAGTCCCTCGTAAGCAACGGTAGGAGCGAGTTCCGGTGCACTGTTGAGGATTTCCGCACTCAGATCACCCTTGACGCTGAGTGCAGCACGAGTCCCCCGTTGCCGAGTGCCAACGGTCCCCAACACATTCTGAGGATTAGCGTCGAAATAACCACCGCCAACAAAGGTAGAGTCAGCAGTCGCCGCAATCGCTGCCTCATCACCTGCCACGATCGCGTTAAGAACGCTAGTCGGGTGCTTCTGTACTAGCAGTAGATCTGTGATCACACTGGTATCGGAATGCTTGAACGCTGACTCGGGCAAGCGATACGCACCAACCACACGACCTTTCTTGACCAACTCCTGACGCAGGCTCATGTGATCCGCGCCACTGACCACGCCATGAGGCACGATTAGCGCCATCATGCCCTCAGGCAACAGCATATCGAGGCTGGCATCGACGAACAGATCCTCGTTCGCTTTCCACTGCGGCTTGAATCCGTTGGCTTTGAAATCGCTAGTGGTTAGACGGACGCCAAACGGCACGTTACCAACGATCGCATCGACCCCGGTATCCGCATTGTCTAGACAGAACCGCTCAAAGCGATCACTGACAACATCGGCATCAGGATTGACTGCCGCTGCAATCTGCGACGAGGTTTCATCCGCCTCTACCCCAATCACTTTCACACCCTCCCTGCTGCCATGCCGCAGAAACACGCCCGCCCCGCAGGAGGGTTCTAGAAGCGTCCCGCCCTGAAACCCGTGCCGATACAAAAGATCAACGGCGAACTCTGCGACATCCGATCTCGTGTAGTATTCGTTCAGCGATACGTCGTCGGTGCCAATTCCGCCCCGACCGGAATAGCTCGCCAGCAGTTGCAGTTCTAATTCAGTAAAGCCAGACTGTTTTTGCGCTAGCAAATTCTTCACTTGCTGATTGCGCTTCTGCCGCGTCTTGCGTCCCTTGACAGCGGTGTAATCAGCGTTAGTTCCGAGCGGAGGTTCTGCGAAAGTTTTGATCTGCTCAGCGATCGGCTCCTTAGTGAGAGCCTCTAGCACCTCCGTCTCCTCCGGTTCAGTTTGAGTGATGTCCGCCGCAGTTGGTTCTGGCGTGGTCGGTTCTGGAGGAATTGGGTCCGGAATTTCGGGGCTGTCTACCTTGATCGTCGGTTCTGGCGCGGTCGGTTCTACAGGAACTGGTTCGACTGCCACTGGCGCGATTGGCTTGTCTACCACTGCCGATCGCACCGGTTCCATCTTCACCTTGGCCCAGCGAGAATTCTCGTTTAGTTCGTAGGTTATGCCGTTGACGGTTTTACGCTCTCCCTTCCGGCTTCCCTTCGGTTTCAGCGCTTTGGGTGCCTTCGGCGTTTTCGGTTTCAGTGTGACCGGACTTGTGTCGAATAAGGGCAACTGATGTCCTGTAGATCCTTTCCTTTTCCGCCCCTTGGGAAGAATCAGATCAACGCCACCAAACAGGTTGAATTGCCCTACATCTTTTCGTAGCAGTAACTGCCCCGCAGATTCGACAACCCGATAGGACGTGGTTCCAATGACGTACTGCATAGCAGGCAGGTATATAGGTAAAAAGAAATCCGACCTCCCGTAAGGAGAGATCGGATTGGGGACAAAGTTGGTTTCCTGAAAGTCTAGAAGGGGGCGTCGTCTGTCGTTTCAGACTCGGACGGTGGAACAGGTTCTGCTGGTTCCGGTCTGTCCGACGTAACGATGTCACGCACTGCCGCCGTTGCCGATTCTAGTGAGGCGATCGCGTTGGTGTAGTCCAGTCCTTCTTCTAGCTGGGTCCGAAGCTCTGCGATCGTGGATTCTAGAGGCGAAATCGCTTCGCTCACTGCACTCTTGATGACAGCGACCGCCTCTTCTTTTTCGGCTGCGATCGTGGATTTGAGTTCTTCAATCTTGCTATCGAATTCAGCTTGAGTAGCCATGATTAACTCCTTGACTTGTTTAAGGGTGGGAATATCGGCAGAGCCAAAATAGATACGAATCATTAGGCGATTTCCGGATACGACAACCTACCATGACTTGAGACAAATCGTCAGCGTCTTAGACGATCGTGAACTCAAAATAGCCCTGCTCTGGATACGTCTGAATTCGCTCAGAACTGAAAGTCACCTTAATCTCAGCAAAGTATTTTCCAGGCGTTGAGGTGTCCGCTTTGGTCCACTCGTAGAACAAGATTCCATCTGACGGATTTTCGACGATCAGGGACCGTGCAACCTGCTGTGCTCGACTGTTGCGCCAATACAGCAACTTGACCGAAACCGCTTCGGTTAGATTTGTCGGTATTTTCTTCTTGTCAGCAACCTCGAACAGGTGAAAGCGGATTGGCTTCAGATGGTCGCCCTGTTTGAGATGCAGGATTCCAGGATTCACGGTGCCTCCGGCTTGAGCAAACGAGAGAACTAACACACTCAGTTGATATAGCGATTCCAGTTGATCGAGGGCGAATGACGACTGCAATCGAGCGATGGTTGATGACATCTCTAGCTGAGCCGCGATCGTCAGCGTTGCACCACCGTTGATCGTGTGCGCTTCAGCAGCGCTATAGGTGACTTGATCTAGGAAGGCGTTACTGCTAAAAGTTGCCACCGGTTACTCTTAATTAGTCGTTCAAGATGCCAATCTCTGGATTTCTGCTGCAAGTCCAGAGTCATCAATTAATTCGGCTTTAGATTTCAGTGGCATAGCCACCACTCCCTTACGCTCCATTCGCGCCCAGGCGATTCGCTCCTCTGGGGTATCGAGCATCGGGGTGTGAATCTCGGTATCTTGATCCTGCTTAAGGCGATGAATTCGCGCCGATCTCTGGCTATACGCCTTCTCGGTTTGCGGCACATCAAAATGCACTAGAAATTTGCCGCGTGTCAGGTTCAGTCCGGTCTGGCAGGCGTCCGTCACCACTAGTACGTCGTACTCTGCCGCATCTTGCCCAGATGGATTAAATTTGATTCGTTCTGCGGACTTCTGTTGGGCGTTCATTGAGCCATCAATTAAACCCACCCGCAGTCCTTCTTTTCTCATCGCATCCCGCAGCATCTCCGCCGCCTGCGAGGACGAGCTAAACACTACGCCTGCTTTGCCGTCCGATTTAATTTTCTGCTTGCAGAGTTGTACTGCGTGTTGAGCTTTCGGGTTTTGGTCGTAGGGAACCCGATGATAGAGACGCCATAAAGCGGTTTGTTTGAGGGCACCGATCGCCCGCACCTGCCCCCCGATCGACGCTTGTTTCTGTTCATCGCTCATCTTGCCCCACGTATCTTCAGAGGCGAGCCGGTCGATCGCTGCCCGCACCTCCGGCTCCCTCCAGGCGTCGTTGAACTGCTCAGTATCCAGCATCGACACGGACTGCTCTTTCAGCTCGTTCGATCGCCGACTGAAGTAGTCGGAGACGATGCGAGTGTCTTCTAAAATGCGTTGCCGTTCGGCTGCCTGATGGCTAGAAGGTGCAATCTTCGGCTGCAACTCGCGCATCTTGAGGGTGCGACCTGACTTATCCTGCGGCTTAGTGGATGCGGCAAAGGAGTAGGGAGCGATCGCCCGTTGCAGCGCTCGTCGAGATGTTGGCGTCTTGGCTCCATACTCTGCTAGGAACTTGCGCTCGTCGTTAAACTTGTCTGGAGCGACGGAGTGGAGAAAGTTATGCAACTCGCTCAGGTCGTTTTTAATTGAGTCGCCGGTGGCTTGCAGGTAGTATGCCGAGTGGTGCCCGAGGGCATTGAGCGCAAGCGATCGCTTGGAGGGATCGACTCCTTTTCGCGATGTAATGTCGTGCGCCTCGTCAACTGCCAGCATCAGGCTTTTTGGGTCGATACCTTCTGCTAGTAGCGATCGCTGGATTAAGTCCTGCCGCTCCTGTTCAGAGTAGCCCTTCTGCCCCTCACCCGGATCTTGGCGAAACGCTTCGGGCGATATGCCGTGATGCTTCTCAACCAGGTGCAAAAGGTCGTTGGCGAGTGATTCACGTGTCGTGATATGGATGTGGGTATCTGAATCAGTCAGCGCGTTTAACCGCTGCTCTCGTGACCAGCCAAGATTCGCGTTGTAGTTGTACTTCCCCGGTTCTAGGAAGGTAACGGCTTCTCCGACGAACTGCCCGACGATCGAGCTTGGGACAGCCACGATCATTTTCTTGACCTTGTTTTGGCTGTGGAGATGGGTGAAAGCACCGAGCATGATCGAACTTTTTCCAGATCCAGCGCCGAAGTGGATGCCGACCTTCTTCTGCGATTCCAGGAATTTCAGCGCCCGCTGTTTGGTTGCGTGAGCGGTACCAGCAGACCAGTTGACCTCCGGGTAGATGTCCACTGCGGAGTTAAGCTGCTCAAAGTTGGGAATCACAGACTGCATTGCTTCCCGCAGCTGGGATTCTGCCGCACTTCCAATCGATGATCGGGTGACATCCGTTTTTGCCGTTGAGCTTCCTGTATCCGCTGCCAGCAGTGAGATCTGGCGGTTATCGCCTTTGATTGCCTCGTATTTTGCCAACCATTCAGCATCAAGCTCAGTAGCAAACCTCCCCTTAACGCGGCTCCGCACCTTGGCAACATCTGACTGCTCACGATTCCGCATGAACTCCAGCATCTCATTCCGCTCTCGCTCAGGGAGCTTTGCCAGCAGCAGGCGATCGACGTGAGCGAGATTCTCACCCCCTAGCAACAGTGGCTTGCCCGCGATCGCGCCGTAAGCATTGGCAAACCGATGCAGAAACTTCCCGCGCAGGTGGTCCTGAACAGCAGCATACGCCTTCTCGTCACCGCCCATCAGCTTAGAGAATTCTTGCCACTGGCTCAACTCAGGCGCATCTGAAGTGGCGCCGATCGCCTCTGCCGCCGAAATCCTGTTACCGAATAAATCAAACTGCTCCTCCGCCACTTCTGACGCGACCTGCAGATCAGCTTTCTGGGGAGGCTCCCGAAGTTCCTGCCCCAGCACCGCGGTAATCGCGTAAGTTCTGAGCCATTTGCGCTCCTGAGGAGTGGGCTTGTCTTTGAAGATCAATCGCGCCATCGGCATAGCAGCGAGAGTGCGGTGACCTGCCTCGATCGCCGAATCCGAATCGAGCGTTTGGGCATGGAGCGCCTGTAAATCATCGGTCTGCCGCGCGCGTCGCTGATTTGCCGCTTCAGCATCTCCCAACGATTGGAACGCCTCAACAATGGCGCGATCGCTGATTCGGTCACCACCTGCCAGCTCTTTCACCAATCCCGACGCCAACTCCTGAACTCGAAGCGCCGAGTCGCCGTAAGGGTCTAGACCCTGCTGAAGGTAGAACTCTGGAGATCTGACGTCTTGCATGACCTCTAGCGGGTTCTCGCCGTTGGCAACCCGCGCCCCGATATACGATCGGAGACTGGCAGAGATTTCCCCGTCGTCAACCTCTGGTGCAGGCTCAAACAGGGAGGCAGGCTGAGCCAGTTTCTCTAGCGCCTCGAATCGGGTGTCGAACTGGATTGCCTCGGTTGTTGCATCAGTAAAGGTGGACTTGGCGCGATAGGCGAATCCGGCTGGAACAAAGAAGTCTTCGTCGAACTCACCGCGCTTGATGGCGATCGCTCGGTTGTACGCTTCGGTGTCCTCAGGGTTGTAGCCCACCGCCAGTTTCTCCATACCGGTTGGTTTCACCTGAAGCGTCTTGCCGTCGGGAGAGTCAAACAGATGGAAGTCCTCTGCGGTCAATCCAAACGCCTCAAAAATTCCTGCCTGCGAGGTTTCCGACTTTTCCCCACCCCATAGCTGCGGAATCAGATCTGCCACTGCCTGGATACGATCATTACCTGCGAATCGGAGCGTCTTGGGCTGTGCTTCCAATGCAGCCACCATTGCGGCAGAAGCCTGGAGTTGGCCGATCGTGTTACCCAACGTCGCCTGAATTTCGGCATGGAGCGTTGTGGCGTCATAGTTCAAAGTATCCATTTGGATCTGTTGCTCTGGGGTCAGAGTACCGCCCGTTTGCGCCTCCAACTCCAGCATTGAATGGTGCAGCGTTTTCAGTCGCTCCAGAAGCGGCTGTACCTTATCAGTCGTTGCTTTGGCAATCCGCGTACTGGTTTGGGCGTGGTAGATCGCTTGCGCTTCCGCGACCCGTTCGTACTCGGATGGGGACAGCGCCTGACGGATTTGGTAGGCGACCACCTTCGCCGCTTCGTTGTGACCCAGGGCGTCAATTAGCGATCGGCTGACCGGATTCTGTTTCAGTACGTCCGAAGCGATTTCGGCAAGCTTGGCATAACCGCCAATTGCGACGTGTTGGCGCAGGGCAGAACCGTCCCCTGCCTCATCGAACAGCGCTAGAAAATTGCTGTTAGTAACGGCATCCTCAAGCGTTTTGGCGTCGGACTCCAGCTGATCAAGAACCGCTTGATTGCTAACAGCTTCCACCGGACCGACATCCACGCTGCCACGGAGAGCGTCCCACGCCTGTCCCCGTTCGATTGCGCGTTCTGCGGCTTTCTGGTTGCGATCGAGGGTTTTGCGCTCGTGGGACAAGTGGGCGATCTCAGTGGCAATTTCGGGCTTGAATTCAAACCCCTCCGGCAGACGTTCATCGCTAGCGGCTTTAACCCACTGCGACGGGTCATAGAAAGAGTCGTGCTGAGTGCGATCGCCCCCATGCTCCTGCTCTCGCTCTAGTACGTTGCGGACGTGCTCTCGTGCAGCCGCGTCCCAGCTGTCGTAGACGTTGCCCCCGTCCAAACTGCGGCTTAGCCACTGACCGTTAGGCAACTGTACTAGTGACGCTAGTTCAGTCCCGTCATCACTACAGGCGCTGTGAGTTTTTTTCTCGATCAGTGGATTACCCGCCTCTCCGGTTAGCGGCACATCCCCCGATCGAGCGGCAGCCCGCGCTTCATGATCGGTCGCCAGCTTATGCTCGTAGGCGCGATGGATTTGCTTGACGCGATCAACGGCTTCACGGGTGAGTTGCTTCCACTGCTCCACCTGTTCTGGGTCAGAGGGTACTTGGCTGAGAGCCTTGCGGTGAGCCTCGGTGAGCCCGTGTTCGATACCCTGACGATCGAGAGCATCCAACGTCGTCGCCGCATTCTTGTGTTTTTCAGTGGTGTGATACTCTTTTGCCTGCTGTTTGTCGCCTGCCTCCTGCTCCCGTTCTGTCTCCGTTTGAGCCTCAACGCGCTCCCGTTCTTTTTGCTTGCGTTTTTGGGCCCGTTCACGGGCAGACTGCTTCCACTCCTCGGGCGATCGGAGGTTGCGAAGCCGCAAATAGTTGAGCTTGCCGCCCGCGCCACCAATCACATGCGCGGAGCCATCAGGACGTTCCTGAATCAGGATCGGAACGCCCTTACCCTCACCGTGAGGGTGAATCGTGATCCAACGACTGTTAGGAGGCAGCTTTGCCGCCTTCTTCTGGAGGGTTTGACTGTAGCGACAGCGATGAACCGTCCGCGCACCCCGCAGAATTGTCACGGTCTGATCAGCTTCAAACCGCAGACAATCGCCATGACGAATCTTAAATTTTGGCTTCAGCGCGATCGTCCCTGCCATCAGCGAACCTGGTACTTCTGAAGAGATTTAATGTCCACGGGCTCAATGCCGCCAAAGAACTTCTTGGGCATGTTTGCTAGGTACAGGCGCTTCGCTTCCTGCTGCACCCAACAACCGATGATGTATTTGTACTCGTCCAGCTCGCCCGTTTCTGGGTTGATCTGCTTGACGCGAAACACCTCACGACTGGCAAGGTCAGGACCGATGTACACGTCGATCGCCATCCCGTCTTCGGCATCTCCGTAACTACCGCGAATGTGCCCGTACCCTGCTGTGATGGCTCGTCCGTGCCGCTGGTCGCCTGGGTCATGGGACACGCCAATTCGCATTTTGTGCCAGTGCATGACGCGCCGAACCGGATCGTTTGACTTGACAAGACGATCGCCGCGCAGATAGTACGTATTTCCTAGCAGGTCAAACTTTAGCAAGACAGCACCTGATTGATTACGGGCAGCGCCTGTCCCAACGGGAGTATCACTACCTGCTGAAACTGCTGTCGCTCGCGATCGGGTAGCGACAGCAAATAGAGATCAGCAATGAACTGAAGTTCCTGAGTCGTCAGAGAGCGCATGTACTAAACCCTTTGAACTAGGTTTCGATAAGGGAGCCAAAGGATGGGGAGCCAGCACAATGCAGCCTCGATCGTTGGTTGCCCCGTTTTCGGGTTCATCCCGGTCAGCGCCTCGATCTTCGGCTGCTTACTAAGTTCCTCGAACAGAAACCGCCCGCAAACCAGCGCGAGTGACTGTGAGTCGCGTCCAGGAAGCGCGAAGCTGATCGGCACCCTCAACAGCCACACAACTTTTTGGGTGCGATGGAACCGATAGAACATCTCTACCACATGCGTAGAGCCGCTACCGCTGCTCGTAGCGCTCCACTCATCCTCGCGCCAAAAGTCTTTAAGGAAAGTTTTTGTGCAGGGTATGAATGCTTTCCAGATCTCAAGATGCTTTGGATATCGCGTCTCTGCAAATATCGCTTGCAGCGCCATTCTGCACTCCGGTAGAACGGGGAAAAAAGTAGTTTCCTCAATCTTCGTCCGTCGGATGCGAACGGTGTGGGTGAGCGATCTCGTTGCGGGTAGGCAGCCTGTTGCATAAAAGATCCAAGGGGTAGGCGGTGGCAGCACCAGACTGAACGGTGCTGTAGATGGGACTTGAGACATGGAAACCTTTTAGCCGTCGTTTTTATCCCGTCCAAAGAACCATGCAACACCGAGCGCCGTCCCACCCGTCGAGAGGGCGACGAGAAGCTGGATGGCACTCTCGATCGAGGGGTTTAGATGGTATTCGGTGTCACCCAATTTCCCGCGCAGCGAGAAACTAGACACCAGTAGCACCGCGATAAAAGCGTACAAACCAATGCGTAAAGCTTGCGTGCGAGACAACGGTTGAGAGTTCTGTTTTTTATGAGCGACAGAAGCCAGCACGATCGTCTCAGACTCGCCCTGCCGTTCGTACAGCGCTCTGATTTCTGTTCGGAGTTCAGCAAGCTCTGTTCGGAGTTCAGAGGCTTCTGTTCGGAGTTTAGTGATCTCCGCTATCAATTCATCGTTCAAAGTAGTAGCTCCACTAGGCGCTGTTGGCACGATCGAGCAATTCCAGGTACCGCCGCGTCAATTTCCAAACATTGGAAATTGGGCAGTCCTGCCGGAGTAAATGCAACCCGATAATCCTCTGCCATGCATTCAGCAATCGTCCGCCGATTGCCCCAAATCGCCACCCCTCGCCCCGCCAGCAGATTCATGTAGACAGATGGAGGGTTGCCGCCGTTCATCAAGCCGAATTTGCGATCGACTAGAATTGCGCCTGCATACCGCTTGATCAGCATCTCAAGCCACCATTCAGGCGTCATCTGAGCGCACAACGCTAGCAACTCCAGTGCCGTATCTGGAGAAAGCGCACCGGAGCGCACTGCAACTCGCAAGCGATCGGATAACTGGCGCGCCAACGATGCGATCGCGCTGAGTGGATCATGCGGGCACAAATGGACCACGCCATCCGAGGGCAGACAAAACGCATGTACCATCCCCGTCAAGAAGTCAGGTTTTCCAGGCGACAGACACACCTGAATCTCTTCCAGGTTCACGCCATCCGCCCGACAGCGTTCAATAGCGCGCCGAACTAAACCGCGATCGAGCGGTGGAGCCGAGCTGCGGACAAGTCGAGAGCCGTTGAGGTGAGACTGACTGCACAGCGTCGCGCGACGTGAGACAGAAACTGATTTGGTGAGCGAGTTGCCAACAGACGCCAAGTCGAGAATCAGGTGGTCTGGCTCCGGCTGCATTGAGATGACCTGATACGGTCCCGGATGAGAGGCAAGAACACCCAGCACAAGCAGATTATCGGGATTGCGAATCATCAGGGCTGTCGGACGATCGCCCGCATGTTGGAGCACGCCCTGCACGCCATTGGCATCCAGCACCGTGTCTAAATCGGTTGTCAGATTGAAGTCGAGTGATTCAAAGTCTGACTCATTAATCAACTGCTCAGGAGTGATGTCTACCCGCAGTCTTAGCTGTGGAGCCGTGTCGGAGAGGGCGACTGGGAAGTAGACGCCTTTTCCAAAGGCACCGTCTACTAGCGGAAATGAGGGAGGAATGAAGGAGTGGGGAGTGGGTTGAGGTGCAGGATTAAGCTTCGAGATCGGGGGCGGGATCAGATTTTCGGGCACACCCTCTCCCACGGATAACGACTTTTGCAGGCGTTGCAGGTGGATCTGAATTTCCTCAGGCGACCAATCGCCTTCAAACTCGATCGTGGGCACAGGCTATACGTGCTCTAATTTTCTGGACTTTCGCTGAGCTTCTGTAGACACCCTCGTCAACGTTCCAAAACTCAGGGTGCCAAGACTCGCCTGCGGCATCCAATGATTGTCGTTATACCCCTCAAGGCTCAAGCCAAATTCGCTGATACGGACTGTCCACAGCAGTCCAAAGCTTTGATCCTCGAGCAGATCTCCTGCTGTTACAGACAGTCTCAGAAGTTCCTCTAGCAAGGTTGGTGATTCTTTATGCCAATCCAAGCCAGGATCTCTCCCGATTACTCTTAGCCCCGGTAGCGCAATAAAATAACAAGTCCAGTAAGGGACAATAGCGGGGTGATTCGAGCCTTTCAACTCACACCCTGAGTGCTGTCTAATAATCTTCCAGACGCGGTTTAAGCTGTCAACACACAGTGCCCCGTCTAAATCCTGTCTGCCGCCAACAATTGACGCGATCGAGTCTTCGCGCTCTATTGCTCCCATGCCAACCCCACAACTAATAGTTAAAGATGATTCGTTTAGTAGATTTCTGCATAGCCTGCGGAAGTTGAGGCATTGCAGGTTGATCGCCCACAGCAGGTTGGGCACCCGGAGGCTGATAGCCCTGCGGAGCGTTGAGCGGTTGATCGCCCCAGTCCACAGGCTTTCTGCCGCCCCACCTCTGCCGGAATTCGTTTTGAGTGATGACCCCGGACTGCAACTCTTGAAGCGATCGCTGATAGTCAAGCTGCTCCTGCGGCGTGTTGGATTGCACAAAGGCAAACTCCACGTCATCCCAACCACAGATCGACTGAATCACATTGAAAGTGTGAGTCTGCGACACCTTTCGTAGCAAAGGAGCCACCCCTTTGTTTTGGCTCAGGTTCTCCTGCGTCTCAGCAATTCCGCTGCCAATCCCTCCAGCAATTTGCTCGGTGAAGCCGATTTGGGAAGGCGTGACGCGGTACATCATGCACACACGGTTGATGCACAGCTGCAATAACTCGCGGTATTGCATGTCTCGATTAGAAACCTGCGACATCGGAATCATTTCAAACACTTTCTGGGCAGAACCGTCTGGCGCACGATTGGCGCGAACCGCATGAATGTTGTGCGGGTTGTCTGCGGATGTCGATCGCAACTGCGACATTATTTTGGTGAACTCCGCCTGACTGACTCCTAAAACTGCCAGCAGCGCGGGAGGGATGTTGTTTTTGCCAAACACATCTGCGTTGTATTTTCCTGCACTAAGGTCGGTCGCGATCGTTATGTAGGCAGTCTCGATCGGTGACAAGCCGTACGCCTGCCAGCTGCAAGGATTCAGCATCAGGTACGCCAGATCCTCTGGCTGATAAGGCTGATTGTGCAGCACGTTGTAACTCTGCCAGTAGGTGACAGGGATGCCGTGATCGTCAGTTTCAATCTCGATCGTGTCTCCTGCCACACCGCCGATTTCAATAGGCAAACGTCCGCCATCGGGATAGTCTGCTGTAATAATTTCGTAGCCAGCAGCGTCGAAGATCAGCAGGTCGCGCAGTAAGCGCCGGTGGAACGTGTCGAGGTCCTCGTAAGTGTTAGGTCTACGAAAAAAAGTTTTCAGCCATGCGATTCTCTGTTGCTGATCCTTGTATTCGTCAGGGCGGCGTTCCTTCAGCCATCCTGTTCGATCCTCGTCGATCGGGCGAATCGTCCAATTGACGGCAGAGAAGAACTCGATCAACGTATCGACACAAGCCCTCACCAGTTCGCTGCGGATGTATATTGCCCGCAGCAACTCCACTGACAAAAAACCCTCTCGCGGTTGGGCACGTCCTGAGAGGGTGGCAAAGCTATTGGGTAAAGTTCGCCTGCGTCGTGGCTGCGACTCGTCGTAGATCGCTTTCAGAAGTCGGCGAGCCTGACGCAGCGACATATCGGGGTCTGGGCTGTGAACCAGCTTGTTTAGCTGCCAGCTATTTAATTGCTGCATTAATTTCCAACTATTGGAAACAGGCTAGTCTTCATCGTCACCTCTGATTAAAGCCTGCCATTGATCGGTGAACGCTTGAACGATCGCATGGTCTCTGGGGTCGTCAATGCCCACAAACGGAAATTGCGGAGTTGGGACCTCCGCATCATGCGAGTAAAACAAATAGAGCGCGATCGCTTTTAAGTCTTCGGTTGCATCAGCCCGCTGCTTGAGGCGAGTCAGCGCGGCGAGGGCAGTTTTGTACTGTTGAGTTTCGCCAAGGCGCACGGCAATCTACCTTTAGTTTGGCACAGGTGCGAAGGACAGTCCAGAAGCAGTTGCCGAATCTGCCTCACTGTAGATCAGAGTGATTTGGACGCAGAACATTCCAGGAAAGCTGGTTGATCGACCTTCCCTGAAGCTGATTGCAGTTTTGTAGATTTTGTCGGACTGCATCAACTCCAGGAATCGACACCCGATCTCCTGCTTAAGCTCGCGTTTTATATCGGCGCAAATTCTTGTTCGCTGATAGTCTTCGGGGACTACCTCGATTTGACAGTACAGATATTGCGCTCTGCCGAATTCAAACTGCTCTTTGCGGTGCTCCGCAACGATCGCCAAGTCCTCTGGATGGCTAGGTACCCATGCCCAAAACCCACTAGGTAATTGTCGAACCACCAATTGATGTTCCACGAATGGAACAGAAGAGGGAGGCTTATGATCGCCAACAAACACGCGATCAGGGACAGGCTGTCGCCAGCAAATCTCTCCCCGTCCATTATTTGCAGAGATCGCTAAATCAAAAGTCGGAAATTCAGCACAAGCAAGTCTTAGAAGCTTTTCAGGCAGCATAACAAGCCGAAATTAAGATTGACAATTATAATTCGAGAATAGCTCGTTTTCAGCTAAAGAACTCGAATTGCCTGCGGCATGCCCAGATGGAATATGGGTGCTAGCCCAAGCGAAGTTGCCTATAGGATAAATCCCTACTCAATCTTCCAATTAGGCGTATAACCAGAAGTAACTTGGCTATACATTGGCAAGACCGATGCAGAAATACGTCCTGAGAGTTTTGCGATCGCCCATAGCGTTAGGTAAAATCATTTTCAATTGTTGAGAATTCGCCCAGGAAAAAGTTTATGGCAGATATGTCTGGTCAAGACCCCTCGGAAATCATAATGGCAACGGTTGATGAAGAACGAAAAGGCGCAACTTTCAGCGGTACGGTCATCCTCGGTATAGATCCTGAGGGTGGGGAAGTCGTTTTCTTTAGAGATTTTTTAATTGAAGATTATAAAGGCGAACTTACCGCTTATCTGGCAACAGATGGCGATATAACGAAAAGCATTGATTTAGGCGAATTCGAGCATAAAAGCCCCAGTTTTAGGCTGCCAATTCCGCTGGGAACGGATACATCACCCTACAATACAGTCGTGTTGAGCGACAAAAAAAGCAAGAAAAAAATCCTGACGATCAATCTATAAAATTTGTAACTTAGCTCGTAGTTCAGCCAAATTCGATTGCCCTCCTGTATAGATCTTAAATGGGTTCTATAAGTCATTTACTTGCAGTAACTTAGCATCAAGTTGAAGCATCGTACTGAAATTTGTAGCTGCAACGAGGGCAAGTTGCAACCCCTGAAGCCCAGTGGCAAGTCGATTCTCCGTCGCTGTATTTACCGGAGTCTTCCCGCTCAACCTCTAACTGTTCGTGATAGTGCATATAGCCGCACCACGGACACGCTACTGAGCTTTGAGGTCGGTTAAAAATCTGCCGCAAGAAACCTACAAACAGCCAAAAAATCTGCATGAAGAAACTCCCTTAAGTTGTTTGACTAACCATCGAAAAACGCTTGCAAAATCGACTTCTGAGCCGCACTAATTGATTCAGCGCTAGCTTCAATTTGGATTGGTCCAATCGATCGCTCAAACAAAGACTCGACAGGTGGCATCTGGTAGAACTCGACGGACTCATCTTTTAACCGCGCCATCCGCGCCACGATCGCTGCTGCTGCGTCACTCACATCTTTGTGGCTGTCGGTTTTACCTTCCCTATCCCCTACCTTGGTCTTGGTGCGCGGGGCATCAACTTTGGAGCCATTTACGATCTGGAGTTTGTAGGACTCTCTGATCAAGATTGGGTAGGCGTAGTAGCGGAGGCGGCGATCGTAGACCAGTCCCTTAAATTCGTCGTAATCCGACTTGTCAACGGTGTGCGATCCTACCGGGACATCACGCTTGCGAAGTTCCTGCATTGTTTCAGCAGAGTTAAACCCGTCAAACGTGACCAGCGCCAAATTGAAGCCGCGTGCCTGCCGGAGAAAGAAGAGGAACTCGCGGACCGTGCGGATGTCGATTTCTGCCGCACTTACCAACTCGGTTTGATCAACAGTGTCGAAGAACCACGCCTGCCGATGAATCTCCCCAAACTCACGGAAGTGGTTGGCAGTCCAGCGAAACGCCAGATCGATGACAGGTTGCAGACCAAGCGGCGACTGATGGAGATGCCCGATCGCAAATCCTGCTGCATCGTTTGTCAGTCCCAAATCCACATGCACCCAATATTCGTAGGGCTGCCCAGATGGATCGGACTGCCCACGGAACCAGGGGGCGAGCTTCGGGAAGCCGCGTCGATCGAGGATTGGATCACCCCAATCGTCGGTTTCGAGGAGAGGTGATTGCCCCAGTTCCGCGATCACATGGAGCACGTCGTCCGGCAAATCTAGATACTGTGTCAACAAGTCAATGGGCGCACCAGAGGCGTGCAGCAGCAGCAGTTCTGGAGAGCGGAAGTAGGCATCAACCGCAGCAGGCGGTTTGCACTCGTAGCGGCAGGCAGCGCCTTCGGGGTCGCGATCGTAGTCTACCTGCAAGCTCTCGCGAGTAATCGAGGGGTTGACCTCCCAGGACGATCGAACCACAGCATAAGTATCTGATGCCTGACCTAGCTGCACGCTCCGAATCAACTGCATCAGAAAATCTTCTTTGTGGCGTGGGTAGCTGATGACAAAACCTTTCCAACGATCGTCGAAGCGAGTGCGAGCGGAAGAAGTCAGAATGTCATAGATGTGCTTCGCTTGGTTCATCCGTACCGGAGACGAAAACGCGGAGATCTCGTCCGCAGCCCAGAGAATCGGGTTCTTACCTTCTGCGGCATCCGTTGCAGGGACTGACCACAGCCGCAGGTTGCCAGGAAAGTGAATCGAGTCCGTTCCAACGAATCCATTGCCATCTTTTAGGTAGCGCTCTGGCGGAATAGACGGAACCAACTCCGCGATCGCTGATCGAAACCAGCCACAGGCTTTCAGGCGTGCCTTGATTTTGAAAAACAGAACCGTGGTTGCCTGAGTTAGGGAGTAGGCAACCGTCAACACGTCGATGTTTTCTCCATCCGCCTGACCTAGATAGCGGGCAGGATTCTTGAGGCACAGCAGCACATGGCAGCCCCAGAGCATAACGCACGAGACAATGAAGTCTTTGCCGGAGCCTTTGCCGTAGGCGAGAATACCTTGCTGCGGTAGCCCTGTCCCTGCGTCAAATACGCGCTTAGGGTCGGTGCCGAGAATTGCGCTCAGATCCTCTTCTTGTTTGGGATAGAGCCGAATTCCCAATTCTTCAAACAGGAAGCGATCAAGTGACTTTGGAGCGAACAAATCGCTGTCTTCGTCACGCCAAGGATAGCCGTTGTCTGCCGAGGTGAACTGGGACTCTGCGATCGCTGAAAGAACCTTAACGTTCTTGGCGTGCTTGAGCAGTAACGAGTTTCGTGAGAAGCGCATTGTCTTTAACTACTGCCTGCATTCCAGCTTGCTCGATTGTCGCCATTGCCTTGTTCAGATTCTCGTAGTCGAGTCCGGCGGCGAGCCGTTCCCCTCGAACAGAGCGATCAATGACGAGGCTGAGAAAGTTCAGGACACTCACGTCGATCGCCTTGAGTGCCTCACTCTTCCGCGTTTCGGCAAACTCTGCCGCTATTGGATCATCAGATTCTTCATCTGAGGCAGGGAACGCCGCCTCAAGTTTTTTCA
This sequence comes from Leptolyngbya sp. FACHB-36, assembly GCF_014695955.1. GTDB lineage: Bacteria > Cyanobacteriota > Cyanobacteriia > Leptolyngbyales > Leptolyngbyaceae > FACHB-36. The sequence continues at coordinate 21,048 of NZ_JACJPG010000189.1, read as the reverse complement.
GCGCGTGCTTACCTTTAATACTCGCAATCAAACGGCAAATTCGATACGCCTCGATATGTTCTAGTGTGAGTTCGGACAGTTCATCACTGAGCCGATCGCTGGTCTTCTCGATCGTCTTCTCGCGAGTCTGCTGCGTCAACTGCCTTTGGAAATTGCTGCGGGCAGTTTTCCAATTCCCTTTAGCGCACCACTTCTTCAAGGTGCTCAGTGGAACCTTGCTAAGGTCCACGAGTTCCTTTAGCGTGATTTCCTCGCCTTCAACGTACCGTTTCTCGCAGTCTTGCTGGGTCCAGTGTTCCATTTTTACGCCTCAGAGGTATCGTTTTGGGGAACCAAGGTTCCACCATCAAGCAGACCATCTCGCACCAACTTCTCAATGATCGCTGCTCGAATGAAGCTGGAGCGATCGGGGATCTTCGTTTTGTCTTGCAGAATCGCCGCGATCTCTGGCGGAACCTTGACACTGACAGGAGCGGTGTCGTGCTTGGTGCCCAGTCCAATTCCCTTAAATTCAAAATCTTTTAATGGCATCTCTTGACAGAATAGTGCGTATACGCGCTATTCTAACCCTAGAGACACGCATCACGTCTCACGGGAACTACCTCACCCGCTGTCTGAGGTTTTTTGGAGAATCATCCATGTTTGTTGCAACCATCAACGCTGCCCACACTCTCTACATCAACGAATTTGCTCACGGTGCTTTCGGTCGCGACTTCGATCGCTGCCTGGATGAGTGGCAGTATGTAGCCGATCGAGTCCAGATCGTTTGTCAGAAGGTTGGCAAATTCACCTACCCTTACCTGATAACCGCTGCCCGTCTCGCGGGTCGGTATAGCGCCCGCGTTGCCCACTGGTATCAGCATCAGTTCCCGGTTTATGTCGCCCTATTTCTGGAGTGGCTCTGTGGAACTCTGTTAGTGTCGATCGACGTGCCAACCGTCAAACACCGACTTGTCATCGACGACGACTGTGCAGCTACGCAGTCTGTCGCAGCAGCGTCAGGAACTCATCGATCGCTAGCCGATCGCACGACACCTCTAGCAGTCGATCCCATGCGTACTTCTTGTAATCGAAGCCTAACCACACCTCGCTTATTCCAGATTCAGCAAGCGGTAGGTTGAGCAACCACGTTCTTGGAACGCACTGCAAATAGATCTGTTGAGGTTGTCCAGGTTGATCAGGAGGAATAGTCGTCTCAATCAGGTCGATTTCCTTGCCTTGAGCAAACTGCGGGAGGCATCTTAGAGCCATCGCCTCAGCCTCTGAATGAAACAGCCACAGCCAGTTACGTTCCTGCCCGACGGCATCGAAACTAGCGAAGTGGACGAGCGCGGCATCACTCGATCCGGACATTGGAGCATCCGGCAGGATTAGCGGGGAGGACTGCCGCTCCTGTTGAGCGACTTGGTAGGGTGTCCAACCCCAGGAAAAGTAAGTCTCAGATCGATGTTTCAAGTAGGGTGCGCCTCAGTTCAGACAAGTTACCAGAGAGGATTTGATTTTTGTACAGCAGCGCGTCCTGTCGCAGGGAGGCAGCGATTTTAGCCTGTCGATCGAAGTAGTCCAGCAGCGCAAAATCCGCGAGCTGGTTGTAAGAGACAGCAATGCCCTGTTGAATTGCCGTGTTCCAGAGCCCTTCAGAGGTGCGATCGAGATAGAACGGCACCGAGGTTGTCTCAGCATCTAGTTCTGCTTCGATTACAACTCCCTGATCCAGGTAGCGACGGACAAAAGCGGCGATCGTCGATCTTAGGAAGTCTGAGCAGGTGAGGATATGCGTTTCCTCAATCCAAGTTAGGCGCGAGTCTAAGTCGAGAAACTGCAACTCAGCTTTCAACTGGTTGTATACCGGCAGGGAGACTCTGAGATTAAGGCGTCGATTTTTTGATTTCGGGGACATAGGCAGCAAAAAAGCCGCCCAAGAGCGGCTCAGAACGTGTGTGGTCGCCAAGACCATCCCTGATTCTATTTAGTATAGGGTAGGAGTGCGAATTACGGTTGTAGACTGTAATTGAAACAGTTGAGGACGATCTCATGGCACCCTTCATCCCCCTCTACAGTGTCGAGGATTTAACTTTCTTGCTGCGGACATGGGCAGACAGTTCGCTTGACGGCATTCACTCGAAAGGGCACGCGGCGTTAGGGGTTGTTGGCTGTGATCGCGTCTCTCACGGTTTCCGCGCTCAAAGTCTCGCTGAGCGCTACACGGTAGCAGACCTGCACAAGACGATCGAGGAGATGGCGCAGGATGCGGAACCAGGACCCACTTACTTAACCCTGCTGCTGCTGAAGCATATTCGGCAGTCTCCCCTACAGGATTTAGCGCGGGCGTTCGACTACCCCAACAATTCAGTCGCCCAGTCCGAACTTGTTGCCGCACAAGATGAGTTCATGCGGCGATTGCTAGCGCGATCGTGAGGGAAAGGTTATCTACAGCGAACAAAGCTAAAACGCTTGCCTGAAGGTACCTTTGCTTCGTAGAGATGACTACAAAGAAGAAAACAAATGTACCTCAAACCGAGACCAGGCTCAGCTTACCTTACTTCGCTCCTGCTAGTCGCGAGTTGTTCTGCCTGCCTCGCTCAACCCTCCACTCCGCTGACCGCCCCAACCCAGATTGCTCAGCGTTCGCCAAACCTCAGAAGCGCACAGGTCGTTTCGACGGGTGATGGCGACACTTTGCGCGTTCGCACAGCAGGGGCAACTCAACCCATTATCGTCCGGCTTGCCTGTGTCGATGCACTGGAATCTGACCAGCCTGGAGGACAAGCTGCCGCCTCGCGACTTACTCAACTGCTGCCCAGAGATGTAGCGGTCGCCTTGCGCGTGGTGGCAGATTGCTATGGCCGGACGGGACGAGACGATCCACCCTGACAGGGACACCCCTAATCGGAGCGTCAGCACCCAGAAGGCGGACTCGAAACGTCAACTGCTCTGTTTTTTCGACCCAGCAGCAGGCGCAACAAGTGCTTGATGGCAGCCCTGGAGATCCGCATGGGTTGGATAGAGATGGGGATGGGGTTGCTTGCGAGTCACTGCCCTACGCTGAAGATAATCAGGCTCGATGACGAGTGAAATCTACTTACGCTTGGGGTGTGTGTTCAAACCCTTGAGATCTCGCTTTGTTGTAATATCGCTTAGCTCGCTCTGGCTCTGTGGCATAAATGCTGGCGAGATTGTTCGAGGCCACGCACTCGCCTTGATCTGAAGCAAGCCTATACCAATACACTGCTACCTCTAGGTCGTGGTCAACGCCCAGTCCCAACTGGTAGAGTGTGCCGAGCATTCCCCTGTTCGGCACACGGTGACAACTACCGCAATGCTTCTTCTGCATAATCACCGGATTGGTAAGCTGCTACTCCGTCTGTCAAACTGCTCATGAAAGTCTCCAAGCCATGATTCTAAAGTTGATATAGCGCGACCCATCGAAGCACTGCAATCGATCTCTCCAAATGGTCTCTACACTCGAACCATCACCTTATCTATGATGCTGCAATCCCACACACTTATCTCGCCTGCTTCCGGCGTCCTCGCCGATGAAATCGATACATGGGAGCCAATTCGTCTCAAACACATTTTACCCAACACGCTATTCACAATTAGCCTCACCGACTTCACTGCCTACGTTCTGCGTGACGACAGATCAGTGATGGACACTCAAAGCTTTCAGGAGTGGGCATCGATTGAAGAGTTTTGTGAGGAGGTCGGTTATACATTGGAAACGACGCTGGACGCTTGGTGCGGAACAGTGCTGAATCCAGATATCGCTTCATGCTGATGCTCTGCTTCTACTGAAGTCTCTAGCCTTTTTTGGAAACAGCCGCGCTGCTCGACAAGTACCAGCGACGAGGCAGATCAACACCCTTTGTTAAACCGATGCGAGTGGTTTGGGTCAAGGTGAGTTGTCCGCTCTCTAACTGCTGCTGAAATTGCGGTTCGCGGTGTTCGAGCCACAAGGGTTGCCCTGGCTGAAGCAGTGTGCTGTTCAAGCTCTGGTCAATTTTTAGGGCAAGACAAAGCTTTCCTGGCCCCGCTGCAACGCGATGGGACTTGGGTTCCTGTTGAAGATCAACCCAAGGTGGAATTTGCTCTAGTTCAAGAGCACGAATCAAGACTGAACTGGCAATGCCCTCCTGGTCGGTTACAACATTAAGGCAGTGGTAATAACCGTAGATTCGGTAAACGTAGGCATGGCCCGCTGAAGCAAACATCACCTGATTACGAACCGTTCGGCGCTGGTAGGCGTGCATTGCAGGATCGTCAGGCTCGTAAGCTTCCGTCTCGACAATCACCCCACGCCATACCTCTGCATTTGACGTCTGGCGTACTAAAGTGCATCCAATCAAATCAGGAGCTATCTGAGTTGATTGACGGCTAAGCCACAAGGCTTCAATTGATAGCAAAGGTTCACTAAATTGCACAATTTCTCTATACCCCCTCTGAGAATATCGAATCGGTTGCGTTTTCTATTTCAATTAGCAACTTTGCGAAATCACCTCTCCTAATAATCTCCAACTTTTGGACATCGCTTCTGTTGATTTTCTTCACGGTAGAAGAATTCACAGACTACATCGTCGAACTGAGTAGAAGGATTGATGTGCCAATCCTTTAAGCAAGCGGCTGCAATCTTTGGGGTTCTGCCTCAACTTTAAGATTTATCAAAATCTTTATGACGTACCCTTGCCAGTTCGCAAAATATTTCGCATACTATTAAACGAAGATATTTCGCGAAAACGATATGAGAAGTATAGCTACTCCTCCTGCTCCGCAGCCCCAGGCTACATTGCTTGCTCACTTGGGTGTTGCTCCAGCAACAAGTATTGGTACAACCTCCTCCTCTCCCTTTACAGGCTCTCCCAGCTTTGATGCTGCTCCCTTTCATGTCAACGCTGGTAAGCAACCACGTTTAGGAACCTTTGTTCTCATTGGTAGTGAGGAGCCAACAATGGCGCACTACGGACGGATTGTTGAGGGGCTTGAAGAGAACCCCAGAGCCGAGCCGTCTCGACTTCAGAAAGACCAAGCTTATCAAGCAGTGCCGAGAACGCCCCGTCCCTCAGAACTTGCACCTCATGTCACTCGTGTCATGAATATTGAGATTTTAGGTCAGTTGCGACTGAAGGACGACCAAAAGGACGACCAAGTTGATATCCGAGACCCAGAGGTACTGCCTCAAACAGGAATGGCGGTTTATGAATTACCTACTAGCGCTCTTCCTGACATTCTTAAAACACCTAAGCCTAACGAGGATGGATTGTCCATTGGGCACATTGAAACAGGTGGGCACAAGCTGCAATTTTGTTTGCCAATGGATGTGCTACCCCGTCACATGGCAGTTCTTGGCAAGACAGGTGTGGGCAAAAGTCACTTCTGTGGCGTGATGGTTGAGGAGATTACACGGTACCGAATTCCCATTATCGCCATCGACATTCTGGGCGATCTGGTTCCAGCAACTGAGAGTTTAAAGGGGGCGAATCTGAGGGCTGGTCAAGATTTCAAGGTTCCCTATAGTATTATTGGGCGCAAGGAGTTTCTAGATTTTGTTCCAACCTTGACGGACCAGCACATCGACCTTGTCTCAGATGCCTACGATGTGATCTACACAGAAGCAATTGAGAGCCTGAAGGAGACTGGCACAGTCAATATTCCAATTGAACGACTCTATGCTGAAATTCGTCTTGTTGCGGGGGAGAACGGACAAGAACCTGTTGGAGGGCGAGCCATTAAGCGGGTAAAGGCTGCTTTTGAGCGCAGCCTACTTCTAGTGGAATCTTTGGGAGCATGGGTCGAAGATCTCATCACTAAACCCATCGTCAATATCTTTGTGGGGCATTTAGCACAAGGCAACCGCAACCTAGTTGTCGGTGCTGCTGCTCGCGTCCTACAAGTGCTGAGGCAGAAGGAAAAACTGCCGCCATTCCTCTTTGTTCTTGACGAGGCGCACTTCTTTCTTCCAGGGGGTGGAGAGTCCACCCCTACCACTCAGGTTATGCGGCAGCTAATTCGCACGGGTCGCCATGATGCAGTCGGTGTCGTCTTGATTACTCAAAGCCCAGCATCAATGGACAAACAAACCTTGACGGTCTGCAACACTCGCGTCGTATTTGCGCTCGACCCAGATGACCTCAAGGTTGTCTCAGGGACGATGGGCGATTTACCCCAGCCTGTGATTGACCGCATTCCGAAGATGGCAAGAGGACGAGCAATCATTGCCTCCGCCCAAGACATCCTACGTCATCCTGTCCTCGTCAACGTCCGTGACCGCAGTACTCCGAGTGGTGCGCCTACCCCTAAGATGAAGGAGGCCGTGCAGCAATGGCGACAGAACCATTAATAGAAGATGTGATCCTTGATCTGCTGATTGGACAACCAGAAGGTCTACTGGCAGATGATATTCATGTGCGACTCCAAGCTTCTCGCAAGCTAACGCTTCGTTCACTGCAACTGCGGTTGAAAAAAATGACGGAAGAGAGCCGGGTCATTCGCATTCGGCGGTCTACATCAGCGCTTGGAAAACCTCCATTCGCTTACTTTCATCCGGACGAATTACCCAAGCAGGGATCGTTTTTAGATCAACTGGTTGGCGCAAGAACCGAGATTCAGACGAAGACTGATTTAGCAGAAGCAGAGGTTGATGACGAACAGCGCCGACTGAACACCCGCTCTCGCTCAGTCATGGAGCAAATTGCGCATGAGCATTTGAATCAAGATGCTGCTGCTTGGGCAATTGTTCAAGTTGCTCCATTATTATCAGCCCAAGATCCAGTTGACCTGTTGCTAGAAATGGCTCAGTGGGTTGTTGACGACATCAACGGGCTAGTCAATCAGATGCTTATGGCAGTCGCCAAACGAGAGATGCGCACCAGTGGGGAGATTGCAGCAGAACTCGATGGCCGCTTAGAGTGGGCTAGGAAACACTTGCAACAGATGTGGCGTTTAGATGCCCCTCGCGGTGATGAACCAGGCATTTTATTTCTGCCATCACGGGCAAAAGATTGTCGATATGGCGAGACTGCTTCTTTAGATGCTGAAGCTGCCAAAGAACGGCTTCGGCAGCGCGTTTTCGGCAAGACAGTCATTGAATTAAGGCGTGTGCCTCTGGATCTACACAAGTCAGCAGCAGGCACAGATGCTTCGGTCGCTGACATCTTTCTTGAGCATTCTCAGGGGTCGTTTATTCCACCAGAACCCATTGCCGTAATTACGGCTGGAGCGGCACTGACAAATCGAGAGTATCCAGACTACGCATTCCAGGACTTCGACGTTTTTCCAGATCGATTGAAGGAGTACACAGAGAGTCGAGCATCAGAAGAAGGATTGCTGCTTTCTCCCGCTCTTCGTCATCAGCTACCGGAGGATGGCTTCAAGCATTCGCGCATGGCTGCGATGGATCTCAGGCAATACTATGAAGATTTCCGCATCGTGAATCGTGAAGCAGATTGGCGACCGATCGGTGGAATTCCGGCAATGGGAATCGAGTCAAACCCCTCGCTGGTCATTCGAGATGGACGTATTTTTCCACTCGTGCATCGCATTGAGGATTACGAGGACACAGGGCTATATGGTCGCCTGGTTAAAAAGGAGATTGATTTATTTGCGAAAGTCGCTCATCAAACTCTTTCCGGCCCAACTAGCCATATTGTGTATGGAGCGGCAGTCAAAGATCCTGAAATGTCATTTCTCGCGCCGCTAATCTTCTGGTTTATTCATCAGCAAGACTTGCGTAAGACTGGTGGTGAATTGGTTGTTTCCAGAGAAGATGTGTATCGTATTCCCTTTGGTGATACAGCAGTTGCTCATCTGTTGTTTCTAGGATGGTCTAAAGCTCAAACAGCAATTAATATGACCAATGCAAGTCCTGATGAGGACTATGTATTTGTTACGTTTCGCGCCGTTCGCAGATTCTCAGATATTGGCATTAAAAATGGGCCTGCCTTTATTGAGGCAGAGAATCGCTGGGTGAATGAAGACGACAGGGAGGATTGGAAGAAATTCATTGCTGCAAGATACAGCGAACATAAGCGCAGGAACCAGCGTGTACGAGATCCAGCCGATTACTCGTATTTTCTATATCTCTTAGAACAGGTGGGTGTTTCAATGTTCTACGCTGCGCCTGCTCAACCGCTGGAGATCATTAAGCACACAAGTGAGGGTCGGCATTTTCTGCTTCCCCGGCTAGAGGTTGCGTTTGGCTTGCAGCAGCGTAGTCAGGAGGAAGAGAAGTTCATCGGACTGATTTCATGGATTGCAGAACATTGGGAGTTTGACGACTATCACAGTCAAAGCAAATTTGACACGGGGAACCGAGATTCAAGATTGCCGATTCTAGTTCCAGATGTCACTCGCTCGGCACACGAGGTTGTTACCTATGCTCGTGATGTTTTAGGTGAGGAGGTTCAAGACAGGCTGCGAGAGTTGATTCAACATCTTAGGAAACAGATGAAGCTGGATTAACAGATGAAGCCACAGGTTGTCTTGCTTGCTTGATTGTGCTTCTTAAGGTTGGAGCGAAAGCACTCATCAGTTTGACTGGAACGGCATTACCTATCTGTGCCGTAATTTGGTCGCGATTACCGACAAATTCGTAGTATGGGGAGAACGTTTGTAGCAGTGCTGCCTCTCGTAGCGTAATGGCTCTATCGTCTTGAGGATGAGCGAAGCGTCCGCGTGTAACATTCGTACATCCGGTTGTCAGGGTTGGGGCTACATCGCCCCATTGCATTCTCCCATATACATCGCCATGTCCTTTATGATTTCGGTGACAATCTAACACCAGATGTGGAGGCAAGGAATAGCGACTGCCTCCATTCTTCGGAATGAAGTGCAACCGCTCTAGCACGAGGGGTAGATGTGTGCTGGCTTGATGTAAGGGGTCATCCGGATCTCCTTCTCCTGATTTGAGAGAAAGCAGATGTCCAATAGCTTGCTTAACTGTCACTCGCTGCCCTTGCGGGGTTGTTGGCACTGGGATAGGAGGAACAGGGGCATCGAGAACTGCCAGTAGAATACATCGTTTGCGTCTTTGCGGAACGCCATAATCTGCTGCGTCAATTGGTAAGGGTTCACTCAACTGATAGTTGAGTTTAGCTAAATCTGCTCTAAGTGTATCGAGTAAGCCCCTGTATTTGAGTGTTGCCAGTCCCGGCACATTCTCAAAGAAGATAACGGCAGGTTTGAGAATTTTGGCAAATCGAGTCGCTTGAAAAATTAAATCCGAGCGCTCATCTACCTTATTGGAGCGATTCTGACTGCTGAACGGCTGACAGGGCGCACACACCACTAACAAGTCAAGATCCTCACCATGCAGATCAACGTCGCGGATGTCTTGAGGATTAACAGTCCTAATGTCGTAAGGATACAGGTGAACGGTTGGATGATTCACCCGATAGGTATTGCAAGCGTTCGGGTCTTCGTCAACGGCTGCAACCACCCGAAAGTTGTGTTGCTTTAAACCTGCGGTCACACCACCGCATCCACAAAACAAGTCCACCGCCGTCAACCAACGGCAGTGAGAGAGCGGCTTGCTATGTGCAGTCACCATGCAGTCACCTCATCGCTAGGAATCGTTGAACTCCGACGCAGTGCTGATAAAACCTTATACTGAAAGGTGTTTTCCACCAATATTACTAATATTACTAATATTACTAATATTAGTAATATTAGTAATATTATAAGCAATAAAAGTGATATTTGCAATATCATTATTTCTGGTCTTTGGTTAGCAGCAAGAATTGCTCAATTTAGATGTCAAAGCAACCCGACCCAATCATTAAGCTTCAGGTTGATATGCCAAAATCGCTCAGGTCTCGCCTGAAGACCCTGAGCGTCAAACTTGGGATAACAATGGGTGATTTAGTAATAAAACTGATTAGTGAAACGAGAACACTGCAACAACTTGAGCAGGAAGCTTTTCGTGAAGAAGCAAATCAAACTCCAGACGATGCTGTTGAGTAAAGGCTGTCCTTGATGCTCTACCAGAGTTGTTCAGTTCCGATTAATTGAAAAATTCTTTGAGGGAAACTTGCGTCAGCATCTCGCTAAACGAAACCCATTTCTCTTCCTGGGTCATGACGTACTGAACGCCCTCAATCATCATGGCGGTTCGCACAATTTCCACCTGCTGTGCCAAGCCATACCAGTCATTAAACAGATCGCGCTCACTCTTAACTTTATAGGTTTCGTTCGGTTGCCAAGCCTTCGCCACAGCCGCACTGAAAAAGCCACTCGGATTCGCTACCCGCTGCTTCAAGATGGCTTCCTTGAGCGATTCCATTGCGTTTGGAGTTATGGATTCTAGGGCAGTGTCCAACCTGAATCAGAAGAATCGGGTCAGAACTGCATCCATAGACATTCAAATGAGAATATGAGTACAAGCAAGAGGAGGGGAGCGGAATCAAATCCCTCGGCCCTGGTCAGCCATCCTGAATCTCCGTTTCCTCAACCCACCAATCAGGCACCAAGGGCAACCCCGGTCGAAGCGGTGAGTAGTCATCAGGTTCAGGTTCGTTGTACGGCAGTACACCACAAAGCATTTTGACTGCCCGTTCATTGCACACAGGGCAGTCGCTTCTACCATTGCCTGTGCGGATCTCCAGGGTGGCACCAAGCACTTACTGTGCCTATTGCTGAGGTGCAAAATCTGAGCAGTTCACGGACTGACCTCAACTTATGCTTTGTATGATTGAGATGCTTGTGAGTAGCTTCCCTCAATTAAAACCCAAATTCAAACCCAGAGCTGCCCGCGCATTGGGCGGCTCTGGGTTTGATGATTTTATTCAATTGTGTTCACATACTTAGATAGCTTCACTCCTGGAAGCCAAGAACCTCAATGGATGGGATCCATCGCGTTTGCTCACCCGTGCGTCGTAATACTGCCTCCCACACATTGCCACTCACATTTCTGAAGTGAAATTGATACGTGATGTGATGATCATTGAGAAATCCAGCTAAGGCAACGTAATCGACATTTTCTTTAAAGACTAACTGGATTTCTGCAACCTCGTCAGTTGTGTCAGTTGAACCTGAGGTTTTAAAGACCTTCATTGAAAAATCTCCTTTGTTCTCCTTCGTTCTTGGGTTTATTTTATTGAGGACGCCCCTGGCTTTGCGGTACCCTTCCGGGTACCTTTTGCTCTTCTAAGGTTGAGAAAAATTTGTCAGATTAAAGAAACTACAACAAATTTAGGGCATTCCAAAGATTTCGTTCTTGTCCTTCACTTGCCTATAACTGGAGCTTCAAGGCGTATCTGAATTATTGAATGCCCGATCAGGTAGGTCTAGCAGTTCCTTATCATCGACTCCAAAACCACTTCGATTCAAGCGGAGGTCACCCCTCGCACTCCCGAGCTTTCCGGTCACGGTCGGCGCTTCTTCTTTTTGTGTTTACCTAGGCTGCTCAGCGTATCAGCAACGAGATGCGCCCAAGATCCCAAGCAAAGCCCAGTGATTAACGCAAAACAGTTCACGCTCCACGGATTGCCTTCCCCTACATCCTGCTGGCGATCGACGACCACTCGAACGATCGTCCAAACATCAATTCCCAACAACGTGGCGGCCAGTAGCACGATCGCGCCTAAATACGACAACTGAATCAGCGTACCGACGATCGGCGTGTGGGAGATCCAACTGCGATGAGGCACCAGTTTCTGATACGGCAGCCAGATAAACCGCAGCCAGCCCCATCGCCGCCAGGGGCGTGATTTGACATCCAGGTCGGGCGACAGGAGCAACCCGCCCACCAAATACCCGATCGTCGTTGTTACCGCAACCGTTGCTGACATCTGCGCCGCCAGACAGCCGATAACGGGACTGGTGGAGATCGTGATGAAGTCGTGAGTTTTACCGTCGCTCATAGTGCCTCCAGTCGTGCCGTGATGACAGGCGTAGGAATTGCCCGTCCCGAAATGAAACCCGTTGCTTTATCAGGATCGGCATAGTCTGCCCGGATGTTGATGCCGATAAGTTCGCCTCGATCGTTGAATAGCCCGCCGCCGGAACTGCCGGGGAAGATTGGGGCTGAGTGCGTAACGCCACTCATGATGCTGGCACTCGTCAGTTTGCCTGTCGTCGCTTGAATCCCCTGATTGCGGGGATTACCGATCGCCGTCACCTGTTCGCCTACGGTGGGTTGCACCTTGGTTAGGCGAGCGGGGGCAAGGGTTCTCTGAACCTCCACGATCGCCAAGTCTGTGGAGCGGTCCGTGGCAATGACTCGCCCTGTGAACGACTGGTCGCCCGCTTGAATATTGATTTGCCCTAAATCTTTCAGCACATGGGCAGCGGTCGCAATGCGGTTCGGCGTGACCACGACGCCGGAGCCAATCTCACCGCCACTGTAAATTTTGACGACGCTGGAGATGGGAGCGCTGGAGCCGATCGAAGCTGAAGGCTTGGCTGGGCTGACTGCCGCCTGCGGAATTGCCTTGTAGCGCTGCAAGACCTGCTGGGAATACTCGGCGATCGAGGGATAGGAATCGCCTGCCCACGACTGCGGCGTCGTGCTGGTGTATTTCTCCGGGTCGCCGCTGTACCACTGTGCCGCCACCCGCAGCACTGCCTCATCCTGATTGCCATTGGCGGCTTTGATGGCGGACTGCCAATACTGATCGATTTTGTGGTCGATGATTTTCAGCTGTAGATCCGGACTGCTGAGAAATTCCTGCTGCGTGATTTCTCGCCCCAGCGCCTCGCGGCTCCAGGATGGCAGGTTCTCCGGCATCACCTGCCCTAGTCCCATTGCGCCCGATCCACTGGCATTCTGGAGTGATGGGTCGCCGTTGGACTCCTGCCCGACGATCGCCTGTCGCAGCGCCACGATCTGCGTGCTGCCGTTGGGTTGCGGTGCGGCTGCCGACTGAATCTGCTGCACCGCCTGCTGCACCACTGTACCGACCGGCGCGATGAACCGAGCCGCGATGACCAACAACAGCAGAATGATGACCAGTTCATAAGTCCAGTCGTCGATCGTGCCGCGCCCTGCCCAGTACGCTAGGGTGTCGCGCCCTGCCGCAGATCGACGACTGGACCGCTTGCGGGAAATCAGCTTCCACGCCAGCTTAATCGCGATCGTCATCGTCATCGTCATCGTCTCTGTCGATGTCTCTGTCGGTGGTCAATGCAAAGGCAGTAAACAGCGAGGTTGGGACGGTGCATCCGAAGATCAACGCAGCGACGGCGCAGCGGTCCTTAATCTTCGAGTCGGCAGCGACGAATCCCGCCAGCAGCATCACGATCGTCATCCACAGGCTGCCGAACACGAAGAAGAAATACAGCCATGCCTGCTCATCGTCAGTGAGTTTGCGACGGATGAGTAAACCGTGAGCGACCTTGAACAGCATCTAGAAACCTCCCTTCGGGATAATGAGCGTGTCGAATCGAAACGCGGAATTTTGAGCGCGGCGATCACTCTTAACCATCTGCATAAACTCCTGATGCCCCTCGACCGTGCGACCGACCAGGCAGCCCGCACTGGTATTGCCCACCTGGTTGAGTGGCGCATCCCAACCGCCGTGTTGATTGATGCCGAAATCGCCGGTGTCGGCGCTGATGTTGTCGCGATAGACGGTGATCGGAGCCGCCTGCACCAGCGCCTCCTGCGGCGCGGAAGACGCTCCCTGATGGGTGCCGATCGTCCAGCCCTCCCGGTACTCGCCAGGGCGCACGAATGCCGTGCCCTTGGGGTTCATCTTGTTCTTGATGTAATAGTCACCAGGGCTGATCGTGGCTACCCAGTTGCCGCCGATCGTCGGCTGCCCGTCCTTAAACGTCAGGACGACGCGGCGATCGTTGAACTGGTCGGGCGCGTTGTCGTTGTCGCTACCGTCGGCGTTTTTGCCCTCCAGATAGACGATCGTCACCTCTCCCGCCTGTTGGCTAAACCTCCAACCTTTTGCCGTCAGGTAGGAGACGATTTTGCTGGCGAGCTGCCGCTGACTTTCGGGCGACGGGGACTCGTCGGCAACGGCAGGCTCTACCGATGAGGCTGAAGCCGTCGCGGGCGCGATCGTCGCGGCAGTTGTCGCGGGCGCATTGAACGGAGTGGCATAGGCAACGAACAGCGCTGCCAAAAACAAGAAGAAGACCGTCCACTCCAGCAGGTGATCCTTGCCCCGCTTGCTGTGATGCTTCGCGATATTATGGGCAGCCCGCAGGATAATTTTCTCGCGCAGATAGCCCTGAGTGTAGTCGCGCAACAGTCGCTGCAACGTCGCCAGATCTTTGTTCGATAGCTGTGGTGGCTGTGGCGGAGGATTGCCGGGGGAGCCGCGCCGCCGTCGAGGATTGGTGAAACGCCCACCGCGATCGCGGTGGCGGTTGACGTTGGGGTCAAACGTTGTCGTCATGGCGGAGAAACAGGGCAGATCCAAGCAGACGGAACAGGAAACAGGGAGCCGCTGTCAAACCAGACTGAGACGGTGCCATCTCGGTGGGGCGAGAACTCATAATTCCGTCCCGTCGATCCGTGGCAGTAGCCAGGGTACGAGTTGCGCTCCTCTGGCGGCACCACGAGGACCCACCGAACACGAGGCAGATCGAGGCGGACGAAATAGCTGTAGCAGTCGCTGCCCATCGATCGGAAGTCTGCAATGTAGCGAGCTTCTTCATGGGTCAGCCCGGACAAAACCTGCCGCTCTCGATAACCCTGGATGTCTGGGTCCCAGCGAGAGGCGACCTCCCAAACGGAATAGAGTGGCTTCATTACATCACCTGCAACAGCTGTATCGCCAGGTCGATCAATTCCTCTAAATCGCTGAACGGCAGTCCGATTTCTCCCTGGGAGGCAAGTTCCCACGATCGCAGCATTTTGTAGGCGTATCTAGTCCGCTGGATGATGCGTTCGTCAAACTCTGTCGGCGAGTCAGACGCCATATTCAGAATCTCAGCCAGCCGTCCTCTGGCAACTGCAATATTGAGGTTCATGTCCCGATGGGACATCGCCGCCTCGCCTCGGACGACTCGAAGCGCTGGCTCCAATTCTGTCAACACGTTCGGAATTAACTCGTGATGTAGATCGGTTAAGCAGGTCATCGGTTAGTCCTCTGTTACGTCGTCGTTGTCGTCTTGGCTGCCCATGATTTCAGCGACTTCCTCCTCTGTATAGGGGGTGTCAGCTTCCACAGGACCGTAGACCGATTCAATATTTCCGGTCGTCATGTTGTTCTCGTTAGGTGGATTACAGGTATCGACCGCCGATCGGCTTCTCGATTAGGTCGGGGCTGCCGTCTGGAAACACGTGCAGCCGGTAGCCAAATTCCTCACCCTCTGGCGCTCCGTCGAGCCATTCGGGGATATAGATCCAGTCGCCCTCAGGACCCACACAGTAGCGGTCCCACGTGTTGTTCAGGAGTGGCGACGACTGCCCCAGATACGTCTGCGTCAGGTGCCGATCGTACTCATCCCGCTTCAGTCGCGAACCAGGATTAACGGTTCCGGGCTGGCACTGTTTCATCATCCAGTCAGGATCGCGGCGAGGGTCGATCTGAGGCTGGGGCGCTTGGGGATACGGAATGTTGGGATTCGCGTAGGTGGGAGCGTCTGCGTCTGGCTTACCCGCAGGCGACTGAGGTGCGGGCGGTGTCTGCCAACTGCATGACGGATTCCGCTGCTGGGTGCGGGCGTCGTAGCAGTTGGGGTCTTCCATCAATTTCTGATTCGGATCGGGTGGAGCCGTCCTCGACGGCTCGATCGACTTCACCCGATCGTTGACGTATCCGGTCACGGTCTGCGCGTTGCGCTGGAGATCGCTCCAGCCCTGAAAGCGTGCGAGTTCTTGCCACGAAATCCGCTTATGGATCTCGAACAGCCAGAGCAGCCCAACGACACCACACAGGGCTAGGAGCGTCGTCAGTCTCACGGCTGCGATCCTTGCTGCTGGAGCTGCTCGTAGCTGAGGAACTGTCCGGGTGCAACCTGGAGCGGAACCGGCTGCGGCGTGGTCACGGGGGTTCCTCCAACCATTTCCCCGGTCGTCGTCACCTGGGTGAACGGCGCGGGAGCGGCAGGCGCGGTGTAGGACTGAGGCAGCAGTTGCCGCCCAGTTCCCTGTCCAGCGGTTCCGGCGACGGGACCCTGAATTTTGTCACGCTGGAACGTGACGGCAAAGTCACTCGACAGTCGCCCGACATTGGCAAAGAACCACTGAGCTACGTCGCCTGGTTGCTCCAGGCTGCCGTTCTGTGGCGATCTCTGCGTGCCGATTCCGACCATGCCGGGAATCACGACATAGACGACAATCCCTGCCGTCACCACCAAACCGATTAGCCCTCCAGCTGCTTGTCCTACTGGATTGTCCGACATCTCTACCTCCTGTTGTTTTCAGTGAACTGACTAGCCTGCTTTGCGATCGCTACCCTCCTTTGCTTGCAGTAACAACTTTTCCCAGGCGTCCTTGAAATAGCGGGTGTAGCGGGGGTCGTTGCCGTCTGGGATAATGCCAAATTTTTCTTTGAGTTCTAATTTGCGGTTGCTCGACAGCAGCGACTTAGCTTCGCCAGCCGCGACTGCCTGCGCTTCCTGCCACAGCCACGCTTTGTTCTCCTCTGTCCAGACGGACTGCCACCAGTCGTAGTTGGGATCTCGGCGACGGATGCGGAACCGCGCCACCTCGCTCATGTCGGGCACCACGCGGACGACGGGTTCGCCGCCCTCTAGCTGCACGATCGCGCGCCGCTTACCCTTCTTGCGGATTTCGGCAGCCTTGACAACCAGAGCAGCCGGTTCGCCCGCGCCGAACTTCTGCACCTCGCGGATAATTTCGCAGTTGTCCCCGACCATGACGATCGACAGTTGAGTCCTCAGCGCCTCATTGACGCCCGACTCCGTGACCGCCGCTGACTGACCGATCAGAATCACCTTCCAGCCGTAGCCGCGTCCCTCTTTCAGCAGGAAGCACAGGTTCTCGATGAACGAAAATTCATCCTTTTCGGCTGGCTTCGTGCGGGAGTTCTTTTGCGCCTGACGACGGCGCTCAAATGCTTGTTGCAGCTCCTTCTGCGTACCGTCGTTCTCCTCAATCAGGATGATCCGGCGTTTGAACTCAGGCTTGCTGGCGTTGGGGTTCGTCTGCCGATCGCGGGCGTAGCGCTCCCAAGCGGCGATTTCGTCGTCAAGTTCTTCCTTCTGCTCCCGGATAAACTGCTCAATTTTGCTCAGGTCGCTGAGGACGTATTCGCTGGGAATGCCGAACCAGTCGTTGATTTCTCCGGTTTCGGGATTCGGCTTGCCGTAGTTCTTATCGCAGATCGTCAGCTCAAACGGGCGCTGACTCTCTTGCGCCACCTGAATCGTGTACGACAGAATTTTGCCCGCCAGAATCGTTTTGCCGCCGCCAGTCTTACCGATGATCCAGTTGTGCGGTGCTTTCAGAAAAGTGGTCAGCCAGGTCTGGTCGCTAATTGCTTCATCGATCACATCCTTGAGGGCAGGCGGTGTGGCGTGCAGGTACAGAACCTTCGCCGTCTTTTTACCTGCCGCCAGCGCCAGGGTTGAACCTGCCTGTGCGGTGTGTGCGATCGCGGCGTTGGCATAGCCGGTCAGCACTTCGATCGTGTCGAGCATGTCATCGGCGAGCGTGTCCACCTCTACCAACAGTTCGCCCGACGGCAGCCGCACGAACGGCAGCGTGCCGACCGTGCCCAGACAAAGCAGTGCCCCCATTACGTACCAGAGACGATCCGAGCGGGGAATGTGCCACCGCTCCATTTGGAACGTGCCCGCCTCGGTCATTCGCACGCCCGCTACCTCTTGCCGCACCGTTGACGCCTTAAAGCACAGCACCATTGCTACCAGCAGAGCGCTGGCAGCGGTGAGGGCGAGGTGTCGTGGGGTCAAGGGTTTGAGTTTCATGGCAACGTCTGGACGGCGCGCTTGTTGGTCCGAGGCTTGCGAACCTTCTTTACTGCCTGCATCCGAGCTTTGCGCCGCTCGGCTTCGAGGCGTTGTTGTTCTTCATCGGACTGCGAGTAGACGGCACCCGCCAGTCGAGACAGCTCCGCCATTTTCTTGTTGAGGGTGGCGCTGGAGAGTTCGTTCGGCTCCTGCCGATCGACCACCTCATCAATCAGCGCGGCGATCGCGTCGTTTTTCGTCCGCCACTCCTCTAACTGTTCAGGCGTGATCGAGCCGTCTTCGATCCAGGTTCTCAACAGCACCAGCAGAATCGCCTGGGCGTCACCGGATGTCGTGCGGGCGGTGTCGATGTCTCCGGGCTTCCCAGACAATTTCCGCTGCTTACCAACCTGATCCAGCATTAGGTCGGCTTGTCGGTTCAGCTCTTTCAGGCGGTCAGGTTGAGTCGCCCGATTCGACATGATGTAGGACCGGCGCGCCCCGCCAGTCTGCTGAATCATCGTGAGGGATTCGCCGATCGCCTCCAGCAGTTTGTCGTTCCGGTCGCGGACCAGTTGATCCTGCGCTGGAGTCGGGGACGGTGTGGGCGTTGGCGTTGCGGTCGCCGACGGCGTGGGAGTGGGAACGGGTGCTTGGAGCGCCTGACTTGCAAGCGGCGGCTGGGGAATCGTCGCGGGCTTGTCCTTGGATGGACGAGCACAAAATGTCATTCCCAACATCAGCAGCCCGATCGCGCCCAGCCCAATCAGCACCCGCACTCTAGAGACCTGTCGAGGCTCTACCGCGTCCGCCTCTGGCTCAATCAGAGTGATCGGCACCTCTGGAGCGGGGACAGGCGACGGAACGGGCGTCGGAGCAGGCAGTCCGTCGATTTCCAAGTTTTCGGTCGATCGTCCGTTGTCCGACATGATTTTGACCGTGGTATCGGAAGAACAGCAGAGTCTACCAGCCCGACTAATCGGGCTGAATAGAAACCTAAATTGAGCGAAGAATCAGGCGTTGACCTTAGTTCTCTGGTCTGTAGTCGCCTCGGAGGGCTGTGCGACGGGTGCGGATTGGGGCAGGCGAGACGATGCCTGAGCCAGCGCAATTGCTTCGATGGTGCTGAGGACCTGGCTGCTGGTCATACCCTCCGGCATCCTCTGCTCACTCAGCAGTTTCAACAGCACCTGGTTTGCGTCAAGCGGCGCATGAACCTGCGGTCTGCGGCGTCCACTCGCGGCAGCAACTCCTGCCGCTGCGCCTGCGATAACCCCTGTGACGACTCCGGTTTGGACGCCTACCACCGACGCGATCGCCGTCATGCGATCGTCGTTTACCTGGTCTTCCAGGGTTGCCAGAATGCCCGCCATCGACGCCAAGGTCGCGACGTAAGCGGCTCCTCCCACCACTACGGCGGTGGAAATTGAGACGGCGGCAAGGGTGACGATTCGCTTCAGCATAAGACGGTGGTAGGACTCCACAAAATGGGTTAGCTGCTGGGCGTAGCTTCGGGCAGCGCCGTGCGAGCAGACGACGGTAGTGCCACGATGGACGCTTGCTGAATCAAGTTTCCCACGTTGAACGCGGGCACCGTGGACAGAAGGACGTTCTCAACCAGTCGGCTCGACTGATCGATCTGATGTTGCAGCCCTGGATCGGGAACGGTCCCAGCCGTCAGGTAGTGCGCCACCATTAGGTTTTTCGTCGTTAAGATTCCTGCCGCCTCATTCTGAGCCACGAGGTCTAGGGATTGGGCAACGGACTGCTGGGCAGCGGTCGTGGCAGCAGCTCCCTGTTCCTCCACCTGTTGGGTAAAGTCCTGAACGGGATTTGAGGCAGACTGCCCGCCCCGTCGAAAACGGGCAACCCCTTCTTTGGCACCGCGCAGCCCCTCTTGAGTCATAAGAGCGTCCACTGCCGCGATGTCCGCCATCTGCGCCGTGGTAAACGGCTCCGAGTAGTTGAATTCAGCCGCGATCGCTCTGCCGCGATTCTGGCTGACGATGCGACGGTCTCGATGCAACTCTTTAATCGTAGTCACAGATCCTCCGGTCTAGTTGGTGAATTTTTTGGGCGGTAATGCTGTGTAGCTGATACAGCTCTGATTCAGACAGCGCGAGGAAATCACGTTTCTTGCGCCCAGTCATCAACCACAGAGCGATCGCGCCGAGCTGCACACACTCCTGTTCGCTGAACCAGTCCAATCCCGTACGAACTCCCACCAAATCGCACCACAGCCAAAGGGTTGTTGGGTCGATCTGAGGTGCCGGATTGAAGATTTGATCAAACTTGTCAATCTGGGGATACCGCAGCCGAGACAACAACCGAATTAGTTGCGGACGGAACAAGCCAGTCTGAGCAACAGATTCAACACTCACTTCAAGCATGAACGATTCACGGTGGTACATGGTACAGGCGTGAACGATTCACGCTTGAATGCAGAATAACACATATCGCATGGAATATCGCATGCAATATGAGGGTGTCTTTCAAGCTTCTCAGCTAAAATAGCGCTGATGGCACCGATAATATGGAGGGGTATATGGCAGAAGAGGCGATCGAGGTGGCAGGCAAACCGTCAAAAATCAAGATTGAAGCCAGGGTTAGCGCGACTGACGATGACGCAGCTAGAAAGCTTGCCGCAAAAAAGGAGATCGCGATCGCCGACGTTTATAGCCAAGCGATCGAGCGAGGACTGCCGCTGCTGATTGAGGAAGACAACAGCAGAGACCACTGGCTGAAAAGCCTAGAAAAATCTGAAATCAAAACCTTGACTGAGAACCTGCCCGAAGAGAAGTTAAAGCAGGCGATCGAGTTTTTGAAGGGGTTGCAGCATTGACCCTTAGCTTCAGCGACATAAATCTGTCACCGAACATCTGCTCTTAAGGGACCAAGAACAGGCTAGGGAAGCCTTTAGGTAAGGAGTTTTGTTTAATCCCTGAAACCAGGGCGAACGACGGGAGTCGAACCCGCGCGTGGAGGAACCACAATCCTCTGCCTTAACCACTTGGCTACGCTCGCCATTGCGTTTCTAAGTATAGCATTCATCCCCAAATGGATCTAGGGGATGCAGCAGTTGTGCTGCAAAAAAGATGAGGACGATCGCCCCCCAACCCAGACCCAACACCGCTAACCAGGTTTGAGGAATCGATCGCACTCCGGAAACGGCTGGTGTCCAATCCGTTAGCCTTTTAGCGCCTCGCTCACACAGGACGCTGG
>NZ_JACJPG010000188.1 GCF_014695955.1 Leptolyngbya sp. FACHB-36 | reverse complement strand
AATTCCTGATAGGCGTTCTTCTGCTTTGGGCGGACTTCGTAGTAAAGATTAGGACGATTAAAGCTGGCGATGTGGACGTTGGGCGATCGCAGCCCCAACTGAGTCATGATGTCCTGCCGCACACGCTCGGTTGCCGTTGCCGTTAGCGCCATCACGGGCACATCAGGGAAGTGCTCTCGCAGAATATTGATCTGGCGATACTCTGGGCGAAAGTCGTGTCCCCATTCGGAGACGCAGTGCGCCTCATCGATCGCGAATGCGGCAATGCCTGTTCGATTCTGTAGCTGCGGCAAAAACGACGTGAGAAAATCCTGGCTTAGCAAGCGTTCGGGAGCCACGTACAGCAGCTTGATGTGTCCGTCCAGAAGTAGGTGGGTGCGCGCTCGCATTTCGGCAAGTCCCAAGCTGCTATTCAGAAACGTCGCCTGAATCCCGTTGTCCTGAAGCAGTTGCACCTGATCCTGCATCAGGGCAATCAGGGGGGAGACGACGATCGTCAGTCCCGGTTTCAGCAGCGCGGGCAGTTGAAAGCAGAGGGATTTTCCGCCGCCTGTGGGCATGACCACCAGTTGGTCTCGATCTTGCAAGGCGTTTTCAACGATCTGCCGCTGACCCGGACGAAAGCTGTCGTAGCCGAAGTAGTGCTTGAGCGCCTGTTCGGGCGTGATGTCGGTGGTCGAGAGGGGTAGACTGGCAGTCATCGATCGTGCTCATCCATGTGCATTTCGCAGAGTACCCTAAAAGCCCAGGGTCCAGCGTTGGGTTGCAGTATTCTAGTCCTTGAATTGTACCGATAAATCATTTGTCGTCGAAGCTGAGCAAATGTTGACGCGATCGTCCCTGCTTCCAATCAAAATTCCTCCAAACCTCTAGCCCGTAGTCCCTAGCCCCGCTATCCTTAAAGATCTGCCTACGCACGAAGGACGCATTAAGACATGGCACGGTTGGCACTGCTGAGCGTTTCAAACAAAACAGGGTTGGTTGAGCTTGCCCGCCGTTTGGTCGAAGAATTTGGCTTTGATCTGATCAGCAGCGGCGGCACCGCACACACGCTCAAGGATGCCGGACTGCCCGTAACCAAAGTCTCCGACTACACCGGATCGCCCGAAATTCTGGGTGGACGAGTCAAGACGCTGCACCCCCGCATTCACGGTGGCATTTTGGCGCGACGAGACGTGCCGCAAGACGTGGAAGATTTAGCGGCGCAGCAGATTCGCCCGATCGACCTCGTCGTGGTCAACCTCTACCCGTTCCAGCAGACCATTGCCAAACCCAATGTCACCTTGGCAGAGGCGATCGAGCAAATTGACATCGGCGGTCCGGCGATGCTGCGGGCGTCCGCCAAAAATTTTGCCCATCTGACCGTGCTGTGCAATCCCGACCAGTACGAGGGCTATCTGCAAAATCTGCGGCAGAACAGTGACGCATCGCTGGAATTTCGGCAGGCGTGTGCGCTAGCGGCGTTTCGACATACAGCAGAGTACGATCGCGCGATCGCTGCCTATCTAGAAGGGGACGTGCCATCTACATTCACGCTGTCTGGGGAACCTGTGCAGGCGTTGCGCTACGGAGAAAACCCGCATCAGCCAGCGTCGTGGTATCAAACCACAACGACGACGGGATGGGCAGCAGCGACAAAGCTGCAAGGCAAGGAGTTGAGCTACAACAACCTGGTCGATTTAGAAGCAGCGCGGCGGATAATCGCCGAGTTTACCGCAGACGGGTCTCCTGCAGCCGCGATCCTCAAGCACACGAATCCGTGCGGCGCCGCCTTGGGCGACACGCTGGTAGAGGCATACACCAAAGCGTTTAATGCCGATTCCGTGTCTGCATTTGGCGGCATTGTGGCGCTGAACCGGGCGATCGACGCTGCTACGGCTAGCGAACTCAGCAAAACCTTTCTGGAATGCATCGTGGCTCCAGGCTGTGAGCCAGACGCACAGGTGATTTTAAGCAAAAAGCAAAATCTGCGGGTGCTAGTGCTGCCCGATTTCCAAAGCGGTCCTGCTCAGACGGTGAAGGCGATCGCAGGTGGCTTTCTGGTACAAACCTCGGATGACACGATCGCCCCGCCGGACCAATGGAAACTTGTCACAGAAAAGTATCCGACTGCCGCTGACCTGGAAGAACTCCTGTTTGCCTGGAAGATCTGCAAGCACGTCAAATCGAACGCGATTGTTGTAACGCGCGATCGCGCGACGCTCGGCGTTGGAGCCGGACAGATGAATCGCGTCGGCTCGGTGAAAATTGCCCTAGAGCAAGCAGGTGAACAGGCATCGGGAGCCGTCCTTGCCAGCGATGGCTTCTTCCCGTTTGATGACTCGGTGCGAACGGCCGCAGCGGCTGGTATTCGGGCGATCGTGCAGCCCGGAGGCAGCCTACGCGACCAAGATTCGATTACTGCCGCTAACGAACTCGGCATCGTCATGGTGCTGACGGGAATGCGGCACTTTCTGCACTAGCGAGACGGCTTGGGTCATTGCTCGTTTACAGCGCTGCTGTCTCGATCGCTGCGATCTGGTCGTAGGCGTCTTCTACGGCCAGTTTGCCGCGCAAAAAACCCGTATTTGCGCCAGGGCAGAGGTAATGCAGCGTTTCAGACGAAAAGCGATCGCGCAATCGCTGCACGCTCTGAAGCTGTCTGCGCCAGTGAAAGGTTTTAGAGGTGCGAATGGGCGCAATCCCACCGTCTGGACTGGGCAGCAAATGCCGACC
>NZ_JACJPG010000187.1 GCF_014695955.1 Leptolyngbya sp. FACHB-36 | reverse complement strand
GAAGTGGTGGGAATTGGTCATGAGCGCTTTCCTCATGGTCAGTTTGTTTGCTGATGCCTTTAACAATACCTGTCCATTAGCCCATCAGCAGTTTGCAAAACATCCCTGGTGGAGCAACCAAAGTGGTTGGAAGCACTTACTCAATAACCTGCGATTGGTCATTCAACCATTGATTTGTTTCAACTGGCTTAAACGATGGTTAGAGGTGTTTCCCATTGATCCATTAGAAGCTGGATTTAAGCAATTGATGCACCAGATGAATCAGTTTGCTTGTCCACTTGTGCAGGGGCTCAACTTGCAGCTACTGTTTTCATCCGCTTAGAGTGATTAAAGAGGGGTATAAGCAAAACTGGCGATTTGTTCATCGGTGAAGTCGGCAATTTCTACCTCTGTAAATTGCTTAAAAATGTATTCCTTGGCGGCAATTCGGCAGGTCATGACCAGTTGATTCTGGTCGTACTGGTCTGCAAAGCTCTGGATCTGTTGCAGCACCCGTGTACTGTCCGTTTCTCTCACCTCATCCAGTCCGTCAAGCAGAATCAGCAGCCGTCCGTGCCGCAGCAGTTGTTCTACCGAGGTCTCATTCCAATTCAGCAGCGACTCCAACAGCCCCGTTTTCACCTTCACATCGGGAGCCACCCCATAGCTGCTAAAAATTTGCTTCAAGTAATCCAACAAACTGGGCTGGTCGGTAGCTTCAGCAAAATCTTTCAGCGTCACGAATACTGGAATGCGCTCAGTTTGAAACTTTTCTCCAACACATTGCAGCGTTAGGTGTTTCAAAAAAGTAGATTTTCCTGCCCCTGGTTTGCCTAAAATTAATAGATTTTGATGTGCCTCAACCGCTTCAATTCCTGGAACTCGCTTTTCTTGAACGTTGCTTAACCCAAAGCGCTCAAAATTTTCTACATTAATGTTCTTCAATTGATTCAGATCAAGTCGTCTGCGTCCTGTAATTTTCTCTAGGATGTTGACGTTGGTGTAGATGTCGTCCAGCCCAATGCTCTGCTCCATGTCCAGCACTCGCATCGTTCCGTAGCGCTTCAGAACATTCGCTCGAATAATGCTGCGAACTGCTTGCACCAGTTCGTCAATGCTGGACAGTTGACGGGCTTGTTCACCCCCTGCTTCCGGTTCTGCAATGGTTCCCCACTCCAGCCCCAGCTCAATGCAAATGGCTTGAAACAGACGCTTCTCGACGGGTCTTCTGGCAAAGAAATTACCCACAGTCTGACGGTTACAGCGAGCACCCCCCGCAACATAATCCTGGGTCCAGCCCTTGCGTTTTAGGGCAAGTTCCGCTGTTTTTACCCCGTCGATCGAGGCTCGTAAAGATCGCGCCATAGTCTTTCCCAGATCTCTTACACAAGTCTGACATAACCCCAACGCCTTACTCAGACCACGGTTGAAGGCTTCCCAGCGATGCTGAAAGAGTCAACCCAAGCAACTGAGGTAATCAATGCCTACTTCCACTCCAACTCAATCTACTCCGTCTTCCAGCTCGGTTCCGGCTCCCCAAACCATCCAAATCCAGATTCCCTCGGATGGGTTTCGCTTGCCAGCGTCTACCCCGCCTGAGCAAAGTGATATGGGCACCTTTGCTGTAATCATTGGGCTTGTCATTCTGGCGAAAACGCTGCTAGGCACATCCTCTAGCAAGTGAACAACAGCGTACACGATCTCCGCCAGTTCGCCCGTCCGCTGTGACATTTAAGCCCTCGCTCCTCAGTGAGGGCTTGATCCGCCCAGCAGTGCGACGATGGCTTACAGGACACTTGCGAACTGTCTCACAGGACAACAGGACAATGATTCACTGGACCCTCACGGCTGCACTGCTGGCGATCGCCTACTGGCTGGGTCGGCGGCACGGCTGGAAAGATTACGAGCAGCAGATGTCAAAGGCACTGAATCAAAATCAAATCGCGTTCAAGCTTGGAGTACCACCGGATCACGAATTCTGGAGCGATCACGCGGTCAGCACAAAGCAGCATGGAAAGCGTTAGCGAAGTGCTACGGGGATTTCAGCTACATCAGCGGCTCACTGCTGCTGGATGAAATGAACGAGGTACGAGTGCAAACCGAGATTGAAGCCTACCCATCTGTGAGAGTGTTCGGTGGACAGCTCGAACTCTCCAATGCCCGACCTGCACAACTGGCACCGCTGCGGGAATTCTGGATCTTACAAGGCAAAGCGATCGTAAAGGTGCGATCGTGAGGGAGCTTGTACAGAGGACGTAGGATAGAGGTGTGAGGGCAGGGCACAACATCGCTACAAACAAGAAAAGCCCAGGCATCTCTGCCCAGGCTTCATGTGTCAAAAGCTAGATTCGATTGTGTTTGTACGAAATGCGCTGCTCCTCACTTTCGCGGTTGTACATCCGCAGTCGGAGGTGGGGCTGGGGGTAGTTTTGGGATTTGGTTGAACCCAATCCAGCCGGTCGCAAGAATGGCAAGCACAAACAGCAGTGGTCTAAGTTGCAGAACTGCTCCCTCAGAAAGCCGCAGTTGTAGGACCAGTTTTTCAGCCAGGTTGACCTTCAGGTTCAAACCCAGAGGCTCAGGCTGATCGTCAACAGGGGGAGGTTGCTTACGTGTAAGCATATGGCGATTACTCCAAATGGGTTTACGCTACAAACCCTGGAGGTGACCTGAAAAAGAATTGGAACGTAGCGAAACGCTTTCCCTGCTGAGTCAGAGAGTCCGACGGTGAATTTTTAGAGGTGTCGGCACTGAATAGTTGGCAGGCTCTTTTGAGCGCATACCAACACCTAGCTACCAAATGTAGCTAAAGTCAAGCGAGGAAAGCGTCGCATGTCCTATCTCTCAACAGGACAAAACCTCGCAGGAATAATTCAGTTGCCGAACACACTCAATGTTGGATTTCTTGATTAAGCCGAGTTTACCCTCTCGTCACAAGGCTGGTTCCAGCCGCGTAGCGGCTTACATGAGATGTGATCGGGCGCGGAGAAAGGAAAGCTCTGTTGTCCATTCCGCCGCAGTTAGTCCATTTCATCTCCTTGTCTAAGGGTTGCATAAAGTAGGACGGGGTCCAAGAGACAGAGGGAGTCTCCCAACATCCCGATGCGTAATTCACACAGCAACTACCCACCGTACCTTGCGTACCTCATGATGAGGTGACACGGACTTGTGCATCATATTAACAAAAAACTCTAACAGGCAGGTATGGTAAGTGTTTGCAGTGATGAACCTTTGGGCGATGTCCTGCTTTCTGGATGGTTCGATACCTGGTACCTGTCCCAACCTGCTAGAACTATCTGACTGGGTGATATTCGCCTTGATTGGTTTTTCCACATGCCTCTTTGCAAAATCTTGCCCTCCAATAACTTCCTTCTCTGTAGCAGGGGCATCCTAATACTGTTAGGTCAGGCATCAATTAATGAATGCAGGATGCAAGCAGGCGCGATCGCCCAAACCAATCTTTTTTGTACTGCTGCTGCTGTGCGGCTGTACAGCCCAAGCACAATCCCCTACCCCCACAGCTCCTCCGGCGACAACTCCCGCGATCGTCACGAGTAGCAACGCTCAATCCAGTGGGCGATTCAAAGTTAAACTGACGCTCACTAGTCCCGACGATTTGAAGGTGCGAGAGGGCGATACCATCGTCCCCGGTCAAATCATCGCCGATCGCGTTCGGGACCGCAGCCGCCTACAGTTTCAGCGCGATGGACTCACCCGCGAGATCGCACGACTGCGACAACTGGCAGCGTTACCAATGCCCGATGTGAAACCTCTACCTGACAGCAGCTTCTTAGAGGAATCGGCAGAGATTGAGCGACTGAAGCACAAAGCCAACGACACCAGCCGCCAACGGGAACAGCAGCAGCGCAAAATCGATGTGCTGCAAACCATGCCCAAGGAAGACGTACCCGAAGCGGTGATTCCGCATGAGCAGGTTGTATTGGAGCAGCGGCAGCGAGAAAGCAACCAGTCAGCCGCAGAAGTGGAACTGGCGCGGGGCAAACTATCAAAGGCACGAGAGAAACGGCAGATCGAGGAGTACAGCCACTCGCTAGAGATGAGCAAACGAACGATCGCCATCCGGGAACACGAACTCAAGACGCAGGGACAGCTCGCAGATTTAGAAGCGCGGTTGTCTCAGGTTGAGGTTTCACTGTCGCAATTATCCGCAGTTCGCAGCCCCTACGGTGGGCGAGTTCAACGCATCAAATTCGAGGGACAGAATGATCAGAATCTTGCTGTTGAGTTGGTTCTTGTGGTCGCTGGTGGCACTGGACGCCCAGGCGCAATCGAAGCCAGCCCCACCCCTCAAAGCCCCACCGGAGATCTCCCAAGAGTCACCGTCCCCCGAACAGTCGGAGGAGACGCCCAACCCTAACCGTATCGGCGACCCCGACGCGATCGAGCCAGAATCCAACCCGCTCAACCCCGCTGGTGATTCGCTCGATAAACTCATCCAGCTACGCATCAATGACGATGTGTGGAAGTCGATGTTAGGTGAACTGCCCTGTCTTGAAACCGCCGAGGCGTGCATCAAAGAGCTTCAAACGCTGGCGATTCAAAACTCTAGCAGCCTAGCGGCGATCGATGAACGAGTTCAAATCGTTGAGCAGAAGATCGAGGAAGCCCGCAAAAACAACCAGGACACGATCCGGCTTGGGGTGTTCGAGCCGTTGGTACAGAGCTATTTGAAGCTAGAGACGATACCCGGTCAGAATGGGCAACCCGCACGGCAGCGCGGCTTCCTCGATCGCATCTTTAGCATCTTCGCCCAACCACTCAGCGGCATCAATGAAGTGCTGTCATTAATTGGAGTACCACTGTTCAAAAACATGATCGGTGGGGGTGAAGCAGCCCAGGCGCGAACGATCGCTATCACGGACCTACAGGTGAAGGTGGCTGAGATTCAGAGGCAGCGCGGCGAGTTGGCAGACAAGACCCGCGAGGCTGTGATCATGCAAGTGTTGGATTTTGATGTCGTGCGGCGAGACTTCCAAGTGAGCCAGGAAATCGCGCGACGTGAGGTATTACGAGCGAAGCTCGTCGAAGTGGATTATCGCTTTACGGCAGAAGTCAGCACCCAAAGCTATTTGAGCAACCTGTCATCATTGGACCAACAAAAAGCCCAAACCTACAGAGCTTGGGCAAGAATGCGATCGCAGATGACGCGCATCAAACTATTAGTATTAGGTGCCGAAGATGGTTAGGGGACAGGCAAAAAGAGCCGACCACCCAAACATTTAGGAATTTGCTTATCCGGCTTGATTGGCGTGGTCGATCGACGGAAGTTGTAGAACGATTCTGATCGACCCTGCCTAACGCTGAAGTAACCTTGATCATTCGCTCTCGCTGGATATTTCACGCTCACTGGAAGCTTGAGCAGCCCACAGCGATCGACTTTAGCAAAGCGCTGTCGAATTTGAGTGCTATTAACCTGGAAAGCCTTAGAAGACAAACCAATGATGTAGATAGTTTCAGTCTCTAGACGAACATCTTGAGCCTTCCGCTTCCAGCGAAACTTGAATCGAGTGTTATCAATCAATGAAATTGCCTTGATACCTGAACCTGCTTTTAACTCTTTCCAAGGCAGGTCTGAGCGAACCAAGCCCCCATTGCAAGGATTGGTATTGTTTGCAACTTTCGTCAAAGAGTTGGGCTTAAATGAAATATCGCCAACAGGTGTACCTCGCAGCGTCAGATCAAAGAAATCGTAGTAAAGAGATAGTTTGAATTTCGAGCTTCCCCACAAGCGATGTACTGGACACGCCAGGTTAGGGTGTCGGTACATCTGGACTTCTTGATAGCGGGTCGAAGCACCTTCATACGTGAATTCGACGGTTGAATTAGGAGGCAATTCGCGCCCTGTAAAGTAAAGATTCTCCTTGCTATCTCGGTAGGCAGTCAGCGCCAATGCAGGGGATGAAACTGATAGCAGCAGCGCGACGATCGCAAGCACAAATTTCATGATTCCACTCCAATAAAAAAGCCCTCTAAGCAGAGGGCACGGACATTCACCTGTAAAGACAAAGACTACTGAGGTATGAACTTCACACCGTTGATGCAGCGCCCTGGTGTTTGAGTGGGCAGATCTGCTGTCGTGTAAGGAGTCGAAGCGTAAGTAAAACTCGCAGGCGCAGGATTCGTTAAGGAGTTACTGATCCGCACAAAGCCACAAACAGAAGCGCGGTACTGCTTAACCGAAGGAACACCTGTGTAGATCACATCGTAGTTAATCCCTGCAGTCTTAGCGACCAAAACCACCCGACCATCTGAGGTCTTAAAGTTCGTAGCACGCGCCTCTTTCAGAGCGTTGTCCACGCAAGCGGGTAAGCTCTGCATGGGTAGCGTAGTCGTGTCGATCGTCTCACCACCGACCACAATTGATCCGGGAATCGGCGTTGAAGTATTGGGCTTGCTAACCACAACCAGCCCACAATAATTAGCCTTAACTTTCTTCTTCGATTCGCCTGCCTCAATCGGAACTTGAGCGTTAGGCGTAACATCTTGGATGTGAATGTTGCCATCCATATCCTTGAACGGCGCAGCAAACGCAGAGAAAGCAGGCAGAACGGACGCAGCAGCGAGAGTAACGATAGCAATTTGGCGAAACATTGGAGATCTCCTCTGAACTTGAATCAACACAGTTACATTCCCGAATTGGGAACTCTAAAACCTGTACTGACCAAGCTTTAGGCAGTGCATCAGGAGATTTACTTGATGAAACGTAAAACTCTAATGAAGTTATTAGGGGCAACGATCGCCCTTTCTGGTTGCTCATCCCAAGCGCAGCAGCTCCCCCCACAATCCGCACAGCCGCCGGTGCCTACCACAGCAGCAGAGCCAGTGAAGCGAGTCAGCGACGGGGATAGCTTGGTGCTTCGTTCTGGGGTAAAAGTCAGACTATGTGGCATTGATGCACCAGAGAAATCACAACCGCTGGGGGAAGAGTCCAAGCGAGCATTGCAGCAATGGATCGACCGCGGCAAGGGGAAAGTGACGGTGCAGCCCATCGAGCAAGACCGCTACGGGCGCACTGTAGCAGAGGTTTGGATTAATGCACCAGGCACTAAATCAGAATTGGTGAACTCTGGTATGGCTGCGAACGGAATGGCATATCATTACGAGCAACACAGCAGCAGTTGCCCGAATCGAAGCGCGATCGTCAGTGCGGAATCAGAAGCACAGAAGGCAAAGATGGGCGTGTGGGCAAGCAGCCAGGAGCGCCCTTGGGACTACCGCAGAGATAAGGCTAACTAATGACTTATGTCACTGAACGATCGCTAGAATTCTGTATCGCATGGGCACAATTTACTAGCTGCTGACAGCCTATTTAAATCTGTTTTAGTCCAAATATTCAGTATTGGACTAGCTCAAGTCTTGATATGCACATGTAGTGGTAATTTCAGCGCGTTGTCCTACTGCGTGTATAGCAGAAGGGCAACGTTTTTTAATGGATTACTGCCGATAAGCGGAGCAAATGTACTCTAGTGATGGGTGGAGACAGCGATCGGGCACAATTGCCCCAAGCCTGTCACCACTGGCTGTCACCACTTAAGGGAAATCTGTCACCACCCTCTGTCACCACTTGTCACCAAGTTTTAGTGAATCTGTCACCACTTGTACCCAATCTGTCACCATGCCTAACCCTCGGCTCTCGCTTCGCATTCCACCGGACCTGATGGAGCGTTTACCCCAGAACGAGAAAGAGCGATCGCAGTTCGTGATCGATGCGCTGCTGCATAAATTAGAGCCAGCCACCCCAGAGGATGAACTGGCTCAGGTCAAGCGACGGCTAGAGGTGTTGGAGAGGCGACTAGAGATAAAGGTTTGAGCTTGACTCACTCAAGCATCATCGTCATTGAGTCGATCTTCTAATGGGTCAGCGCGACCAATGCCCAGACTCATGAGTTTTGCCCGAATATCCTCGCTTGTCAAACCGCAGTAGTAGTAACGCTTATGGCGTAAGTTCGCCAGGTAGTACCCCTCCTTGCCAGCATTGATGCGGAACAACTCAATCACGACTTGTTGCTTAGATATTCCGTACATCAACTCGAAATCATCGAAGTCAGGGGTTGCGATCGGCAATCTTTTGTAAAACAGTTTTCCCTTCCGAAGCCGCCATCCTCCGGCTACCCGTCTAAAAATGCGGATGTAGTCGGGATGAATAACTGAATCGGTCACGGCTTTTGTACCTTCCAAGCAGCTTCAGCACCGTTCTTCCCAGCCCGCTCAAACTTAAAGCCGAAGCGCTCAAAGTCTTTACTACCAAGGTTCTTTAGCCCGACCAGTGGCGCGAGTTGTGACGACGACAGCAACCAGCCTCGATCGCACGCTTCCTGTAATGAACGCAAGTTGGCGAGTGGGTCCGCGATCGGTGCTGGTGGTAGCTGCTGCCGAGCCGTGATGATGTCTACTACCTTGCCCGCGATCGAATCCATCAGGGCAGCAATGCCGAAGACAGCCGGAGCCGGTTCATTCGGCTTGATTGAGGTTGCGATTTCTGGTCTGTCCTGTGTCCTGTAGGACACCTGCCGTCTGTCCTGTAGGACACTATCTAAACCTGCTGAGGCGTGAGCAGCCGGAAACGCGGCGATCGTGCGCCCATTCTTAAGATGCTTGTGCAACTCGTCCATCAGCCTGACTTGCTCGGCGTTATAGACATTTTTACCCTCAAGCCTTTGGGCTTCCATGTCATAACCCTTCTGTTTCAGTCCATTAATCCGGCTGTTGATGTTGGAGCGTGATTTCTCGTAACGCTCCTCGAAGTCCTGAATCGTTAGCAAGTAGGTTTCCATGTGTCCTATGTCCTGCCCTGTGTCCTACAGGATAGCCGAAAGGTTCATGTACAACTACTTCTGTTTGTCCTGTCCTGCGTCCTGTCCCATGTCCTGTTCAGATTCTGGTAGGACAATTTGACCGTCAAGCCACAGCTTAATTAGCTCAACAGTCACGTCGCTCATCGTCACACCTTTTTCGCCACAAGTGCCCTTAAACCGACGCTTTAGCGATTCCTCAATCACGATTTTCATCTCTGCCATTCGGTAATTGTGTCATGGGCATATTAACTTATTTACGTTTTCCCTAACCTCCTTATTCCCATAAGGGAATGATTGCGTTATTCTTACGGCAGTTTATCTACAGAACTGCCATGAATAAACCCTGGATTGTGCGGCAGCGGCTCAACGATCGCTGTTGTCGAGTTGTGGCGAGATTCTCCAATGAATCAGACGCCGCAGGCTACCGCGATACCATCAGCCGCCAGCTTCAAAGGAACACCTACGAGGTGGCTTACGACCCCAGCAACCAAGCGATCGGAAGCCTGATTCAGATTGTGATCGTGACGGTCGCATTCTTTCCACTGCTGGGCTGCACTCGTTCAGAGATGCAGTCACTTGGTCGATCGCTGAGCATTTCGTCCCAACCTGCAACAGCATCGAAAGATCCAGCGCTGCCGCCGGTGGGGACCGCTGATTATGGCAGAGAGGGCACAATCACTGCTGATGAGGCGAGGGTATTGAAAGCCTTGAACTTCGAGCAGGGGCAGAGTTACAACGCCATCAAATCGCGGCTAGGACTACCAGCAAAGCGTGATTGGACCAACGGCACGGACTACTACCGCATTGAGGGCAGCAGCGGCTGGGTAGCCATCCAGTACGACTCCAATGGACGAGCCTTCAACTACGACGCAACACGCGGTAATTAACCGGGGCGCAGCTACCAACTACCACCCCGGACCCCATCGAAACTAGAGGTAATTCAATGATTAGCAGATTCACAGCACTCTCGATCGGACTGCTGCTAGGACTTGGCAGCGTCTATGGAATCACAGCTTCAATCGATGCGATCGCCAAACCTACCGACAAGCTACCAGGCAAAGTTGATGACCAACAATTGAGTCAGCTTAAGAAAGGGATGACCGAGCAGCAGGTAATTAAAGCGTTAGGGATACCCAGAGCCAAGTACAAATCGACATTGCTCTATGTGAGAGGAGACGCAACGGTAGAGATATACTTCAGCGGTGAGAAATACACACGCCACGAAATCACCAAAGCAGGTTAATGATCAAGATCGCACTAATAGCCAGCATCGCCGCTGTTCCTGTCTCGCAATGCGCTCGCATTGTCGTTCCTGCTGGTGGTGGATCTGTGGTGCGTCCTGCTGCCCAGCCTGCCCAACCACAACGACCGATCGCGCCAGGCGCAGGAATCCATCGAATTGATGATCCTGATAAACCAATCCAGAGCCAAATTATCGATTATGTTTGGGGTGACACTCTAAACGAAGCTGAAGCGAAGTGTAGGCAGATTGCAGCCGAGACTGGAACGACTTTTAGCCAAGTCAGACGCACCAGTCAGAAAGGCAAGAAGTGGGAGTGCCACGTCTTGAGCAACCATCCCGAACCGGAAACCGACGATCGGAGGCGATAATGCACATCATCAAATACATTCAGGTTTATCCTGACGGCTACGCTGATCCTGAACGATTAGCGCACGACCCGGACTACCAGCCGGGGAAGTTTGGACCTGTTGAAGATTACGAGATTCGGCAGGCAGACAGCGCCCCACAGATCGGTGAAGTAATTGATGGCTGGATTGTGGTTCAAATTGATCACTATCAGCCTCAGAACGATGAATGGCACTTTTGCACTGCTATCTGCACACTAGACGGGAAAATCCCCAAGCGGCACGACTGGAGCAGCCCAGGCGCTAAAGTATTGACTTTCTTCTTAGAGGGAAGTGAAATTACTCGCAATGAGGACGGCTCAGCCATATTTGAGTTGAGCGATCGTCCCAATCACGAGGCAGAGCTTGTGTTCAAACCCCAAAACGGACGACCGGTAGCAGGCTACGACTACGTGATGGCAGTACAAACAGCCTCAAGCCTCGTCGCTGCTTAGACTTTAAACCGACTCAACTAGGCGATCGCTCTCCATCGGGGCGATCGCTTTTTGTGTCCTGTGTCTCGTAGGACAGGTAGCAAGTGTCTCATAGGACAGTGAAAATTTAGCCGCTGCCGTGCTGCTGGCGCTGGCGCACCGATGCCGGAATTGATCGAACGATGCAGCCTATTCGATGACCCGCTACGCCCTTTTCCCGTTGGTCGAGCGGCTTCGCTACTTCTCCGTCCGCCCGCCTCTCTCCGTCTGCGGTGCTCCTGCGTGCGCTCCTCATCTCCATTCGGCAGGCTCCCAACAGCCGCGATCGCTTTGCTGCTGACGCCCTGTGCAAAGTTGCCGCTACGTTTCGCGCCATAGGCAATTCTGCCCTCTGTTCTCCGCTCCCGTTGGTCGCCTCGGCGCTCCGCGCACACGTCGGGCGTCATTTAGCCTAGGGCGCTCCACTCCGCTGTCTCAGGGAGAAGAGAGAAGAAAAGAGAAGGTGAGCGAAAGGGTTGTGACGGTTGCGTGTGCCAGTTGTCCTAGTTGCCGTCTTCGGCGTTGGCTTGGCTCTGCCGCTGGCGCGGCGGTGCCCAGTTCCCGGCAGGGTGCCTTATGGGTTCTGTTTCCCTGCCTGGTTTGGGTTTTGGCTCCGCTGCGTTGCGCCCCGCTGCGGTTGGGTCCGTTTCCTTGCGTCTGCTGCCGTTGTTTCCTTGCTGCCCCGATCGCTGGCTCTCAGGTTTTCCCGGTCGGTTTCCGTTGGTGGTTGGCTTGCGGTTTGCGCCTACTTCGTGGGTTGCCTCCCCCTGGCAGGTGTCCGGGTTGCGGTTCGGTGGGTGCCCCTGCTGCCGCCTCCGTTTGTGTAGCCCTTCGCGCCTCTCTTGCCCCCTCGCCTTCCTCTATATTTTAAGCTATAATTAGCTTAATTAAGATGTGTTCTATGCTCTTTCCTTTTCCCTCTGGTTCGTGGTGCCGTCCGGCTCAGTTCGGTTCTGGGGTTGTGCTGTGGGTGCCGTTGTCGTCTCCGGCTGCGGTGGCTGGTTTGGGTTCGTCGCTGCGGGCGTTGGGTGCTCGCTTGCTAGAGCCAGGGTTCCCTTGCGACTCAGGTGTGGCGCTGCATTTGGGCTGTCCGGCTTGGCTTCGGGCTTCGTTACTATCGCAGCTTCCGCGCCCCCGTTCTGCTGGCTCTCGCACTCCTGGCGTGCTGCTGCCTCGCTAGTTCCTTCGGCTTAGGCAGCGTACCCGCTGCCCTCCTGCCTCCAGTTTTGGGGGCAGTTTTGTTGTGTGAATCTAAGGTAAAGATAGCTTATCTGTAAGGCTTAATAAGCTATAATTAGCTTAGTTGAGTTGGTTTTCACCTCATGACTTCTAAGGTTCGTCGATTAGCTGATGGCTTCTCTCTACTAGTCTTGTCTCCCCGGTTAGCGCTGATGTATCGCGCTCTGAAACGCCCCGGCAGAGGTGGACGCATGGATCGCATCCAGTGCGGTTACTTCGGCTTTGAGTCGGAGGAGCAAGCCCAGCAGTTTGTTACGGGCATTAAGCGACAGTTCGGCGAGGTTCGAGCAGCGGTGCGCGAGTCCGATCGCCTCCCAAATTGCGCGTGGGAAGTGAAGGTGTGGGAGTTCGATGGCTTGCTGCCGTTGGCTCTCCAGTGTGCTGAGAGAAGCGCTGCCTAAAAGCGCAATGCCCTTACCTGATTCGCGGTCGGGTAAGGGCAGTTTTCCACCCCAGAACAACAGAGATGGAGATTCAATTATGGACTACTCACTATTAGCCGATTACGACGGCTACCACTGCAACGAAGCGCCCGACGACCCAGAGCCACCAGCAGCGCCAGCACCTAAGCCACAGTGCGGCATGTGTGAGAACTATCAGCGTCCCAAACCCGGAATGTGGGGCTATTGCAGATTACGTGCTGCGGCAGACATCCACCCATGTAACTTGCCTCCCTGGGATTCCTACGCGGAGCGATGCCACTTCTACAGCGAAGAGGTGCCGTTCTGATGAGCAGAGAGTTTCTACACGCCTACCTCCGCTCGCAAGAGGCACACAAGGCGATTCATCAACTCACTAAAGCCTTTGAAGCTGATGCTACCGACGCTGAGCTAATGCGGCAGCTTGGAGAAGTACAGCGCCTTCTAAACATGGTCTACTCGTTCCTCCAGGAAACCAGGCTCTAACCATGCAACAAGCACTCATTAAAAACTTAGAGCCTCTGTCGCCGCCTAAAGGCTGGGAGAAACGACGCATCCAGGACTTTTGGGAAGACGCCACCGCAGCTCAGAAGCAGGTAGTAAACGGCTTCCTCCGCGACTACTGGCTGGTGGATGCCAGCAGGCACAAAAACCAGAAGGTTTGGTTTCTCTACTTCGAGAGAACAGTTCATTGCGTTGTGAACGACGAGTCAAAAACCTGCCACGTTCAGCGCTTCACCATCTGGCTAGACCGCACAGGCAAAATCAAGAGCTACCGCAGGCAACCGCAAGAAAAGGTCATCTAGCACGATCGCGGGAGTCGTGCCCCGCCTTTTACTTCAGAACACAAGGCAATGACACCGAGAGTTTATTTTGCAGACCTGGCAGCCTACAACAATGGGCGGTTGCGCGGCGTTTGGGTCGAGTTTTACGAAGGCATTGAACCCGAAGAAGTGCAGTTCGCGATCGATTACATGCTGCACGAGTCAGAAGGCGAAGAGTGGCGCATCGATGACAGCGAGAACTTCGCAGGCTTTCAAAGTTGGGATCTAGAGAAGCTGTGTCAGGTTGCCGCCCTAATTCACCAGCATGGTGAGGACGCGGTTAAGGGCTATCTCGCTCATTTAGGCAATGATGCCGACCTTGACGAGTTCAGCGACTACTACATCGGCTGCTACAAGTCTGAAACGGCTTTCTGTGAGGAGCGTCTAGGCGAGGAAGGCGGCATCTGCACCGCAGCCGAAGCAATCCAGGTTTTTGATTGGGCAACGCTTGACCAATACATCGATTGGGAGGCAATCGCCAACGATGCCTTTATCAATTCCTACTACTCGCACGAAGTAGGACACGAAGAGATCCACGTCTACACGCGATAGCAGCCCCAGCGCTGAACCGGGAGTAGTGCCCCGGCTCAATTCATACCCCAGAACACAATGCAAATGCACCTGTTACGCGGCACCATCAAATACACAGCAGGCAAGCCCAAAGACCACGGCTACGGGGAGAAGATCAACGTCGTTGTTACCCCCAGCGACGGCAGCGACGATATTAGGGTTTGGGGCAAGCCTGACGATCCGATCGCCCAACTCCGCAAAGGCGAGGAAGTACAACTCTTTCACGATGGCAAGGCTTACCGCATTGTCAGCAGTGACGACCCACCTGCCAGCAGTAACGGCAATGGCAGCGGCACGGCAGCGGCGACAGCTTCCCCCGCTGCTGAACCTGTGGAGCCGAACGACGAGGATATCCGCGAGCTAGTGGGCATCTTTCGGCAGCTAAAGAAAGCGTTACCTGATGCATGGGAGGATACCTGTAGAGCCTTTGCACCAACGGTTTTTATGCAGCGCTGTCGCAGTGAGGGAGGCGTTTAGAATGCTATCTTTGACTAGCTGTGTCGCTATCTTTCCCATGACCTCAGAACAGCAAGCGAAAGCTATCTTGCAGGCGATCGCCGCTGAAGCACAAGTGAAGTTTGGCGATGATTGGCAAGCCGATTTGGTTCGTGCCTACTGCCAGATTGAGCAGGCAGAGACAGGCAATGAGAAGGCGATTCCTGTGAACCGGAGAGGGCAGATTCTACGAGCGTTTAGCGAGGGAAACACGACGCTAGAAACGCTCTGCCGACTGGCGCAGGCTGTGGGGGTTGAGTTTGAGATGGTGGTGACGCGGCGAGAAGTGCGGCGGATTAACTAGATTGAAGATTAGGACACGTGCGCGGCGTGCGGAAGCGATTAAGGGAGTGATGTTTAAGGGTGCAAGCTTGATTCGCTACGGGATTTACACTCAAAAGGTTTGAGCCTTACTCCTTGGCTTCTTCCTGAAGCTGAGTTTGCTTGATCGCGCCTTTATATAGCAGCCGAGAAAAATAATCGATAAGAGTAGCTGTCCAACTTTTGGTGTCTGAACTGTTACAAGAAGTAGGCTACATCAACAATTAACCAATTTGACGTGATTGGGACATTTGCGGCATTTTATCACGGCACTTTGAATGTAATGTTGCTCAACTTCTCCGTGAAGCGGTCAAGAGTTAATGAACCTTCCAGTTAGAGAAAAGTTAATCGGTATAGGGAAGGTAGGCTTTTCAACAATGCAAGTTGTCAGCCTTCCCCTACACCTCTAATTCATGGTCCTCTAAAATGTTTAGTTACCCTATTGTTCTAGTTCCAAACTCTTTAAAAAGAATCTTAGAGCAAAAGCCTCCTTTACCTGAGCTAGTTCTTCCTTCTCGCCCTATTCAACCCAAAAAGCCAGAAGCCCCAAAAAAACCTGAATTTAACCTACCTAAAGCTCCCAATCGGTTCAGTCAAACTGGACCCTTGGCGCTGGCAGCAATGATAGGTTCAGCTATTCCTGTAGTAGGTCAATTTTTGGCAGGGATGGCGATTGTAACTGCTATATATGATGCCATCTGCGGCTATATGAAGAGGCGGCTGAAATACAACGAGGATTTGAGAGTTTATGAGGATTTACTCTCTAAATGGCAAAAGGATATAGAAATTTGGTATCAAACTGAAGAACAGAAATTGCAGGAGTGGAAGATGCAATGTGAACAAATCAACGTTGCATGGGAAATCAAAAGAATGAAATTAATGGAGAAACATAAAAAAGAGTGTGAAGCTCGACTTAGCCCTGAAGGGCGTCTTAGATGGATCTCTGACACAATCAAAGAAGAGATAGACGCAGATTTAAAGCCGAGTAGTGCTCGTGCTGGCAAACGGGATAAAGTGTTGTTTGAGAAGTTGAAATCTACATTTCCAGAGCTGAAGATAGACTGGCAGAAAGGTTTAGAACTTTCTTCAGGACAGTACCCTTACACTCCAGATGTAATTGTGCATGACCCCATAACTCACATATGGATAGATGTAGAAATAGATGAACCCTGGTTCAAGGAAGATGGTATAAAAAAGCCCAGTCACTACTTGGGCAAAGATGATAGGCGAAATGATTTCTTCCTCCAATGTGGATGGATAGTTATTCGTTTTGCTGAAGAGCAAGTAGCTCAATCGCCCTCTTCTTGCTTACGAGTAATTGCTCAAGAACTGGATAAATTTAGAGGACAAAAGGAATTTAGCGCAAGACTATCAGATTTTTCTGGGCCTGCTGAAATTCCAATATGGACTGAGGACAATGCTTTAGAAATATCTAGAGATTTCCCTCCGCAAACTTCCCGTTCTTCAAGTATTAGTAGTCGTCCTCTCTCCCCATAAGGCTTCTAGACGCTCCTGTAGGACAATCCTTATATGTCCTACAGGACAGCAGGACAACGAGCCGAACACTAGAGCAGCATTCAGAGATCGCCTTCAACGTCTCGTGATGGATAGTTACAGATTCTCGCGTGTCACTCGCGATGCGATCGCGTTCAGAATTACTCCCAACTGCTCCGGCGGCATTTGGTGAATCTGCACCACGATCAAGCTAGAAAGCTGATGATTGCGAAACGTAACACTAAAGCCCTGTTGCTTCCCAAGAAGCCTGACAAACTGAACGTTCAACGTCCGGTAGGAGAGTAAGCAGACTCACGATCGCCAGAGGTATCATTAAAGATGGCTCCACGCTGCTTCAAATCGAGCTTTGCTGACTCAGATAGCCCTACAACATCGATGAAAAGCGCGTTTTCAACGATCGTCCCTACTAAAATAGTTTCGCTCAGGTAGGCATTGCTTAAATTGGCACTGCTTAAATTGGCGCCGCTTAGGTAAGCATTGCTCAAGCAGGTGCTGCTTAGGTTGGCACCGCTTAGGTTGGCACCGCTTAGATAGGCACTGTTGAGGTTGGCACCGTTCAAGTTGGCACCGTTTAGGCGGGCACCGCGCAGGTAGGCACTGTTGAGGTGAGTACCGTTCAAGCCGGCACTGTGTAGATCAGCACCGCTTAGGTAAGCACTGTTGAGGTAGGCACCGTTCAAGTTGGCACCGTTCAAGTTAGCACGGCGCAGGTCGGTACCGCTCAAGTCGGCGCTGCTTAGGTCAGCGCTGCTTAAGTTAGCGCCGCTTAGGTTGGCACCGCTTAGACGGGCACCGTTTAGGTAAGCACCGCTCAAATCAACACGGCGCAGGTCAGTACCACTCAGATTGGCACTACTTAGGTCTGACGCAACGAAATCCCTTTTAGGATCGCGTCCCAAGAGTTTCGATAACTCTAAGAAGTCGTCGGTATCTGCCGTCTCAATCTGCTGAACGATCGCTTGAAACTCTCGAAACTCTTCCTCGGTGATTTGAAATTCTGGCTCAGTCATAGCTGCCCCTCCACTCGGCTGAGATGGGGCTGTAGCTTTGGCGCAATAAAGCGTAGAAAGAACTCTCGCTCTAGCAAAGCTTTCTTATTACGACCGATATCAGTTGCCCATAACCCCCCTGCTTCAATCAGGCAAATATCCCGCTGTCCTCGCACCCCAAAGGTTGCTGCTACTCCACACGGTCCAGTAGCCGCCTCGATCGTTCCCAATCGTTCCTCAGTAAGCTGTCCTTCTAAGACTGGCTCGGAAGTTTTGACTTCAAATCTCCAAACAGGGGCTTCTTCGGTGCCTCCTGTAACCACTTGATGAATTTTAGACTTCACTTTGCTAGCTCTCTTAGCCGCGTCTTTAGTCTTAACTCCACCAGCGATCGCAATGTTAGCTTCTCCTTCCCGGCTCTGCTCCTGTTGGTCTTCCCGCTCCAATTCAAGTTCAAGTGCAGCCGTTAGCCCCATCTTCTCAATTGGAATCTTGCCATCTTCTAGCTTCAGCCTTAACTCACCCCGCTTCAGCCCAAACCAAACGCGCCCTCCTGGAACTTTGATTTCTTGCCGTCCAAAGCGAATGGTGAGACTCAAATTAGTGCTGCTGGTGGCAAGGGGTCGCTGAGCTGAGACAGGCAAGACGATCGACGTTTCCTCCTCCAAAACAGGTTGACTGTGCAGCTTTACAAACACGCAGTCTGGGAACCTATTTTGAGAAGTTAACTGGCTCGTGGCAGGTTGATTCATGGCTTAGTGGTCTGGGGTTGGGGGCAACGGGGGCAGGCACGATCGCTCTAACAAACTGGCATACCTAGAAAAACTTTGTCACCGTCAGAGGAATTTTGCTTCCAGCAACTGATCGTAGGACACTTGGCAACTGTCCTACAGGACAACAGGATACTAAGGTGGAGTGCCGCCCAGCCGATCAGCAACAGCAGCAGTTACATTGCCACACACTGCTTCGAGTTGAGCTTTTCTGATTCAGACAGCTCCATATCATTAATGAGACGCGCGTTTTTAACGATCGTCCCTCTTGAAATAGCAGCACCCCTCAGGTTACGGTTGTTAGCCCTACGGCTCCTCCGTTGGCGGCAGCGGTACGTTTCCATTGTCGTCTCGCGCCACCAGCATCAGCAGGTACTGCCGCTGCTCTAGGGTGAGCGCGTTCAGGATTTTCTCCACTGAATCGATGCGAAGGTTTTTACCGTTGCGAAACTGGCTGATCTGAGCCGTGGTTAACCCACTGCGTTCAGCGATTTCTGCTCCACTCAGCTTGAAGCGGAACACCGTTTCTCGGAATGCCTCAGAAAACTTCATCCAAGACCATCAACGAACTTACGTGACTTTGACGCGCTTTTTGTACCAATACATGCTATTACATGCTGTTCGCCTTAACTAAGGCGAATTCGCCTTAGTTAAGGCGAATTCGCCTAATTACATTTTCCTGTAACTTGTTACAGATTTATGGATCGCTTTCATTACATGAACGTATAATGAATTTCAGTTTCCTGTTATCTGTTACTTGAAGCTGAAACATGGATATTCCGCGAGAGCTAATTTTATCAGTCGAGGATATTCGTCATCTAAAACACATTCAGCTTTCCTATTTGACCGGGTTTGATCCCAGCAATTTTGCTGCGTGGAATGGCAATCGGAGAAT
Organism: Leptolyngbya sp. FACHB-36; assembly: GCF_014695955.1. Taxonomy (GTDB): domain Bacteria; phylum Cyanobacteriota; class Cyanobacteriia; order Leptolyngbyales; family Leptolyngbyaceae; genus FACHB-36. The sequence continues at coordinate 17,227 of NZ_JACJPG010000187.1, read as the reverse complement.
CTCCGAGCGCAGTCTGGAGCGCATCGCGCAGTCGATCGGGATGGACAAGCCCGACCTGCTACGAGCGCTAGAACTCCGCCGCCAAGATGCCGCGATCGCCCGTAATGCTCAGACCAAAGCCGACAAGCTGATTTCCTTTCTCGCGTCAGTTCGGGAGCCAGCGTGACCCTTTCTACCCTGCTACAACAAACGGCTATTCGCTATCAGGCTGCTGTCGAAAGCGTTCTAGCAGACTGGTCGCCGGACTGTGGCTGTAATCGCCCTGGTTTGCAGTCGCACTGTGGGGAATGTCCTTGTCTGTCTGAGTTTGAGCAGCTTGTTCAAGAGAAAATCCACCGATCCGCCGCTGAAAGTGGGGTTCCTACATCTTTCGATCGCTATGACCGAGATTTGTCCACCGTCCAGTTTCCCCAATCACCGCTATGACTTCGGCGACTCTGTAGTTGCTGTGCCAATTAGCGAAGGGGGAACGGTCGAAGCCATTTGGCACCACGACGATCACTGGCGCTACCACTTGCGAGGACTGAAACAGTGTTCTGCCTGTTGGTGGTGCGAAGACCAACTCAAGCCAGCGTGCCCCCGCTGCTTTGCTCCCTGGAACTCGATCGCCCCCTGCGGTTCCTGCGGACTCTCCCCCGACGATTTGCCCTAGAAAAACGCCCCGGTCTGTGCAGCAGTCACGGGGCATCGTTTTATTTACTTGTTTCGTATCATGACAAATTCTCGATCAACTTCCCTATCGTCAGGGACACAGAATCGCTGCGTTCTGCTGCTGGCTTGCTCTCACAGCCTCCGTTTAAAGCAGTGAGCCATGAAGCACTACCGCATGACTCACCAGGAATGGTGTAATTCCAGTCGCCGACTCAAGCCCGCCGAGTTAAAGGTTCTTTACTATCTTCGTACCTTCGATCCGTTCGGCGAAACGTGGCTCGACATCCAGGTAAGCGCGATCGCCGATGACTTAGGAATGAACAAAAGCACGGTATCACGGGCACTCAAGCAGCTTACCTGTAGCGGCGACATCGACCTTGAAATTCAAGTTTGCCGGGTCCGCTTGCGTTCGCATGTCCAAAGGTTGTCTACAGACAACTCGTTGCGTACAGACAACCTGTTGTCTACAGACAACTTCGATGATCGCTACACAACCTCTGCGATCGCTACACAACACCTGAACGATCATTCAGATTTGAAACCGTTGCAGGGTGGAAGTTCTGAAAAGGGCGAATGTACCAATAACAAGAAAAACTTGTTAAAAGAACAACAAACAATTGGTGCAAGCACAATCGGAATTGACAGGAAGGCGATTGGTACAGAGGCGCTAATTGACCGGATTCAGAAAGCCGGAGTGCTTCCGAACAAAACAATTCAGAAGACGATCGCGCAACTCAGCGCAGAATTAGGCACGCCCGCTGCCACCGCGAAAGCTGTGGAAAACGCAATATCCGCCCTTCGAGAACAGCAACAAGCTGGAACGGTGCGAAACCCGTCCGGGTTCCTCGTTGCTGCTTTAAGGGGCAACTTCACCGCGAATGAAGCGAAGCGGCAGGCGAGGAACCATCCAGCAGGCGGACAGCCACCACCAGAGGTTCCAGATCTTTACACCGTTGCTGCTGCAATCGATAGAGCACTGATAGCAGGCGATCGCCCGTTTGCTCTGCTGAAGTTGAATACTCTATGGGCTGAAGGATGGCAGGAACAGGTCCAGGAATTGTGTTTGCTGAGAAAGCAGGATTGGGGCTTTACCGTCAGCACTAGAGGGGTAGGCGATGGCAGGTAAAAGCATTCCTCAAAGAAACCAGGACCAGCGGCGACGGTGCCGCGAACTGTTAGACCGCTACGAGGCAAAACAGCGCAAGCGTGAGAAATACGCACGGCAGCAGGCGATCGAGCAATTGACGAAGCTGCTAGAGGAGATTGGGAGGCAGCATGGAGAGCGTTAGTAGTGCACTGGCAGGCTATCAAGAGTCGATGCTCTCTACGGTTCAGCAGTATTGGATCGATAACCCCAGGTTTGCTATACCCCAGAACAAGGATTTTTCTTCTCAAAACGGTTCTACCAGTAGAACACTTTGTATAGAGGAAAAAATTTGTACCCCAGAACAACCGTCTGAGTCCCCACTTTCCATTCCCTATTCCCCACCCCGACAGCGACGACGATCGCTCAAAGGTCAGGCTAGTGGGTGGATCGAGAAACGGACTGGGAACACGCGCCGATGGGTGCCCTGTATCAGCTTCTATTACTGCTGGACTGAGCTTGACGAGGACGGCAAGCGCCGGAAGTGCAAGCAGTACATTCAGAATCATCTCATCAGCGATGTGCAGCGGCTGGTGGAGCAGGAGCGGCGACCTGTCGCAGAGATTTTGCAGGTGATGAGTGGGCGATCGCGCTGGTGCCCACAGGGAAAGCACGTTTACGACCCAATGCTCGGAACTAACCTACAGGACGCTTGCCAACTGTCTTATAGGACAACGGGACAATGAAGATGAAAGAATGCCCAGAATGCGACGGTGAGAGACGGCTGTTTATCAAGTGGGATGAGGGCTTCTGGAGCGAAGAAACTCCACCAGCAGGCGCACCTATTCCATGTCCAACCTGCGAAGGGACGGGCACCGACGAGCCAGTCAATCACTGTGCCGCGTGTGGAGAGCCGATTAAGTTCGGCGATCGCTGGTGTGAGCAGCACCAGCTAGCTACCCTGTTTGAGCCACTGGAACCACCAGGGATTTCTGACAGTTTGGTCGAGCTAGTTGATGCTGAAAAATGCGACGCTTGCGAGGGGACAGGTGAGCGACCGACCCCAATGTGGCATCCAGAAACCAACCCTGATGCACCTTGGGAAGAGTGCCCCTACTGCGGAGGGTCAGGCTATGTCTAACTGGCTGATGGTTGGAGGACTGGTGGCGATCGCCTACTGGCTGGGCTATCGACAAGGTTGGCAGGTGTGGGAGCGGCGAACGTCGAAGCAGTTAGACCGAATGGCGAGGGCGCTGGGGGTGCTGCCGGAGCATCCCTACTGGACGATCGACGATGAATCTTCACAGCACATGGAGGACCAGTGACTAAACCTAAGACGCAAGCCCCAGAACCTGATGCCTCAACTTCGGAGGAGAGAATTCGCTTCACGGTTGACTTGCCGGAGTCGTTGCATATGGAATTGTCGCTGCTGGCGGTGAAACAGCGGAAGCCTAAAGCGGTATTGGTGCGGATGGCGATCGTGCAGATGTTGAAGGAAGCGCAAAGCTAGTACAAAGTTACGCAGTAATGCAGTAAGTCTGTGGATGGTTGGGGCACTTTATAAAGGACGTATAGAGCACTGCATCGTCTGAATCATTGTGCGCCTCAAACAGTTAACCACCCAACCAACTTTTTTGCAGTATTGCAGTAAGGCGGAAACGTTTTTTCCGGGTAGTTTCCCTACGATAGGGTCAATCTACAACAGGTGATGCATGTTACTCCGCCTTGAACGACTCCTACAGCTTGACGATCTGCTGCGTAGACAACGACAACGACACACGGCTGGCAGTTTGGCAGTGGTGTTAGAGGTCAATGAACGGACGGTTCGTAACGATCTGAACTTTTTGCGCGACCGCTACCACGCTCCGATCGATTTCAACAGGCAGAAGGGCTACTACTACACTGATCCAGACTGGCGACTACCGAGTATTACCCTCAGTAAGGGAGAACTGTTTGCATTAATACTAGGGGCACGGATGCTGGAGGCAAATGCTGGATCAGCCTATGCACCGGAGTTGCGCTCAGCGCTTACTCGTTTGAGTGAGCGACTACCGCAGCAGTCTTGGGTGGACCTGCAACAGGTGGCAGATGAGCGGATTTTGTTTCGCTCAGGGGCAGAGATTGACTTGAACCCAGAGATTTGGCACAGGTTGGAGGATGCCTGTCGTCTGCAAATGTCGGTGCAGATGACCTACTACACCGCCAGCAGCAACTCTGTGTCTGAGCGCAAGTTTGACCCCTACTTGCTGCATATCTACCGGGGCACCAATCCCTACGCGATCGGCTACTGCCACAAGCGTCAAGGAATTCGCTGGTTCCGAGTCGATCGCATCAAGCAGCTTCAGGTACTCGAAGAGACATTTGTGCCTGACCCCACCTTCGATGCTAAGGACCACCTGGAGATGATCTTCCAGCACGAAGCGGGTGGGGTACCGCTGCCTGTGTCGATTTGGTTTGATGCGCCCACGGCTCCGTATATTCGGGAGCGGCGCTGGCATCCGACGCAGGAGCTTCAAGAGCATCCGGATGGATCAGTCACGCTGCATATGGTTGTACGGGGTCTGAATGACCTGAAGCGGTGGGTGTTGGGATATGGGAGAGGAGCAATCGTGCGGCAGCCACCGGAGTTAGTGGAAATGGTGAAGGCAGAGGTTGTTGAAATGAATGAGCAATATTTGGAGAGCTAGAACCATGAATTTTCTGGAGATTCAATTTGCACTACGAGGTAGAACACTGCCTGCGGATCATGGATATGCACTGTATTCCGCCGTCAAAAAACTGCTTCAAGAAACCGAAGATGAATCACTGCCGAAGGACTTACCCTTAGAAGTTCGCTTATGTAGCATACCGGGCATTTCTGATCGCGCTGGCATGATTTATCTGAATCGAGGTTCACGATTTAGAGTCCGCTGTCCATCGGAGCAAATGCAAACTTGGTATCGACTCCTGCAAGACCAAGTTTTTGATATTCGAGGTCATTTAATTCGCTTGGTCCAGCCAAGAATTACGCTACCAGAAGCGAGCGAGACATTGGCATCAAGACTGGTGACGTTTAAGCTGGATGCGATCGACCATGCAGAAGTGCCCCGGTACTTTTTAGAGTCCTGTCAAAAGGGGCTGGAACGTTTAGAAATTAAGGGTCAAGCATTCATTCCCAGTGATGCCAACGGCGATCTAGCCCGACGCACCCTACAGGTGAAGGATAAGAAAATTGTCGGCTATGGTGTGGTGGTAGAAGGGCTGAACCAGGAAGACTCGCTAAAGCTGCAATGGCACGGATTGGGAGGAAGACAACACTTTGGCTGTGGTTGGTTCTATCCAACGCGGGAGGAAGCCAATGTCAGCTAAAAATCAAACCCTGTACCCTAAATTGTTACTTGCGAAATCAAAAGAGGCCTCCTGGAAAGGAGCCTATACCTTGGTCGGACACACTGCTTCTGTCGTTGAAGCCGTAACGACGTTAGTTGATGAACTGAGTGATCAATTAATCGCTCAATTTGGCTTATATCAACATCGTAAAACGCTCCGCGCCACCGCTCGTCTTGCTGCTTTTCTTCATGACTTAGGTAAAGCAAATGACCACTTTCAAGCAGTGGTTCGCAAGCTGAAGAATCCGATGAAGCATCCCCAGTTGATGCGGCATGAAGCACTGTCAGTTTTATTGGCGTGGGAACTGCGAGATTGGTTAGCAACGGGCGAGGGTGATTTTAAGATTGCGATCGCGGCAGCAGGCGGACACCATCTCAAATTGGGCGGTGAAGGCGGCAGACAAACGGATGAAATTGGCGAAATTCGTGAGTCTGGAGTCGATACGTGGACGCGGGGCGATCGCCTGCTGCTCTACACAAATCATCAGCACTTTACCGGACTCCTGCGCTACGGGCAAAAAGCTTGTGAACTTGCTTCAGAGATTCCTCAAGGCTTGCCAACGGTTTGGACAATTGCCGACATTAAGCAACGCCGACAAACCATTTTGAGCGAACTCGCGCAATGGGAGCCTGATCCCGTCTTGACTGCCGTTGTCAAAGCGTTGCTGGTGGCGGGCGATACGAGTGGATCAGCTTTACCTGCAAATGATGTAGCAATCCGACCATGGATTCAGACCCAAATTCATTACACGCTGACAGAACCAGAGCTACAGCATGTTGTCGATGAGCGTTTGAAGGGCGATCTCTTGCGTCCATTCCAAGAACAGCTCGGTAATGCGACATCACGGGTGACGCTGGCACGGGCAGGTTGCGGTACGGGCAAAACGTTGGGCGCATACAACTGGGCAAAACGATATGCTGTGGGGCGCAAGCTATTTTTCTGCTACCCCACAACGGGCACCAGCACCGAAGGCTTTCTAGACTACGCTCACGACAAAGTAGACTCGACCCTGTTGCACACCCGCGCTGCCGTCGATCTAGAGCATCTAGACCTACACTCAACGGGCGATGACGATGACCTTGAGACGAAACTGGAGTCGTTCAAGGCCTGGAGTACCAAAGTTAGCGTTTGCACCGTCGATACCGTTTTAGGGCTGCTGCAATGCAATCGTCGCCCGATGTATTGCTTTCCTGCGATCGCCCAAGCTGCCTTCGTCTTTGATGAAGTGCATTGCTATGACGACAAGCTGTTTGGAGCATTGCTGCGATTTCTGGAGGTCGTGAAAGCACCTGTTTTGCTGATGTCCGCCTCGTTTTTGCCGTGGCAGGTGCAGGCGATTGAAAGCGCTGTAGGTGAAGCGGTCGAGATCATCCAGGGACCGGAGGAGCTGGAGACTCAACCCCGTTATCGGTTTCATCTGGCTGATGCACCCGATTGGGAGCGGGTGAAAGCTGAATTTAAGCAGGGCGGCAAAATTCTGTGGGTGTGCAACCAAGTGAATACGGCAATCTCGGTATATCACGAGGCGCGACAGCACGACTTACAACCCTTGCTGTATCACAGTCGCTACAAGTATGGCGATCGTGTTAACCATCACCGAGAAGTCGTGGATCGGTTTAAGGCAGAAGGGGCGGTGATGGCGATCGCCACCCAGGTTGCTGAAATGTCGCTGGATTTATCCGCCACGCTCTTGGTATCTCAAATCGCTGACCCCGCAGGATTGACCCAGCGATTGGGGCGGCTGAATCGTCGCTACTGCGGTCATGCTCTGGATGCCATTTTTTATCCCGATGAGAAAGTGGGATTTCCCTACAGCCAGGATGAACTTGATGCAGGTGCCGCATTGGTACAAAGTTTTGGCGGAGAAGTTTGTCAGGTGGATCTCGCACAGTGGCTAGAAAAGGCAGCAGTACGAGGCAAGCCCGATCTTGACTCCGTGTGGCTTGATGGCGAGTGGCGCACCTACCCAGCATCACTACGGGAAGCGGGCTACACCACAACGGTACTGCTGGAGCAGGACGTAAAAACGGTGGAAAAGCTATCCGCAAAACGATTACCGCGCTACACAGTGCCGCTGGTGGTGAGCAGCAAGCAAACCAAAGGGTGGGAAAAGTGTCGGCGGTACCCTGTGGCTCCAGCGGATGCTTGGGGTTACTCGTCAGATATGGGCGTGTATCAACTGTAAAGGAGGTGAGTCATTTTGACTGAGCTTGTATTGTCAATTTTTGATCCCAACACGCTGTTACCCCATCGAGCAGGTATTGCAGGGTTGGCACTGGCATTGTCAGTCATTCATCCAGCCGATGCACCATTGCAGTGGGAAGTAACAGAAGATGCTGTGAAATTGTTGTGGAAGGGGAGCGACTTAGAAATCGTTCAATGGCTACTAAAACAAACGTATCGCTCCGATCAAGGCTATTTGGAAGTGCCTGCACTCAAGCTGGACGAACAGGGACGCTACATTTTTACTGAGGGCGTCATGTCTACGTTCTTGCAGCACAGCAAACAGCGTAATCGTGAGAAACAAGCCGTCCCTCTAGCCTTTCTAGTTGAGGATGACAAGCCCGAAATTCGGATTGATTACCGTCCTGTCGTCGATTGTTACTATACCCGCGACTTTAAGGAGGCATTCAACAGCAAGGGCACCTTCAGATCAGAAATTCCGCTCAAAGGTCATCACCTACCAGGATTGGTGGAATGTTTCGTGAATGGCGCTTATGTTGAGTCATCCACAGGATTCTTAGCATTACTATTTCTGCCGCTTGCCTGTGGCTACTATCAATTGCCAGGGTATCGATCTGCGGTAGTCATTCCTGAGGTTCGTAACTTAAAGGAATGGGTCAACCTGCGACGCAGAATGTCAGGACGGACCTATCGAAGTTTTCGATCGAGCAGTGCGGGGGAATCTGCTTTACATTTTCTGCTGCAAGAAAAGCTCGTTGAAGACTCCCAACAGTTTCGAATCGATTACTGCGAAGTCTACCAATTGGGCAATCAACCGTGGGATGGCAATCAGTCCTACCTGAAGCAAGCGGTATATCGCGTTCAGGTGAGTGAACAAGTGTTGGGGTTGTACCAAGTAGCATCCCGACTGCTGCCGCCTAGAGTCAAGCTCAAGCAGGACGGTAACGGCACTTGGTTAGCAGAATCTAAAGTGTTGGCATGGATCAGCGACAACCTGATTACGAACAAAGTTTGGTACAGCGGCTTTTTCGAGTTTCGTAAGGCAACACCTATTTACCCAGAAGACCGAAGAGGATTAGTTGTAATGACTGAACATTTAAACGAAGATGAACAAGTTTTGTTTGACGCCGTACAGGGGGCATTCAGGAAATATCGAGGTCAACAGATTGACCAAGCAAAACGCCAAAATCGCCAACCGGATTGGGAACAAATTACCAATAAAGTAATTTATCGATTGCAGCGTCCCAGTACCCAGCAAGAGTTTTCTACAGCGTTAGTGGACTTCCTCAGTCAGTTTCGTAGTAAGGCAGCGTTATCAAGCGGTCCACAAATCTTCTGGTGGCTACATCAAGAATCAAACTGGCGCAAAGCTAGAGACTTGGCACTCCTTGCCATTGCAACCTACCAAGGGAAAAGTCAGGAAGAAAAGGCTGAAATTGAGCAAGAACTGACTCAAGAACCGACTGAACAAACTGCAAACGTTTTGTAATTCGACTCGCTCATTCAATTTAGAGGAATTATCATGTCTCAACATTTTTTTGCAACAATCGTCACCTCCACTGCTGTTGCAGCAAACAACCGAGGTGAGGGGGATGGTAGCACTTTATCTACACTGCAAAAGATTACGCGCGGCAACGATCAATATACAACAGTGAGTGCCGAAGCCATTCGTTGGGGATTACGCGAGTATCTACAAAATTTAGATGCAAGCAAGGTGAACCGCACCTTTGATCCAAATAAAGATGTCTACAACTTGAAGAACGAACGCTTCAGTTCTAAAGACTTCGTTGATGATGATTTGTTTGGCTACATGGATGCCAAGAAAGGTAAAGACAACGAAGACGCGACAACGAAGCGACGGGGAGCCTTAGAGGTAAGCCGTGCGATTAGTCTTGATCCGTTCTGGGGCGATATAGCCTTTGGCTCTAAAGGCGGTGCGAAAGGGAAAACTTCAATTCACAGTTCAGAAGTTCACTGCACAGCTTACCAATACACAATCGCCCTCACCCCAGAAAGCTTGAAAGACCCGAAACGGGCTGCCTTAATGCTAGATGCGATCAGCGCTGTGCGGCATGTTGGCGGCAACCATGCTCGATTTTTGTACGACTTCCGCCCGGAGTCGATCGTGATTCGGGTGACGAAAGACCCTAGCCCGTGGATTATGGATAGCTTCAAGCGCGTTGGCGATTCCGTAGGCTGCCCTCGTTTGGTTCGACTGGTAGAAGTGGGTGATGTAAAAGCCGATGAACTAATTGTGGGTGGCGAAATTGCCGATACTCCCTATGGTGAACAGTTGAGCAAGCTAGGGGTCAAAGTCTGCCGAGGTGTCAAAGAAGCGATCATCGCTGCCAGAGCTCAACTGCCTACAGGAGTCGCTGCCTAATGTTGCTTTACCTCGATTGCCCCTGCACTAGCTTTCCTCGCAGCTTTGCACGGGATTACAAAGAAACCTATCGCTATCCACCACCCTCAACAGTTTATGGGCTGCTGCTGTCGCTAGTGGGCGAGGTAGATATGATGGCGCACATTGGAGTGAAGCTGGGGATCGGCATTATTGGCGACGACCCGCCGATTTCCCGCATCGTTCGCAAACAGCGCCACCACAAGTTCAGCGTCAAACACTTGGGCACATACCCAACCAGTCAGTTCTCAAAACCAAACCATCATGAACTGCTTACAGATTTACAGGTGGTGATCCAGCTTGACTCTAGCGAGGAATCGGCAGCAGTGAAGCTGTCCGATCTTGTGGCAATTGCTCTGTCTACCCCAGGACAGATCAGCCGTTTTGGTGGGCTGTCTCTCGGTGAGTCTTGGGCGTTAATTAACGGTGCAAGGCTTTATCGGGAAGCTGATGGCGTGGTTCGCTGGCTTGTTAAGGACAATCGCGGGCTAATTGGCTTGCCCGTGTGGATCGATCGCCAAACCACGCAAGGAACGTTTCAGCGCTTCTCAATGTCTGAACTGGGATACAGCGACGAGTGTTTGATTTCAATCAAGCCGCCTGTGACTACAGCGCCTGCAAAATCAGCACAAGCGAAGCGAGGAAAGCGCTCAACCTGATGCTGTTGTAACGGTCAGCTTCGACTCAAGCTTTTGAACCTTGAAAACTGAAGATATGACTATAACTGTTAACAGAGTGCTGAACCTCTGATTGCCATAAGGCGTTTTCTTTGTCACTCTTGAGCCATCTGCTATTACTGCATTACTGCATTGTCTACCTGTAGATTCCAGAGGTACGGGTGTATGCTTCCTTCAAAAAGCCGTACTTCTAACGACAGGACCATCAAGGAATAGCAATCTCCTTGGGTGTATCGGTTGGTACACCAACGATTGAACAGCTTTTAAGCCTTATTCACTGCTATGCAAACGTTAGATCCTCCTGCAACAGAGCAGGGCACGATCCGTGTGTCTGCGCTCCACGCTTTTGCTTATTGTCCCCGGTTGTTCTATTTAGAGGAGGTCGAAGAACTATACACCCAAGATGCTGCAGTTTTTGCCGGACGCAGGCTGCATGTTGAACTTGAGAAACAGGAAGATGAAGACTGGGAAGAACTGTTTCTCGAAAATGCTGAGTTAGGCTTGCGGGGTCGCGTCGATGCCCTCCGCACTCGTGACGGGCAAACGATTCCCTACGAACATAAGCGCGGTCGCTGCCATCGAGACGAAAACAAACAGCCGCAAGCTTGGGAGAGCGATCGCCTGCAAATTCTCGCCTACGCCTGCCTGATTGAGGCAGCCTTGGGAATTCCAGTTCAAGAAGGCAGAATCCGCTACCATGCCGACAACGTGCTGGTGCATGTGCCACTAGATGAGGCTGGGCGTGCTGACGTTCGAGCCGCAATTGAGCAAGCTCGATCGCTCAGGATGTCTACCCATCGTCCTCCAGTAACTGACAATGAGCGGCTGTGTACTCGTTGTTCATTGGCTCCAGTATGTTTGCCAGAAGAAGCGCGGTTGGTGCATGACCGCGAATGGCAGCCCGTGCGCTTATTTCCCGAAGACGACGATCGTCAAGTGCTGCACATCTTGGAACCCGGAACGTGCATTGGCAGAAGCGGTGAATAATTGAAGATCACTCGCAAAGGTCAACCGATCGAGAAAGTTCCTGCGCGGCAAGTGGGGCAGGTGGTGCTGCACAGCTACTCCCAAATTTCCACTCAGGCGCTGCATTTCTGTACCGAGCAAGACATTGGCGTTCACTTTGTTTCGGGGGGTGGGCGGTATCTGGGCAGCTTCGACGCCCGACAAGGCAGCATCCAGCGGCGAATTCGGCAATATGCCGCGTTGAGTAACCCGGAAACCTGCTTAGAGCTTGCTCGCAAGTTGGTGAATTGCCGAGGGCAGGGACAGCGCAAGCTCTTGATGCGTAGGCAGCGAGGTAGGGCGGAGGTTCCGGACGCACTGACTGCTGCGATCGAGCAAATGAAAGCCGTGCTGAAACAGGTGCCGAAAGCCGCTTCTCTCGCATCGCTGTTGGGATTGGAGGGCAATCTAGCTGCTTTGTACTTTGGCGCACTGCCGCACTTGATTTCTGCCAGCGTTGACCCTGCCCTTCAGTTTACCGATCGCAACCGCCGCCCACCCAAGGATCGGTTTAATGCGCTGCTCGGTTTTGGCTACGCGCTGCTGCTAAAGGATGTGATGAATGCCATTTTAGTAGTCGGATTAGAGCCTGCTCTGGGGTTCTATCACCAGCCGCGTACTCAAGCGCCCCCACTCGCCCTTGACCTGATTGAAATCTTTCGAGTGCCGCTGGTAGATCTGCCTGTTCTAGCGTCGATCAATCGCAAGCAGTGGGATGTTAGCGAAGATTTTGAGGTGCGGGGGGCGCAGGTGTGGCTGAGTGAGAGTGGACGCCGCAAGTTCGTGAGCTTGTATGAACGGCGCAAGGAAGACACCTGGAAGCATCCGGTTACTGGCTACTCGCTTACCTACCGTCGCTTACTGGAGCTAGAAGTCCGGCTGCTGGAGAAGGAATGGATGGGTGAAGGAGGTCTATTCGCTCAACTGATTGTGAGGTAGGGCGATGGCAGAACTCAAGCACTGGTACCTAATTGCCTACGACATTCGCGATCCGAAACGCTGGCGCAAAGCACATAAACTGCTTAAGGGATATGGGGAGAGTGTACAGCTATCAGTTTTTCGATGCAGGCTGAGCCAGCGCGATCGTGAGAAATTGCGATGGGAACTGGAGCAGATTCTGACAGCGGAGGATGATCTACTGCTGGTGGGACTCTGTAACCGCTGCGTGGAGCGGGTGCAGGTGTGTAATCGTCCCGGAACGTGGTCCAATTCGGGCGATGGCTTCCGAGTGATTTGATGCAAGGATCGGTGATTGTGAGGAGAGAATCAAAAGGCAAATGCCGTCGCAGGCTTACTGGCGTTCTGATTCAGAAGCTATGGACTGCGATCAAGTGCTTGCATTTTTTGCAGAGCTTGATGGGCAAGGTTTTGGCAGGGCTACCCGCAGGGAGTGAGGCAGTGTTAAAGACAGCTTTGGGCAGTATTACAGCTATTTGAGCTATGGTGCTTGCAGAACTTGCTGTGGGCTGGTTCTCACTAAGGGTTCTGGCAATCGCGGTGAGCCAACCTCTGATGCCGTAAGGCGTTGAGCACCAGCCCAGCGGGAGATTCCAAGAGAAAGGCAGTCTGTGAGCCAACCTCTGATGCCGTAAGGCGTTGAGCACAATCTCAACAGCGCGACCCGTTATCTGCAACTGTTGTGAGCCAACCTCTGATGCCGTAAGGCGTTGAGCACAAATTCCATAATCTTCGCGTACGCGAATGGTTTAAGTGAGCCAACCTCTGATGCCGTAAGGCGTTGAGCACTCATCTGATTTTGAGGTAATGCAGGGATTGATGGCGGTGAGCCAACCTCTGATGCCGTAAGGCGTTGAGCACACTTCTAGTAGGTCAAGTCCAAACGCGGACTCTACAGTGAGCCAACCTCTGATGCCGTAAGGCGTTGAGCACGGTGCATGGCAAGACCTTCAAAGCTTACCCCTGAATGTGAGCCAACCTCTGATGCCGTAAGGCGTTGAGCACGCTGCTATCTTGGCTTCAATACGCATCACCCACCTGTGAGCCAACCTCTGATGCCGTAAGGCGTTGAGCACGATTCGGCAACAGGTTCACCACGCCAGAGGAGAGGTGAGCCAACCTCTGATGCCGTAAGGCGTTGAGCACCAAACCAAAGATGAAGTGTTTCTGTTGCCGTCGATGTGAGCCAACCTCTGATGCCGTAAGGCGTTGAGCACTTGTCACTCGAACAGCTTCCGGTAATCGATTTCTAGGTGAGCCAACCTCTGATGCCGTAAGGCGTTGAGCACAGCTAGACAAACAGGGTCAACTAACGCCGGAGGTGTGAGCCAACCTCTGATGCCGTAAGGCGTTGAGCACGTTTTTAGCGCCTTTGCTGGAGGCATATCCCATCGAGTGAGCCAACCTCTGATGCCGTAAGGCGTTGAGCACGATTGACAGACAATTGCACCTATCCGCCAGAAAGAGGTGAGCCAACCTCTGATGCCGTAAGGCGTTGAGCACTTCGCCAGTTCCGAGAGTTCTTGCGGTTCAAGCCGTGAGCCAACCTCTGATGCCGTAAGGCGTTGAGCACTAGATCGCTCAGCATCACTCGCAATTCTGTGATTGTGAGCCAACCTCTGATGCCGTAAGGCGTTGAGCACCATCGGTGCCGGGAATCTCTCTGCCTGCGATCGCCCGTGAGCCAACCTCTGATGCCGTAAGGCGTTGAGCACACGCAGCAAGCGCTTCCTGGTGTCCTACGCGGTGAGCCAACCTCTGATGCCGTAAGGCGTTGAGCACCAGACTCTATGGATTCACGTCCAGACTGCACAGGAGTGAGCCAACCTCTGATGCCGTAAGGCGTTGAGCACTCAGGGATGCTTTCGAGGGTTTGTTCGGTGCGACAGTGAGCCAACCTCTGATGCCGTAAGGCGTTGAGCACTGGAACTGAGGACCGATAGAAATGTCTCCTAGGGCAGTGAGCCAACCTCTGATGCCGTAAGGCGTTGAGCACTTAGAGGTGTCACGATGCACATCGATCAGGTACTGGTGAGCCAACCTCTGATGCCGTAAGGCGTTGAGCACATGCCATCACTAGCCGCTAGTCCTAAGAGATCTGCCGTGAGCCAACCTCTGATGCCGTAAGGCGTTGAGCACTAATGGGCAAGTACCTAAAGGGACGGGTAAAAGAATGTGAGCCAACCTCTGATGCCGTAAGGCGTTGAGCACTTTACTAGAGGAGTCACTATCTTCTCAGGAGTTGGGTGAGCCAACCTCTGATGCCGTAAGGCGTTGAGCACCCACTAGAGAACCCGTTCCCAGTGCAGCAGCTGTGGGTGAGCCAACCTCTGATGCCGTAAGGCGTTGAGCACGTTCTAGCGACGTCAGTGACGTGGTTAGGCAAGCAAGTGAGCCAACCTCTGATGCCGTAAGGCGTTGAGCACAACTGCCTAATAATTCCCAGCAGCAAACCCTAAGAAGTGAGCCAACCTCTGATGCCGTAAGGCGTTGAGCACGAGTATTTCCACGGCACAGCGATCGCGGCTTTTGTGGTGAGCCAACCTCTGATGCCGTAAGGCGTTGAGCACAAAGCTGAATTTTCTGTAAGCCGAGTTGAGATTGAGTGAGCCAACCTCTGATGCCGTAAGGCGTTGAGCACCGAAGAAGATGACGAAATTGTGGTGAGATTGCAGGGAGTGAGCCAACCTCTGATGCCGTAAGGCGTTGAGCACCCCACTGGCGGCAATCTAAACTCTGCCTCAATCTAGTGAGCCAACCTCTGATGCCGTAAGGCGTTGAGCACCTGAGTTGGGACTGACTCGTAAGCAGTTTGAGGGTCTAGTGAGCCAACCTCTGATGCCGTAAGGCGTTGAGCACTTTAACCTTAGAGATCAAAACCTAGTTCCTTCTACCGTGAGCCAACCTCTGATGCCGTAAGGCGTTGAGCACTAAACCGATTCTGTAGGAATACGGTGCTATGGGACGGTGAGCCAACCTCTGATGCCGTAAGGCGTTGAGCACTCTCTACTAATGGCAGTTACGATCTACCGCAACACTGTGAGCCAACCTCTGATGCCGTAAGGCGTTAAGCACGTGACATGGATACAAAAAGAAATTCAGGCAAGAAAATGTGAGTTCTACCTGATTTGAACCCATCGCAGCTTATTTACTGACATTGAGGCTGTCTAAAAATATAATTAATTATGCTTTCATATAATTAACTCACTTTATACCAAACTCTTATCGATTGCCGTGACTGATCGCCTCATCCCCGAAAGCCAGCTAAAACAAGCCGTTCGAGACATCCTCACCGAAATGCTCGGACTTCCCCCAGCCCAAGCGTCCACGACGCGCCAGTGGTACGACACTGATCCCGCCTATCACCTCCTCGGACTCGACGACCCCGAACAACTCCGCGAAGCCGTGCGCTCCGGACTGCTGCGAGTCGGTCACGAAGTTCGCGATCGTCGCAAACCCAGCGCCAAACTTCCCCGCTATCAGTTCCATATTGAGAAGTGTCAGCAGCGCCTCTCAGAACGACCCGAACGCCGTACAGCAAATTAGGGAGCCTTCGGTCTATTCTCATCTAGCAGCACCCCTTCATAGACCCGTTGATGCTGCTCCTGACTAATCCAGCGATTGTACGTTTCCCAATGCAGTGTTGGGCTGTGTCCCATATACGCTGCCGCCACTGCTACTGGCAACTTGAACACAACGGACACTCGAATTGCATAAGCATGGCGCAGATCATATGGTGCAAACGGCATCCCTGCCCGCTTAAACGCCCGTGCAACTCGTTCCCCGTAGTCTTGATTAATGCGTGCCGTTAACCTTGGCAACTTCAGATCCCAGAGCTGCCACTGTTCTACCCACTCTGGGTAAAACGGGTAGATCTCCCGCGCTCCCGTCTTTCCATCCGTCACTCGCGCCACCAAGATCTTATTTCCCAAGCCCCCATCTCGCCACTCTAACGCTGTAAAAAACACCTCATGATCCCGTAGCCCATACGTCGCCATTAACCCGTAAAGGCATCTCCAAGCAGGCTGCGACAAACGCTCGATCGACTCCACAATCACCTCATCGCGCGGAATCTCTCGTACCACTTTCTTGGGTGAGTAATTGCCAACATAAGGCTTTAAATCCACTTCTACGTCCGCAAACTTTGCAAACTGCTGCAACACCTGACAAGCAACCTGCCGTGATCGACTATTCGGCTTCGATCGTTGAGCAACTGAAATTAATACAGAAGCACTTAACTCCCACCGATCCGGCAACCACTTCAACGCCGAATTATAGTAGCGCTTTCGCCATAGCAACTCCGCCGCTTCAGGCGAATCCCTCTGCAAGTTGGTCTCCAAACAGTACCGCTTAAATCGCTCCACCCACTCACCACACGTCCTAGCGTCTGTTCCCTGAGCGTCTCCTAAATAAACCTTCCAATCAAACTCACGACACGCTAGCAATCCTCCAAGTTTTCGCGCCTCCGCTTCCGCCCGCTCCAAACCTGCCGGATTTGCATAAGTACCCAAAGCAACATCTTGCTGATGCGACTGCTTCTTCCCCGAATTCGGCTTCGGTGGTAACGTCGCCCGTAAATATAGACGATTTCCCTTTTGACGAACCACTACACCAACCCTAGCCGCCCTCAACCGTTCATTAATTGCTTCAAGGGTAAGCTTCCCTTTCGCCACGTCCCTACCTTCCCTAAATCTTCCCTAGAAATCAGGGGGTATTGTGGCATATTCCAACCTATTCCGCCATATCTCAAACGCCGGAAAATCTTGGATATATGGGCTTTTCGTCGAAGCTGGTGACAAGACTCGAACTTGCGACCGGCTGATTACAAATCAGCTGCTCTACCAACTGAGCTACACCAGCGTACCAATAAAACAATAGCAGAATTCTGAAGCAGGCGGC
>NZ_JACJPG010000186.1 GCF_014695955.1 Leptolyngbya sp. FACHB-36 | reverse complement strand
TGGCACCAACTTTATGAACGGTTGCTCAATGAGCCAGACTTAGAGAATCTGCTGATAGACAGCACAATTTTCCGCGCCCATGCGTGTGCGGCGGGAGCAAAAGGGGGCAACAAAGTCAAGCCTTAGGGCGGAGTCGAGGCGGCTTTAGCAGCAAACTCCATGCCCTAGTGGATGGACTGGGAACTCCCTTAGCCTTTGTGCTCACCGGGGGCGAGGTCAGCGATATTACACAAGCCGAAACGCTGCTTCACGACAGGCACGCGACTCACATTATTGCTGACAAAGGCTACGATTCCAATGCGCTCGTTGCTGCCATTGAGCAATGCGGAGCCATCGCTGTGATTCCCTCGCGCTCAAATCGCAAGCACCCCCGAGAACTGGATGCTCATCTGTACAAAGAGCGGCATTTGATTGAATGCTGGTTCAACAAGCTCAAGCACTTTCGCCGCGTCTTTTCCCGTTTTGAGAAGAAAGCGAAGAATTTTCTGAGCTTTGTTTATCTGGCTGCCTTGCTGATTGAACTTCGCTGAATTGTCAACACAACCTAGTCCCCGTGTGTTGCCGCTCTGGGGTGTAGTGGTCGCTGGATTCGTGATCGCTGCCTGTACTTTGGGTCTACGATCTCTGGGAATATTGCAACGGTGGGAACTGGAATCGTTTGACCAGCTCATGCAATTACGTCCTGATGAAGGACCCGACCAGCGACTATTTTTGGTCACGATTACTGAGCGAGATGTTCAGTCCCAACCCGCCGCTGAACGAGGAGTGGCGTCTTTATCGGATCGAGCATTGTATCGCCTGCTGACCAAGCTGAAACAAGGTCAACCACGGGCGATCGGCTTAGATATTTATCGAGATTATGCCGTTAAACCAGAGTTCTCTCAGCTTGTGAACCGGATGCAGCGCAGCGATCGCCTCGTTGCCATCTGTCACTACGGCAATCCGGGTGTTCCGCCGCCTCCAGAAGTAAAATCTCAGAGTCAAGGCTTTAATAATGTGCTGCTAGATTCGGATTCTGTGATTCGTCGGCAGTTGTTGGCAGTCAGTTCCGCCGCTCCGTGTCAAAATCGTTTCTCCTTCAATTTTCAACTTGCAATCCGCTACTTAAAGCACAAACAAATCTCTGTAAAATTTACACCAGAGGCTTACTTACAGTTAGGTTCGGTTGTATTTAGAACGATCGACGCCAACACCAATGGCTATTACAACTTAAATGCGAGTGGGCATCAAGTGATGCTAAATTATCGGGCGACTCGTCAGGTTGCTACAAGGGTCAGCCTTCAGGAGGTATTAAGCGATGACTTTGACCTCGCTGCCATTCGCGATCGCATTGTTTTAGTGGGAACAACCGATCAAAGCTTTCAAGACACTCATTGGCAGACGCCCTACAGCCAGAATCAAGGAAATGTTCAAACGACATCAGGGGTTGAGATTCAGGCACACATGGTAAGCCAAATTCTCAGTGCCGTTCTGGATCAGCGTCCGCTGATTGGGTGGTTGCCAAAACCTGTCGAAGTCATTTGGATTGGAGCTTGGGCATTAACAGGAGGGCTGCTGGCTTACAGTTTGCGCTCTCTCCTCCATTGGCTACTGTCAAGCGGCATGATGATTGTGATTCTTTACAGTAGTTGCCTTGCAATTCTAACGGTTCAAGGAGGATGGATACCTCTGGTTCCTACGGCGATCGCCTTCATCGCAACTGGAAGTACGATCATCCTTCTGCCACGCTTAAAGCGAGACTGATTATATCGTCACTTCAACGGTGTCAATACCGGGAGGAAAACTGCTGCTAACCCATACCAATGATCGTTTGATCGGTGTCGTCGCTAACACCCTGTTTAGCAAGCGAACCAAGAATCTGTTGCTGACGATCGTGTTAGGGATGCTGATGCTTTTCCTCGGGCAATGGCTCCTCAGCCCGCATTGAACAGCCGCGTCTGACTGGCAAACTTCTTGATGCCGTAGTGCTCCTCTAGTACGCCCAGCAGCTTGCCCACATACTGGTGAACCTGACTCGGTACCATTCCAGCACACCCTGCAATCTCTGCGCCTGCCTTGCCGACAGCATCGCACACCTGCGGCACTTCTCTGCCAGGCATTCCGCCATGCGATCCTGCCCAAAAAATATGGGGCAGAGTACGCGTTGAACTACGAGTGGGGAACCAGGTTGAAAGGAGCCGAAACCCCGCCTAAATAATTCGGGTAATAATTTGTCTCGACGACAACAACTTGTCACTAATGACAGCAATTTGTCACCGACGACATTTAATTTGTCACTGTTCATAAGGCATGGACACAACTGGACTCGAACCAGTGACCCCCACGATGTCAAGGTGAGGATACATTGCCTGTAAACGTGAGCAGACGGAGATTATAAGCGTTCTCAATAAGTGGTATGGCACAGAGAATACCAGATTGTTGATTTAAGCATCTGCTCAATCTCCAAGCCGTCTATCCAAGCCGTCTAAAAGTTTACCCTTCCAGGTGGTAACGGTGGTAACGCTCCCTGAAACCGCTATAGAACGCTACTTTTAGCTGTTACCACCCACAAAAACGAGGTGGTAATGCAACTGATGAGAGGTGGTAACACTCGGCAAAGTGATCGCGCTGCTGGTGACTGCTCAGATTTGAGTGGTCAAACTACCTCGGATTTGAAGGATATTGCTGACAGAGCGCAAATCCACATAAAAAATTCACTGGAGAGTTAAGGACTGCCCTTTGGTGGGCAGAAAAGGGGAGTAACACACCTCCGGATTGACTCTATGAAGATGAAGCGCCTGTTTGCCCTGCTAAGCCTGTCTGTTCTAAGCTCCCTAGCTGCCTGTTCTAGCACTGCCAAGACGAGAGAGATCTCTGCTGCCAGTATGGGCGCTGATTACCCGTTTACGGTGCCCTCTGGTGAGTTACGGTGCGAGAAGCGTGGCAGTGGAGGGGAATTGGTAATCTTTCGTTCTGGGGGAAAGGACTATGGGGTGAACGGTACGGCTCAGAGTTCTGGCTACCCTGCGATCGACCCTATCTGGAAGTCTGCTGTTCCCGGTCCCAAGGTGCAGGTAGGAACGGTTATTAAGCTGGGGCGGGATCTGTGCCAGTAGCTTTTATAGGGTGGGAGGGTTCTCTCACCCTTTGAGGAATGGCTCACTCAATCCAGTCGAATCCGTTCAAACAGCTTCATACGATCGCTGACTTCTAGGGCAAACTCAAGTTCAACGGTAGTGATGCGATCGAGGTCGATGTGATACCGAGGTCCACGGCACAAGCGCAGCTCTGACGATGCAAAGTCAATCATGAACTGATCGCCGCTCCATTGCACAGGTTGAGCTGTCTCGTAAGTGTTTGCATCATCGGGCAAATACACTTCGCAATTGCTTGAACCCAGACTTAGCTTCCATCTCATGCACAGTCATCCAGAACGACTTATCTTGAGCGCAGACCCATAATCTACTTGAGTCGAAGTACAACGCCTTGAACATCTGGGGCAGTACAGGCATCGTTCCAAGCTTTAACCACTTCCCCGTTCTGCCGCTCAAGGACGCAAGCGACTTCAGGCGATGGGAATAGCCAAGCGTGGACGTAAGGGAAGCAGGCGATCGCCGTCAGCAGTGCTGAGATGATGGCAAGTTTCCGCCAGTCGATTTCATACCAGGATCGTTTCATGCTGATGCACCTTTCTAGATTTACTTGCTCTCGCAGCCAATACCGTCTTTATCGCGGTCAAAGCGATGTGGGTCCGGCTGCTTCACTTGAAAGTTTTGATAGGTAATGTCCTTACAGTCCAAGTCCGGAGGAGCCGGAGCGATGCAGACGGTTGGATAGGAGGGATCACAACTAGCCGACTGAGCAGTCTGGGGAAGGAACGTGAAAGCAGCAACGATCGTGAGTCCGATGAGAAAGCTAACGAACCACTTCATAGGGAGTCTCATGCACATGTGCGGTTCTAAGGTTCCCAGTTTGGTCGTCTAATCTTCATCGTTGGGTCAAGCTGCAGTAGTAGCCAGCGCGGAGGAAGCGAGAACAGGGATTCTGTTGCGGTTGCAGTAGCAGCTTATTGGGGTGCTTGGCAGCTCTAGCTTCGCAATTCCTCGCAGTCTCGATTAGGGTTCAGTGTGGAGTCCTTTGGGACTTTCGTGTTGCAGAGTTTAGCCGAACTCAGTTGACTATCAATTAAGAATTTAGCAGTGCTACAGTCAGTTCCCGAAAGGCTTGCCCCTTCCAGATGGGCACCATTAAGGTTTGCCCCTTTCAGATCAGCTGTATTAAGGCTTGCTCCTTGCAGATGGGCGTCAATAAGGCTTGCTCCTTGCAGATAGGCACCATAAAGGTTTGCTCCTTGCAGATGGGCGTCATTAAGGCTTGCCTTTTCCAAATGGACACCATAAAGGATTGCCTTTTCTAAATAGGCACCAAAAAGGTCTGCCCCTTCCAGATGGGTACCAAAAAGGCTTGCCTTTTCCAAATGGGTACCAATAAAGCTTGCTCCTTGCAGATGGGCGCGATCAAGACGTGCTCCTTCCAGATGGGCACCAAAAAAGTTCACCCCTTTCAAATGGGCACCAAAAAGATCTACCCCTTCCAGATGGGTATTAAAAAGGTCTGCCCCTTCCAGATTAGTTTGACGGAAGTCAATCCTGCCTTTGTCTCGCTTAACCTTGCGCCTGCCAATTACTGTCAAAGCAGCCTGGACATCAATCGGAAACTTCTTTGCCTGCTGCCCATCGTCTCCGCTCACAGTAATTGCATTCTCTGTAGGTGAATGCTCCTGCTGCGACTCAACAGGACGCTTGTTTCTCACGTAGGCACTGAGAACTTCCATAATCGTCCAGTGATCGTCAGAAGAGTCTCTAGCAATGCGTTCCAGCGCGTAGATTGCACCTAGCCTCACTTCGATTTCCTTACTACCCAACTGTTCAACTGCCTTACTAAAGCGATCGGTGATTAAGCGCGACTCTGCCAGTTCTGAATCTTTACGAGCTTTTTTAGCATCTTCATCTAACCTAGCTTCTGCCAATTTGAGAGTGCCAGTCGCAATTCTAAGGTTGAGAAATAGGACTATCCCACCAGCTATGGTGGCGATAGTACCAATGCCACTCACAATGCTCTTCGAGACTTCCACTGAAGCGTCAAACTTCCGCTTGTTCTCTTCATTTGGAATCTGTTGGAGGCTCTGCCAGTCCTGATAAACCCTATTTGGAATCTGTTGGAAGCTCTGCCAGTCCTGATAAACCCTTTGCCCAGGAAACACTAATAAGGCACCTAATCCCACTATCACTAGTCCTGATACCAGAACGATCGCCCACGTTTTAACCGGTCTCTTTGCCTTTGTCATGGTGAAGCGGGGATAGAGAGATTGCCAGCCTTACATACCGCAGCAGGAGCCGCTATTCCCGAAGTGTCGGTAGCTATGGCAGATTGCTGGTCGTTGACACGCTGGCAAATCTTCATAAGAGATTCGCTGGAGAGTTAGGGACTGTGCTTGGCTAGGCAGAAAGAAGTGATACCCCTTCCGAACAGAAGTTATTGCGAAGGGCGCTGATGCTTTCTCTCTGATAGTAGGAGTTCTCAAGCTATGAAGTGGTTGTTAACAAGCGGACAAAGGACGTGCGTGGTCGAACTGCCTGACACTGCTGTTGATTGGGCGACGACGGCACAACCGTTGCAGTGGAGCGGGGATGAGAGCGTGATTGAGGAGGCACAGTGGGAGATAAAGTTTTCGGGAGGCTGCTCTCACTACAGATTCAACCCGCAAAAAACGATCGTGGCGGAATTGGAATACATCATGCTGAATGATCGGCGAATGGAGTGTTTTAAGCCCGTGCTGATAACCGAAGGGTAATGGACCTAGACCGTGAGGTAGTCTGTTCAGTCTGCAAATCATTCATCGTGCTAGCCGTGCCAGTCTCAGCTCGATCGCCTCTACCCTATCCAGTAGACCTCTAACCGTGTTGGGGCTGGTACCGTGCAATTCTCGATAGACGAGGGCGTAAAGCCACTCAGCGCGGCTCTGCCCTGTCTCCTGAATGATGCTGTCAACTTGGCTCAACTCATCATCACTGACCCGACAGCCGATCGTCTGATTTCGTTTCATTGTAAGAACCCTGAGAACAACACTGAGACAATGCTAACGGTGATTGCTGCTTGTGTAGTGTTCTCAGGGCAAACGTATAAAACAATCTTATGTTTCAGGCGTTATCGACGGCAGAATGGGCGTTTCAGGGACTGGTGAACGATAAGCACAGCTAAACAGACGGTGCTATAGCAGTGCGTAGGGACTACTGAACGAGAAATGGGCGTTTCAGCGCTTAAAACTGTCCGTAAAATGACCATTATTCGGACAGTTGAATTAGGATGGTAGAAGCTTACTCGACAGGTTCGATCTATGACTGCCACCCTCACTCTTCCTACACGCCAAAAGAACAGCGTTTATCGCAGTCGAGAACATCTGACGCCTGACGAGGTGAAGCGGTTGCTAGAGGCGGCAGAATTGCGCGGACGTCATCCACTGCGAGATAAGACGCTGCTGCTGCTAATGTTCCGGCACGGACTGAGAGCTGGGGAAGCCTGCCTATTGAAGTGGGATGCAGTCATGTTCGATGAGCGGGCGATCGCCATCACTCGACTGAAGGGCAGTAATAGCGGCGTGCATCGGCTCCAGCAAGACGAGTTAGACCTACTGAAAGAACTCAAAGCGACCTCTGACAGCTTCCAAGTGTTTGTAGGGGAGAGAGGCAAGGGACTCACAACCAGCGCGATCGCCAAGATAGTTGAGCGCTGTGGTGAGGTTGCAGATCTGCCCTTGCCTGTTCACGCGCACATGCTGCGGCATTCCTGCGGCTACTTCCTGGCAGAGCAGGGACTCCCTACGCGAGACATTCAGGAATACTTGGGACATCGGAACATTCAGCACACGGTACGCTACACGGCGGCAAATCCAGCACGGTTCGATCGGATTCAGTGGGGGTAAATACCTGTTAATGCCCTATCACCATGTAAAACCGATCGTGAAGATTGTGAGATCTCTGCGGTTCCCTCACTAATCTCGCTACATTCTCAAGGTACACGTGGGAGAGCAAGAGAACAAGTAAATCTGATGACACCTCAGGAAGTATTAACTGCTGCTAGGCAAGGCAACCCGCAAGCGATCGCCGCACTGATAAACCGACAGTTGCAACCAAAAGGCATCACCGCTAAAGCCAAGCTGACCGATGACTGCTTGCACGTGATGACTGAGGGCGTAACGGTGCCAGATCAAGGGGTAATTGTTCCTTTCATCACCAAGGGCGTGCGAGGGCTGAAAGTTGAGTCGGTGAGAAGCCTAGCAATCTACGGGCGAATCACTGGGGAAGATTTGCCAGCGTGGAGAGATCGAGTGGATTTGGGAGAGCTGCCACAGGCTGTCGAGGTTGAACCTGGAGTGACGCCAATTATTTCCGACGATCCGCGCAAAAAGCCTATTGCCTTGATGCCAGCGACGAAAAAGGGCAAAACAGTGGCAATTGTTTTAGGGGTCATCGCAAGCGGAGTTGTGTTGGGACTTGTCAATACTTTGAAGCCATTTCAGTCAGTGCTAACACAGCCCAGATCCTCTGCGTCAACGACCGCTGCATCGCCCCCTTCTAAAAAAGCTGATGGGTGGTTCAGGACTAAGGAAGGCTATGTTGCAGCCTTGAGCGAAGAGGATCTTGAACAGGTCATTGGTTACGCCGCAAGTAAAGACAGTCAAGCTTTCCAGTCGGCTATAACTAACGGTAAAGCAGTCTTGCTGAGAGCAGGAATCAGAGTGCATTTGGAAAAATGCCTTGGTTTTGCTTGCAATAAAGTCAAGGTGAGACCGGAAGGGCAATCGCAAGAGGTTTACACGATGAGAGAAGCGATCGAGGAAGATTAAGCGCTCCATAATTTGCTCGCTTCAAAGTTCACTGATCATCTTCTGTCGGTGGCTGATAGTCTTCATACACAGTAGGGATGCTTGTTTTGATGTGCGAGACAATCTCTGGAATTTGCTCTTTATCAAGCATCTCTAGCTCAATCGTAATAAGAAAAACGTCATTAGGTAGTTTGATATTTATAAATTTCTTGCGGCTTACTACCATTGCCTCAAAGCTGAACTTTGGTCCTTCAGACTCAACTAGCTTTCCGTTTACACGAGTTCTTGTGAACGAGGCGTTATTAACGCGCACAAATTCCTCTTCCTGCAAACCGATGTCAAAATCGTACTCAGCCACTTGAAACTCCGCGCACTCTCGCTCTCCTCTCAAGCAAAGAGGCAGGCGTAGAAGAACAGAACACTTAAACATTTCGTTTTCATCCAATAGCTTTTCCTAATTGTTACTCCATTCCTACTTCTTGTCCGCCCATCACCACTCAAAATCCGTAGCGCGTAGCAGGCAGGGTTTAGGCAAGATTATTCGGACAGCTTTGGAGGTTAGAGTAGGGGAGTTGTTAGGAAATGTTAGGATTTGCGCCTATTTCTGCCACTTCGGAGGGACTAGCCCTATCGTCCTGCCGCCAACCGCTCTAATTCTTCTGTGGACATCGATCGCACATCAGCGGCAATGTTGATCGTCGTTGCGCCAGCGTCATCCTCTGCTGGCAACCGCTTTTCGACTTCTAGGCACTTGAGACAGGCATTAAGCGCCTGCACTCGTATAGCGCTACCTTCAGCGGCAGGATTGCGAACCACGTCCCACAGCGCCTTACGGATGCGACTAAGCTCACGGTTAGCGCGTCGATCGTCTGGTTCACCCTCATCCCCTGCCTGGGGGGAAGTCTTGACTAGTTTGGGCTGAAAACCTTGCTGTGACTGAGAGCCGGAATTCGGCACGGAATGAACGGAATCAGCACAAAAGCTTCGATGCCAGTCTCGAACCGTCTGCCGTGGGACATCAGGATATTGCTGCAACACTTCATTCAGCGTCATGCCCTCCTGGAAGTGCTGCAATACCTCACGCTTCAAATGCTCAAACCGGGAAACTCTTGACACGATCGTACCTTGGTTAGCTGCGTTGACTAATCACAGTCAAACTCTTGCTCTTGCTGCGTGAGGCTGTTTGAATCCTGGCGGAATTTCTCAAGCCGTGCAGCTCTCGATTGTGCTGCTTTTTCTTCATCAGGATTCAGGGCACTCCAACCCATGGAAGCCTCGCTGATAATCTTGAATGCACCAGCAGCGGAATGAATTCGATCGCTCGGTGTCTCACCCTTTGCCAGCGGCAAAGCTGCGTTGCCCAGAACCGTACCCGCTAGACCTTGCAGCCATAACCCAGCATCGACAGCCCAGCGTTCGGCTAACTGCTGCTTTTTTAGGGTGACAAGACACGCCAGTTGCGAATCAGTAGTCATCCGGTTTCGCCAGCGCTGAATTGTGCGAGTACTGACGCCGTACTTAGCCGCAATCACCTCATCGCGGGCTACTGCTGCCTCTGCAAGGGCGATCGCGGCTAGTTCGTATTTGAAGGGACTTGAAGAACTTGCAAGCATTGGGTACTGATCCAGGCTTCTCTGCTGCCATTTTAGCGGCGACAGCATAACTGGGCTGATGCCCTTTTTTATAGCGTCAGAAAACTCAGGCGATCTCCTCTGTCGCCGCTTCTAAATTACAAGTTCGGGTCTAAACCCTTCCTCTGTCGCCGCTTCTGAATTGCAAGTTCTAGTCCATCAACAGTGCCGTACGAAATCCGGCTCACGCCTCTACGGTGCTCAAACAGGATTTCGTAATAGCGAACCCCTGCCAGGCTTAGCCGGATCTCTTTCTCGAACAAAGCTTCGTGCAAGTCCCCCGCGAGCGATGCAGTGGCGCACTTGACCAGCAGTAAGCCGTCCGCAAGCGTAACCTGAATCAGCGATCTGTCACATCCGTCAAGCCAAACATCCAGCAAAGAAGTAATCGACATGGGAGGAACCTTATGGAATCTTTCAGAGTTGAAACAGCGTATGAAAAATCGTGGGGCAGAGGTGCCCCTATCCTGCATCAGGCGATCGCCTGCACTCCAGCTAATCGGCTCCGCATTTCCTGAACCGACAGATGGCGATTCTTGCCGTGAGCATTGCGCCACTTGATTCCGTGTCGCTGGCAGAGGTCGCGTAGTGTTTTAGGCGTGTGCTTCACCGCTTCTGTTTTAGCGGCTGGCAGAGCTGGCAATAGCAGCAGATGAGGTGGCTGACTGTACAGCGGTGCGATCGTGGGAAGTGGGGAAACTGTAGCGGGTGTCTCCCACGGGTCCGGTTCCATCGGTGCGATCGGCGCTTCGATCTCTGCTGCTGGCTCCATCGGTGCCGCGGCAACTGGTAGAAAACTCCCAGTCGGCTCAGTAAAGTCGAGTTCAAGTTGACCGGGGGAAACTTTGCGGCGCGGCATGGTGAGGAGTCCTGCAACGAAGGTGAACGCGATCGCAATCTCGACAGCAGTAGCGGCATGGGTGAGTAAGTCTTGCATGGTGAAATCTCCTATGTGTTGGTTCAGCGGTGTAGCGGTGCTGAGTGGGGAGTTAGGCACTCCCCAAGCCGTCAGAGGTACTGTCTTTAGAACTGGTTCAGTACCTGATCGAGATCGCAGCGCTCTAGGTACCCTTCCTGAATTGCTGGAATGCTAGAGCGGTAAAGCTTGATGCCAGCGTTGAACCCTGCCAGGTAGCTCACGTCATCGCACATCGAACCGCGCATCATCGATCGGGTGCCGTCCTTGAAGCCCATCTGGTAGAGGGGCGCGTTAATGAAAATCGTGTCGGTTGCTAACATTGATTTGCTCCTAGTGAGTGGGGGAAGCGGTCAGATTGGCGTTTGGCGCTTCCCTCTGTTCTGTAACTACTGTATCCCGCGTTAACAAGGGAATGCAATAGCTTTGCGTAAAAGTTGTGTAAAGTTTTAGCGGGTTTTATTCCCGTGTTAACAGGCGTTAGAATGGGATTTTATCGGTCTAATCTATGCCGAATCCTAACCCTGTCCAGAATCAAGAATTCAAGGCGAAACAGTTTCGCGTGCAAGGGGATGAGCCACTCGCTAAGGTGCGGGGGGTCCGCCTGCCTCAGTCAGTGGATGCAGCGATCGAGGCGTTACCTGCAAATGAGCGCTCAGCTTGGTTAAAGCGGGTTATCTGCGAAGCGGCAGAACGGGAATTGATGAAAGAGCTGCCGTCGGAAGATTAGCAGTAGCGATCGCACTGGTTAACGGGTGAGCAGGGATAGCCGTCTAGTGATTCGCGCCAGTAGGTACCCAGCAGACAAGCGACTGACTTGTAGGGGACTTGCTTCTGTCTGAGATAGCCTTCAGCGATCGTTCTCGCTTCCTCTTTGCTGCTGGCAACGATGTAGTAGAGGTTGCTGCTGCCAGTGTGGAACAGCGTCACCATCGGGTAGCGCCATCGTTCCGGCGCGTCCGTTGCAGGTTCCTGACTGGTAGAGAATAGCTCCAACTGCTTAGGGTTCATCGCAGTAGCCACAGCAGGTAGAAGAGCAAGCAGAGCGCAATCAAACCCAGCCAAGTCCACACGCCGATCGTCCCTGCTATCTCGCGCTTTACCTCCCATGCCACCCAAAAGGGCAGACGAAACCATTCACCATCGTCTCTGACGCGATAGGCGCGGTACTGGCGATGCAGGGTGCTTTCTCGCTGGTAGGGGTCTCGATAGCGTTTTGCTGCAACCAGCGACAACCGATGAGGCGATCCGGTTTGGAGCTGGGCAAGTCGGCGCGTGGGGTCGATCGCCACGCCAATTTTATAGAGGTTGCCGCGTCCAGCACGAATGAGGTAGACAAAGCCAGATCGCTTAGGGTTCATCGCAGCCATTCACCAGTTCAGCCGTCACGTTTTCTAGTTCTTGAACCTGCCTGAGCAGAGCAATCGCTTCCTGCTTCACCTCCAACAATCGCGGCGTAAATACGGCTGTTGAGTCAGAGGCGATCGAGTCTTTGCAGTTGCGAATCGCAGCGTTGACGGTCACGGTTAGCCGTGAGACTTGCTGACGAATTCGTATCTCTTGATTGAGTGCCATTGCTATTCCTCTGACTTCTTTTGCTTCTGCGTCGCTCTCCATTGCTCCATGAAATTAGGCGGCGACGGCTGCACAAATTCTACAAATAGTTGAGACACCAATCGTTCACCCCTAGCGTGTATCTTATGGGCGAAGTGCTTGCGTCCAACGATGCGCCATTCGCAGCCCTGAAAGTCGAACAAGTCGCCTGCATTGGGTACATAGCAAAATGCTACGGTGTGGATACCAAACCGTTTGTACAACTCCAGCGCGGGTGTCGTATCAGCGAAGCTCTCAGGTAATGGAAAATCAACGTGAAAGAAGTAAGTCTTTACATTGACAGATTCTTCGATCTTCTTGGGATTGCCTAATAGAAATCTTGCCACTGGTAGAATCTCCTAGTTTTGGATGCGGGGTGCGGCTAGACGGCTAGACACCTAGACAGCTAGACGGCTAGACAGTGGTGTCTAGGCGTGTCTAGGCGGCGTCTCCTGGAAGTGTCTAGGCGTCTAGCTGTCTAGCCGTACGGGTCAGTTATTGTTAGGAAGCGCTCGGATTCGGATAGCTACTTGCTTGCTAACAGGGTTAATCGATTCGTCATACTCAAACTCATCAGGGTATTTCCGCGCCAGTTCTAGAAATGCGTTTTCCAGCACGGCTATATCCTGATTCTTGTAATACCGCGTCGTCTGCCGATACATGCCAACAGTTAGCCATTGCCCATCTAGTTCCTGAATCTTCTCCACTAGTGAGCCGAGCGCTTTCTGTTCCTTCAGAACATCCTCGGAGATTTCTACATCCTGAAACAGTCGAGCGAAGTCGCCGCCTTCCTCAGTCGTATTTGGGGAAGTACGATCGCTCAGGTAGCTAGCAGGGATGCGCTGAATTACCGGGTTATGACTAACAGAATGACCTTTATCTAACGCCTCATCTAGTAACGTTGGTCTGGTGTTGCTAGGCTGCATCGACAGCAGTAGATCCACCGTTAGCCAGTCGGGTAAGCTAATGTCTACCGTGCTGTTGTCGAGCCAAGTCACCTTTACTTTTCCGGTTGGTGCCATCGTTCCGAATGCGTCAATTGCCTCGCCGATCGTCTCTACCTTCACCGTGCTCTGGTGCAGCGTCGTGAGGATGTTTTTCACACCGGGGTAGAAGTTGGCTTGGTCTCCATGCACGACAAGAATCGGGAAGTACCCGTGCTTCGTTGCCTCTCTCAGCAGCGACTTCAGAGACGTGCCTAGACTGTCTTTGTCCTCAAACTGGTCATAACTGCCGAACTCATCCCAAACGGCGGAGAGGTTGAGCTGTTGCCCTTTGTCGATCGCTGTTTGGACTCCGCTCCACACCGATTCGATCTCTGGCATATTCTTACCGCGATCGCTGTGTCCAAACGGGTTAAGCGACTCAGGGACGAGGTTATCGACTTCTCGGTGTGGCGTTGCCCATGCAACGGTGTGACCAGGCAGCAGGATCGTTCTCAGCAGAGCCAGCTTTCGAGCGAAGGTTGACTTGCCCGTGCGCTGCAATCCGACTAGCCGGATCGGTGGAGCCTTTACCAGCTTCAGTAATTCAGGACACTCGGTTTTGAGCCGCTCTAGCAGTTCGCTAGCTGTTGAAGGTGCGTTGCCCTGCTGCTGTGGAGTTGTCGCAGTTGCAGGGGCGTCTGAGGGCATCTCGAACACGGCTTCAGCGTGAGCCTCGATCGCCCCATCTGAGGGGATGAGTGAGCGGCGGGCAATCTGGATGTACTTTTCCTGCGTGTCGGACAGCTTGAAACCACCCGCTTTTGCGGCTTCAAACTGCTGCACAATTCGCGCGGGTCCGCCTTCCTTGCGGGATTCTGCCAGCAGCTCTTCATTACTCAGTCCCAGTACGGGATGAGCACTACTGGCGCACTCGTCTAGAAGCGCCTGTTGACGACCGGATAGCTTCATGTGGTTGGCTTTTGCCCACAGCAACTCCTGAGCCACCCGGTCTTCCCCTACCTCCTGCACATAGGCAGCGAGTTTCTTGGGCGGCAGGATGGGCGCGATCGCCCCCGCTTGTAGGCAGTCAAACCTCTTTTCCTCACGGTCATCCGCCTTCCAATACAGCGCTGCCGCGATTGCCACGCCTGCCAGCACTCCGATCGGGCTGGCAGTTGCAATCCACAGCACACCCGTCAGAACCATGCCGCCAACGGCAACGTACTGTGAGCCTTCACCCTCTTCTTTAAGTTCAAACATTTGATGCCGCCGTATTGGGGTTAGCTTGCCGTTCATGCCGCCTCCTTGGAGAGGTACAGCCGCAGCAGCCAGCCCGTGAACAGCGTCGTGACAACGCAGATGCCAGCGTTAAACCAATCGATTAGGGCTAGATTCTGCGTCACGATCAGCAGCCAGACGGAGTTAATCGCGATCGGCGGGAAGGTGTAGACGGAGACGCAGATATCGATAATCAGAGCGATCGTCGCCTGCCGCTTCAAGGTCTGCCGTCTGCTGCGACTTGCGACCTCTAAATCGTCTTTCAGGTCGCTTCTGCTATCCACCTGAAGCTCTTCCCGCTCCTTCTGGCGGCGAACCTCTTCCCGCCCGGAATCCAGAACCTTCTGAAAGTCGTTCTGAAAGAGAATCCAGCGAAACTGGTTCAGGATGATCAAAGCAGAGACAACAGCCCCCAGCGCAGCGGCAAAGATCGCCTCAGGTGGAACCTGAACAGAAGCACAAATTACAGCGGTGATACCCGCTAGCACCAGCGCGATACGTCTGGATTGCCTGTAGCTCATCTTTTTGGATGCATCCGCAACGCCATAGGTTAGCCAGTACGAGGATAGGCAAAGGGCGATCGTTGCCAGTAGAAAGGCAACCACGCTAATCCCGCGCAGAAAGCCAACCATACCGGGGATTCTGCCGATCAGGATGCTAGCCAGTTGCAGGTAGGGGATAAAGTTGATGCCCACAACCACAATCAGCGCCAGAAAGACAAACACGCCGATCGCGGTAACGCTGCTCTTGGTAGCGTGATCCAAGGTCTGAGGCGGAATCGGGCTGTTGTTGACGGGGAAGCGGGTTTGAGGTTGGGGAGTATCTTGTGGAACGGTTGCTGTGGATCGGTTTTTGAGTGCCATTACTTTGCCTCCATACGTTTTCTGAAACTCTGAAATTCTGGTCCTTGGCTTGAGATGACCTGCGTAACGATCGGGCGCATAATTTGCTGCCGCGTCACGGGGTCAAACTTGCCTGTGGGGTGAGCAATGACCAGACCCGTGCCGCCGCCAAAATCACAGACCATACTGCCAGCAGAAACGATCGTGCCGTCCAGTCGGTGGGCAGGCTCACCCGACACAACCCGCTGCACGGCGACGCAGTTCGGGTTTTTATAGCGGTCCTCTGCGATCTGGTTTTGTCCTGCTGCAATCTGATTCAGCGCTTGCTGGCGCTGCTGTTCAGCTAGCAGAGGTCGAAGTTCATTACCTGCCTGCTGGTTCTGTCGCTGGTTTTCGAGCAGCCCAGGCGTGGCAAAACCAAGAGCAATAAGGGCGAAAATAGCACCCCCAATTAGCAGTCCGTGATCTTCTACCCAGTCCGTGTTGAGCACTACGCGAGGGCGAGTGGGCGGACTGGGGGTGCTACGCAGTAGCTCTTCCAGGTCTTTCATGGGTGATTTTTGAGTAATGAGCAGTAGCAGTGAGTGAAGCAGGGACGATCGGCGTGTCGCAGAACGATCGCCCCTCTGCGTCTATTCGTCGTCCAGGGATCGGAGGTCCTGATGCTCAGTGCCCACCTTCACCGACTCGATCGCTGCTGCAAGTTCTTCGGGCGACTTCTTCAACGCCTCGCGCCATATTTGGAACGGCTTTTGGTCGCTTCGTAGTGCTTGCACAAGCTGTTCAACCAAGTCGAGCGCAACAGCAGGATCGGGACTCCCAAGGGACCGAGCAATCGTTGAAACTTTGCCATTGCCGGGACCGTGTAGCTGAAGGCTGTCTCGCGCATCTTCGATCGACACAGCAACATAACCTCCCTCTTCCAACTGGTCAAACCCTTCTTGCAAGTAGATTCCAAGCGCTGCTAGCAATTCGCCAATCTCGGATACCCATAGGTCAGACAGGTCAATCTCTGAAGTGGTCATAATTTTCTCGATTGTGAGTAGTGATGAGTAAGGGGAGATCGCGCCATGAGCTGGGGCTATCGCCCCTATGCGGTCTATTCGGCAGTAGGAAAGAAGATCGGTTGCAATCGGTCCTTAGGGACGTAAAAGCCCTTGAACTGCTGCCATGCGGCGGCAACGTTGTCCTGAGCGTGTTGGGTGCGAGGTAGACAGGGATGATCGGCGGCAATGACAAGCGCTGCCTGCTGTGCCACCTGTGCGTTCATACCGTCTTCTAGCAGCACTGTTCTCACATCGTCGTAGCGCTCAGCATCGAACACGATGGGCGGTGCCTCGTACAGGAAGTTCGAGATCGCCAGCAGGAAGCCGATAAGCAGCGGTTCGCTGATTTCTGTCTGCAACCGTTCGAGGATGTCCTTGACTTCCCCCGTCTGCTCTAGCGGGTTATCGTCAGCAGCAGCCAGCAGGTCATATTCATTGGTGTCATCTGCGATCGCGGCTAGAAATTGGCTAACGATACTGCTGAGAACAAGCTGTTCGATGAAGGTAATTTCTTGCAGGTTGGACCCGTAATGTTCAGAGATGCCGCGAGTTGAATCGGTGTCGATGTAGTAGGTGAGCGGCTTCATGCTGCATCACCTCCATTCATGAACGATGCAGGGTAGAGGAAGCTGAAGGGCGCAGCAGCGCTAGGTGTGCAGCTGGGACATTCACAATCTGTATCGCCTTCAGCAGCGTCGGGAAGATCCACCTGCGGCAGTTCTGCCAGCATTGCGTCTAGATAGTCGCTGAACTCTGACGAGTGCCCATCGGCATCGATCGGCAGGTCGCGCCATTGACGCGCTTGGGCGTCGTAGATGGAGATCTGTAACATTGGAAGTAGCTCCGTTAGTAGTGTTTCGGGGTGAGAGCCAGTCCTAGCCGTGAGAAGTGAGGACTGGCTTTAGCGTGGGCAGATGCTCTGATGCTGGGTGTACAGCGCTTGCAGGACGACGATCGACAGCAACATAGATTCGATGAAACTGATGGAGCGGAGCCGGAAGCGGTGGCGTTTGCAACTCATGCCCACTCGGTAATGTCGCTAAATTCATCGTCTGGAAGTTGGGACGGTGGCTGCTCTGCCGCAGTGGTGGCAGGTGCGACGGCATGACCAGGGCACCCGTTAGAAGCAAACCAGCAGCCGATAACGTGATGTACCGCTAACTTTGGATCGTCAGTTCGCAGTTGCCGCATGAGTTCCCGAATTGCAGGCTGATAGCCTCGCTCGATCGATACACGCATGACGATGACTCCTAGAGGCTATCAGCCTTACGAACGGCATAGGCATACAAACCACGAGCATTAGCCCACAATGGATCGCTCAATACCTTGATGTTGCGTTTTGCCAGCAGCGTTTCAATTCCTGGTAGGCAGGCTCCACCACCGATCGCAATCAGCGCGGTTGCAGATGCCATCCGTTCTTCGGTCGGTCGCACCATCGGCTTGAGGACGCGATCGACCCACAATGGCAGTTCAGCGCGGTAGGCATCCTTGAAATTCCAATCCGGGTGCTGAGTCCCATAGGTGAACGTGCGGTTCTCGATGCCAGCACGAATCAAGTGACGATCGCCCTCTTTCAGCAGCTTTGAGCGAACTTGCTTGTTTATGGCAATGGCATCGATCAGCGACTCAGCCCCGCCATTCTGGGAGTAGCGGCGATCTGTCATCTTGAGTCCGTTGAAGCCGCTGATAATCAGCGTTCCATTCCCCAGGTCATACAGCAGCGCGTTGGTCGTGTCGCACTGCTTCTGATAGTGGATGATGGCTCCACAGCCTTCCTCCAGCACGGCTGCAACCGACAGATGCACCGTCGATCGTTTCTTGCCCATCAGAACCGTATGGGTACCTTCAAGAGCACTTTTAAGCAGGCTACCGAGCGTTTCCCCGTCGTGGATGCTGCACACAGCGCATAGGTGCCACTCAGAGCGGTAAGGCAGCATCGACAGGGCAGACAGCAGCAGTTGCAGCCCTAAATCGGCTTTTCCAAGGGAGGTATCAAACACGCGGTAAGCAGCGCGTAATCCTTGGTAGTAGGCGTTCAGTCCGCCTACCCATTGCTTCCCTATTAAGTCAGCGCGATCGCCTGCGTGGTATTCGACATAGCCAGAATCGATCGCCATTGATGCCTGTTCAGACAGGTAGTGAACGTAGCTATCGAGGCGAATTTCACCGTTTCCCGTGACGAGCTTCAGCGCTCCGTTGCCAACGTCAACGCCGATCGGGGTAGCACTGGCAAGTTTGCCATTACTGGCAGTATCAGGCAGGGTTGCCGTGATTTTTAGGGGGTTTTCTACGTCAACAATCATTCAAAATCCCTCTCAAAGTATTGATGCACAAAGGGCAGAGGCTTATTCACGACTCACTGGCAGATGTGCCCAATGTGGCTGTTTTTGCCAAGTTTGCCGCTCTATGTCTCGTATGGTAGCATAGGTTCCAATGCTGTCAACATTGGTACCAATGCGAAAACTATTGAAACCAATGCTTACTGCTATGTACCCCTTAAAGGAGGCTAAGATTCTTATGTCGCAGTCGATCGGCTCATACATGGCAAAGTTTTCGGACGTTACCAAGAGAACAACCATCACGCTTCCAAAAGAAGTTTTTGAGAGCCTGGAAGAATGGGCGGATGGTGAAGGGCGTCCAACCGCCAACCTTGCAGCGTTTCTAGTTGAGGTTGCAGTGCGGATTAAATACCCCGATCGCTTTCCACCAAAAATCAAGTCAGGTGAGCCACAGTGATTGCCGACTATTAGCCGAATTCGGCTAATAGTCAGTTAATTTATATGCTTGCCAGCAGTTCGTTATTGCAGTGCGGCGATCGTCTGTGGGCGGGCGCGGTGCTGTGAGGTCGCGCAAATATAAAGTTTTTAGCCCTAAAGCATATTTCTGTATCAGTCACTACACTATTGCGTGCAACATATTGCTCGGCATGGTGTATGTTTCCAGTAGCGTTCCGTGTACTAGGCTCAAAACGCTACTGATACGGGTATTTTCAGGTGCAGTACACTATATGTAGTGGAGGGAATTTATGCCTGTACTAACGATCCGGTTCACCCAAGATGAATATGCCGCGCTTGTGAGGCTATCTCAGGAAACCCAAATTCCACGGGGCTCAATTTGCCGCGCTGCCATCAAACCGATCCTCAAGTCCGCTGATAGCCCTGAAAAGCAAGAACCCCCAAAAGCAGCCTAGTTTCAGCTAGAAGCTTTGGGGGTTTGTCTTTTTAGAGATCATCCGAAAACGTTTCACCGACCAAGATTCAACGTTTCGGGGTCACGTCCCTCCGCCTAAGTGGGGGACTCATCACTACTCAGGAGCAGCAATGCGTATGAGAGTAACTTTTGCCCGCTTCAATCGTCAAGAACTTTCTTGCCTCAATTTTACCGCAGAATCCCCACGGAAGGACCGTAGTTTCTTTTTGGGAGGGCGGCATGAGTGACTTCACTTCAGCTTCGCTCTCGGATCATCGCTACGGCAGCTGTCGCATTTGTGGATCCCCGATCGCTATCCCCGGTTTAGATGCCGAACTGTGTTCAAACCCTTCTCGCACCTGCGGATCGAGCGGATGGGTTTCGGACGTGCAATGGTTGCGCTCTCATCCTAACTGGAAGGGGAGCGGCAAATGAACCCATCACAGTTCGATCTCGACTTCCAAACACTACTTGCCTCATTCAGTGCGATCTCGCAACTGAAAGGGCAACTGCAACAACAATTCGTACTGAACCGAGTTGCAGCCTTCCACGGCTTACCGAGAGCAGAATTTCGGCGGCTCTACTCGATCTGGCTGATGGAGCAGACGGGAGGGCGGAGCAATGGGTAAGTATCAGCCTGTCTGCAATGAGGATCGCTGCTGCAAAACGAAGCGAACCATCATTCACAACTCACTGTATTTTGATGTGCGCCTATGCTTCCAGTGCGGGCATATGTTCATGAGCTATTGCCCAAACAGCGCACTCAACGTTGAGCGAGAGTTTGAACGCTGGCGCTGGATCGTAAAGCAAGAGTTTCTTTCACCGAAAGGGGGAATTTTGCGATGAATTACTCTCCCTCAGGTTTTGAGCAAAAGATCAAACGCGAATGTATCGAAGAAAGCGCGATCGCTCCTGCGTTAGTCGATGAGGCGATCGACTTCATTGAAGAAACGGGGCGATGGGAGCCGAATGAGGCTCTAGGTTGGGAAGTCAAACCGAACTGGCAGACGAAGCGACCGCACAGCTTTGGAGCGATCGCCCGGTTCATCAATGAGGACCGCTCATTCTGGCAAGCCAAACCAGAGAACCCACGGGTAATTGATGGCAAGCCGATCAAGTACGAAACACCTGTAGGCAACGGTTCACGGGCGTTTCTGCCTCCGACTCCCGTTGTGATACGTCAGCTAATCAGTC
Source organism: Leptolyngbya sp. FACHB-36 (assembly GCF_014695955.1). GTDB lineage: Bacteria > Cyanobacteriota > Cyanobacteriia > Leptolyngbyales > Leptolyngbyaceae > FACHB-36. Next base: position 4,126 of record NZ_JACJPG010000186.1, on the reverse strand, counting down.
AGCGATACGGTGTTGAGTTCCCCTCTGACGGGTCTTTCTGGGACTTCATAGCAGACCATCCAGAGATCCCGATCATCGTTACAGAGGGCGCTAAAAAATCGCTCTGTCTGCTGAGTTTGGGGTACGTGGCGATTGCCCTTTACGGGGTTGATTGCGGCACTTGCAAAAGTCAGGACGGACCGGAGAATCAGCGGCACTTGATTCCAGACCTGGAAAGGTTTGCCCACCCTGATCGATGCTGGATTGTGGCATTCGATGAGGACTCGAAGCCGGAAACGCGCAGCAGGGTTAACTGGGCAACATTGAAGTTGGGGCGGGTGCTGAAAGCGACGGGTGGCAATGTTGTCATCGCCACTTGGAGCAATGCCGACGGGAAGGGTGTTGATGATTTGGTGGCTCAGTCTGGCGGCGCGGCATGGGAAAGCGCCTACGCTACCGCAATTCCGTTTGAGCAGTGGAAGGTTACTCACCGAACCAGCACGGCAGATTACAAATCACTGTTTGAGTCAGATATTGACCCCTCTGAGTTGCTGTCAGGGCTTCAGAAGGATTGGGACGGGCTAGAGACTGGCGAGAAGCGTAAGCTGATTAAGGGCGCGGTAGAGAGAGCAGTTGCTTATCTTCCAAAGCTCGAAACCAACAAACTGCTTGAAACCCTTGGGCTTGACCCAAAAAACAGCAAAGATTGGCTTGAACAGCTTGCCACTGCGCTGATCGAGCGCTTGCAGAAGACGAATCAGGTCGAAAAGCTGGCAGAGCTGAAAGGCGGGTATCTGTGGTCGGTAATTTTTGAAAAGTCTTGCCTGTGCGACTATTTGAGGCTGATCCAGAGCTTTGGCGATCGCCTGCGATTCAACACGCTGAAAAAGCAAGTTGAGCTAGACGGGAATCCGTTTCCGGTTGGCACAGCAGCAGTCGAACTGGAGATTCAGTTCGGGTTTGAGCCTAAATCGGGATCGAGTTTCCCTGCGGTGCTGCTGAAGGCGGCGAAACGCAACGCCTACAGCCCGATCGTCCAATACCTCGATCGAGTGTCTGATGAACACGGTGAAGACACCTCGATCCTTGAAGGAATGGCGCGGCGCTACTTTGGGCAGTCGGAGCCGATTTACAACACGATGCTGATGCGGACCCTGGTAGGTGCGGTAGCCCGTGCTTACCAACCGGGGTGCAAGATGGATACTGCGTTGATTTTGCAGGGCGAACAGGGTGCCCGAAAGTCCACTTTCTTCAAGGTTTTAGCAGGTGGAGACGAGTACTTTGACGATTCGATCAGCAACATTGGGGAGAAAGACGAAAAGCTGAAGCTCCATCGCGTTTGGGTTGCTGAGTTGGCAGAGCTAGAAACCGTGGTCCGACGCAAGGACGTTTCTGCAACGAAAGCGTTTTTGTCTTGTACCGTCGATTACGTCCGACCTCCCTACGGGCGCGACGTAGAGGAAATGCCTCGATCGTCAGTCATAGTCGGAACTACGAACCAACCTGAATTTCTGTCTGACCCCACTGGAGAGCGGCGCTACTGGGTGATTCCAGTCCTGAAAGAGATCGACATCCCTCTGCTACAGGAGGAACGTGATCGCGTTTGGGCGGCTGCGGTGGCTCTCTACAAACGGGGTGAGCAGTGGTGGCTGACCAACCTTGAAAGAGTCGCGGCGGCGCAAATCGCAGAGCAGTTCCAAACTAGCGACCCGTGGGAGGAACGGATTGAAATCTACGTCGATGTGCTTGAGAGCGTGACCGTAGACCAGATCCTCGAATCGGTGCTTCAAATTGAAATTGGGAAGCGCGACAAGGCAAGTCAGATGCGCGTAGCTGGCATTTTGACGCAGATGGGCTGGCGGAAAGTCACCAAGCGAATCGACGGTAAGGCTGTCAAAATCTGGCAAAAGCCGTCTCTACCTGAGAAGTCGTCACCCACGCCCCCAGCAGAGCCAACACCCCCAGCAGCGGAATCGACGGAATCAGCAGAACCCGATCGGGCTGCTGCTGACAGGGACGCGCAAATCAACTCCATAGCAGAGCGAATGTCTCAATGCGGCAGCAGTAGCGAACTTCAAAAGCTTAGAGACGATTTCTCAAAAGAGCTTTGTAACGAAGCTTGGAAGCGCCTTCCCACGAAAGCGGAGAAACAGCGGATTGAGCAACTAATGAAACAACCTGCTTCCAGCCAGCAACTTGAAACAGATCCTAGGTTCTCACAGATGGCGGCAACCATCGATTCCAACCACATCGACGGCTACATCGAAGATCCAGACTTTGAGGGGGATGTTCGATGAAATCTCCAACGGCGCAACAGTACGTCACTTGGCATAAGGCTTGCGAGTTGCTGGCAGTGGGCGATCGCCCCATCTCTCGAAACACTTTGAATCGGCGGCGGAAAGCTTGCACAGCAGCGGGGCGCTGGATCGAGGGATTGCACTGGAAAGTCACTGAGAGCCGCGAAATTGTCTACAGCCGATTCCTGCTGGAAGACTGGCAGCAGAACTACAACAATCCTGCGAGGCACCAAGCCGCGATCGAGACAGCCCTTAAGAGCCTGCAAAAGACCGCATAACCTCTGCCCTACTCACTACCACCTTTAAGGGCAGAGGTGGTAACGCCCGTTTTGGAGGTGGTAACAGTATCGGTGAGTTGCTGAAATCTACACAGCAAGCCAGTCTCAAAGGCTTGCTGTTTTTTATTGCCCCTGCTTCTGTTACCACCTGTTACCACCTTCCTGGATAAGGTGGTAACAGGGTGAAAGGTCTATGGGGAATGGCTTTTAGCTGCTGCGTTACCACCGTTACCACCTTTTTCTATAAAAAAGAAAGTTAAAAAGTTAATCAGTCAAGATGTCAGGCAACTCCGATCTTCTCCGAACATTCCCGATGTAATGGGTGTAGATGGTGCGTGGGGAGTTGCCTAGCAAATCAGCCACTTCAACCGGAGATAGCCCCAAATCTAAAAGATGATTTGTGGCAGTAGAGCGGGTTGCGTAGGGTTTGCGGTATTCGATGCCTAATTGCCTGAGAATCGGCTTCCAGGCTCTGTTTCTAAAATTGTGATCGTCGATCGGTTTGCCCTGTGGCGTCGTGAATACCAAATCATCGGGCGCTGCACTGTCAGTGCGACGGGCGATAAGGAGAGAAGTTAAGCGGTTGTTGAGCGGCAGTTCTCGCGCCTTGTTTGTCTTAGTTTCCTTACGATCGCCTCTCGACAAAGCTTCTCCAATCCAGATAGACCGACAGTCAGCAGCAACTGATCTCCACCGCAGTCCTATCAATTCCCCGGTTCGCATTCCAGTACAAAAGGCAAACTCAACGTAATCTGCGAAATAGTCGTAGGTGGGGTGAGATCTGAAAGCGTCAATGATGCGTTTCATCTCCTGCTGGGTAAATGGAGCGGGGCGGCGCTTCACAGGAACACGCACTCTTACCCCACTCCAGGGATTGCTTGTGACAAGCTGCCGTTGGATGCCCCACTGCCAGCAAGCTTTTAGCAGTCCAATTCGTTCCGAGGTGGTAACAGGCTCCAATCGAGTCAGCAGCCACTCACGGAATAATTCAGCATCTTCTGGGGCGATCGCCGCAGCGCTTCTCTGCTTGAAAAAGATCTCAAGATGCCCTAGCAGCCCGGTGTACTTTTCGAGTGAGCGTTGCTGAATCGAAGTCTTGCGCTTGTAGGCAATAAATTTCTCAAACAGCTTGCAGACAGTTATCGCGGCAGTCTGCTGATCTGCTGCTTTGTATTTGTTCAGAGTGCGGTCGAAGTTGCCACTAAGGATGTCTGCCTCAATGGTTCTCGCTCTGCCTTCGGCAACCGTCCGCGCTAACGGCGTGTCTTCAAAACCTAAAGACAGGCAATGGCGCTTACCGTCGTAGCTCCATCGCAGCCGTAACCACCCCTTGAAGGCTTCGACCCGAACTTTCATATACCACTCGCATACCAGCCCAACGCCTCAACCTGGCATAACTTGGTACAAGTTGGTATAGCCTTATTGCAAATCAACGCTCTAATTTAGCCCTTTCTTTAAGGCTTGAAACCCTTACTGTGTAAGGAATGGACACAACTGGACTCGAACCAGTGACCCCCACGATGTCAACGTGGTGCTCTAACCAACTGAGCTATGCGTCCGAACGGTATATCA
>NZ_JACJPG010000185.1 GCF_014695955.1 Leptolyngbya sp. FACHB-36 | reverse complement strand
TGTAGTTGATGGGACTACTAAGTAAATACTGGCAGTAGTCCAATTTGGTAAAGCTCATCTGCTCAACCCTTGATTGCTTGTACTACCTTACCTTGCTCCTGCGTAAGTCCTGAAGCTGTTGTCGAGCCCAGCGTAGGGTGAGGACATAGGGGCAGTGAGTAACTGCCTTCAGAATTCCCTAGCGCGGCTTAAAATCCTTGCAGTCCTCGCCATTGCCGCTGGGATGCACCGCGCAGACCAACAGGTTTCCGTCGTGCCGCTCTCCACACAAAAACTGACAGTCCCGACAGATTTGAGGGATTGGCGAGATGGGCTGAGTGGTGCCAGGGTAGATGCGACCGCCCTGAGCAAGAGCCGCTATATGTCGATTCCGTGGAGTGTCACGAGCAAAATCCAGTCCCATGTAGTACTGCTCAGGGTTCCTGTGCCCCTGTGAGACGGAGCCTTGAAAGATAGGCACGATCGCGGTTAATCTACCGCTCCAAAACGGTTGATCTATAAAGCCTTCATGCGTTCTCTCTTCATGCGTTCCTGTTGCCCAAATCGAAAAGCAGACGCGAACCTGTCCGTCCGCCATGCGGTCTACACGCTGCACGACGCCAAGCACAGTCGCGCCGCCAATTTCCAGTCGCCATTCTCCAAGCTCGTTAACAACTCGCATCCCCGGAGATAAATTGCCTTCTAGATCAAGCTGAACTGCTTGCCCAGATCGACTCAGTGTGAACCGCGTCAGGTGTACAGCCGTCGATCGCGCTACTCTGCCATTCCCGTCAATCAACTCAAACCGAGCCGTTTCAGCGCTATTGCCCATTGGCAGAATCCAGCGCTGCTCTCGAATCGTTTCCGCAAGCGCTTCTTCTCGATCGGGCAATAGCCCTGCACGTTCTAGTCGTTCGAGGAAATTTGCACGTCTCTCTGGATCAGGAAAGGGCATGGCGCTGTATAACTCTGCGTTCAGTATGCCCCAAACAAAAGCGCTGCCGAGTCAGTTCAGCAGCGCCAATAAAGATCTGCAAGTCCGCAGATCCAGCTTCAACCTAATATTACAAGGCTGGGTAGACCGTGAACGTCCCTTGCTCGATCGTGTAGGACCGTCCCAAACCGTCGCTGAGGCTGAACTGATAGCGCAGCTCAACTTCGGTGTCAGGAAAGCCTGTCGTGTCACCTGGCTCGATGGCAAACTGCCCTGAGAGGGTTTCGAGCTTGGTCTGTGGGTCGATCGTCGGATCTGCCTGCGTAATGGTTGCAGGCGCAGACTTGGTAATCGTCAGCGCGGGCAAGGGAGGACTGCCCACCCGCTTCACGGTCAACTGCCCCTTCAGTCCAGTGAGCTTCTGTCCCTGCACCCGGAACAGCAGCGGAATCAAATCGCCGCGCACCAAGCGCTGCCCTGACAGTGATTGCAGGGATGCATTCGGGTCGAGGAAGTTCTGCACCGTCGCCAGTCCCAGCTTGCCGATCGGTGCGGCCACCGGACGCGCATCCAGGAAGTACGGCACCTTAACCTCGATCGTCGCCGTGACGGGTCCGGCAGGAACCAAGCGAACGCGATAGTGCAGCTTTCCGGCTATGCCGCCCTTCAGGTCAATCAGTTCGCTTTTGCGCGATCGCACTCGTCCGCGCTGCTTAACCCGAATCTCTACCTCGCCACCCACTACAGGGCGGCGACTCAGCAAGTTCTTTTTAACTTTGATTTCAGGCACCGTTGCATCAGAAGTCGCTGATACCGGACCTGCGATCGCAAAATGCAGGCGTGCCATATTAGTCGAGTTTTAGGATGAGTTCGTTGGCAGCAAAATAGGGCTGAACGTTAGCGCCTACCGGATAGGGTGCGCCAAGCGGAATCGCTGCTAGCTGATTGCCGCCCACTTGAGCGGTCCAGACAGAGCCTTCAACGATCGTGCCCTGAAGGGCATCCGCTTCAACGAAGTTGATATCTTTGATCAAGCGCTTGCTGCCATCGTAAGACGGCTCAAATAGCAAGGACGTGTTTGCAGCCTGGACGCGAGCGTAACTGCCTGCGGTGGGTTCGGTGCCAGGGACGGCAGGCGTTGAAAGCGTTGTGCTGTAGCCAAAGAACAGGTTCGCCAGCGCGTTAAACGGCGTGCCACCGAGTAGGTGGTTTAACCAGCTGTTTTTGGTGAAGTTGCTGTAAGTGCCCGTGGCATTGAACTTGATTTCAAACCCCGGCGGCAGCTTGAAGGCGTCACCCGTTTCGATCATGACTGGCTCTTCAAGCTGTCCGTAGATCAACAGGTTTCCATTGACCAACGCATCAAAGATGCCGATTGCGATTACCAACCCATGATTTGCTGTTGCGCCAAGAAACTGCACAGGTAGCGCGGTGGTCTTGATCTGGTTTGATGTGACCGGGAACAAGCTGCTGTTGTTCTCAATGCCCACCCGTGCATAGTTACCTGAATTTGGCTCGGTGCCTGCGCCTTCTTCAGCCGGAGCCGTGACAAAGTAGCCAAAATATAGGATTGGCGGTGGATTCCACGGCACCCCGCCAAACGTCATATCAAGAAGCTTGTTTTCTGCGTAGTTGCTCAGCGATCCGGGCATAAGGGGGCGTCCTCATAAAATTCTGCTGTTAGGATACCCAGGTAGCGCGATCGGACTTGACGCCATGACCGAAGATGAGCTAACTAGGCAATTCGCTTCTAAAGCGCCCACAGAAGCGCAACGAAAGATCGACGCCGCAGCCCTGGAATTCGCAAAAATTGTGCTGGCAAACGTTAAAGATACGCGGCTCCAGCAAAAGGCAATCAATTCTATTCAGCAGGCGCGGACACTTGCCAACCAAGTTAGCAGCATCCATCCGAGCCAGCAGATTGAAGCCGAAGTTGAGAAGCGCCGCCCAAAATGAGCATCGTAGATAGGCTTTTCCCAATTCCTGAAGTAGATGCTGAGTTTTGGGCAGCTCAGGGCTACCGCTACCACGGCAAGCAACACGGCAGGTCTATCGCGGCGGTTCTGTTGCAGAAAAAGGTTGAAGGCTTAGAAGACTGCTACCTCAACCTCTACAGGTATTCTGAGGCGATCGGCAGCCCGAAGGTGTGGGAGCTTGAGATCCACGCCAGCTTGGAGGTTTGTGCAACGACGCTTACCCTATACAGCCTTGATGAAGCCGAACTGCTTGAAAAGCTGGACAGGCTGGAGCAGCTTGCAATTAACGCCTATCAATTTCTGAAAAGCCAATGACTGAACCGATTGTGATCGCCCTAGCTCCTAATTGTTGCAGCACCGCCCTGCGCAGCTGGCATCGGCGGCAGGTTTAAGTGGTAGCGAAGTTGAGCGATCGCTTCATCGCGCTGCAGATGCAGCCCCGACAACTTCTCAGCCAGCGCCCACTCTAGCTCTGCCGTTTTGAACAGCGCATAGTTGGGATTCTTGCGAGCGGCTTTTAGCTGCGTTTCTACGTCCGTCAGGTCATCGACGATCGTCACCACCGACTGCACCAAAAACTCGGACTTTGCCTCTAGATCGTTTAATCGCTTCCAAATATCCGCCTCCTTGAATAGCAGCGGTTGGGGTCGATTCGCCTGATACTCGGTCGGCGACAGCACCGCATCATAGCGGCGAAAGTCGCCAGAGTAGTCAGCGTAATTCGATTGCATCTGCGCCGATCGCAGCAGCGACAGGTTTAGGTGAGTAAGGATGGCATAGCGCTGCTCTAGGGTGAAAGGCATAGAAGTCAGGGATAGAATGGTGGCGGTTCTACATCAGAATTCCTATGGCACGCAGCACCAAAACCGCAGCAGAGACCACTGGCACTTGGACTGACGAAGCGCCTCTCAACCCAGGCTATTACTGGGCAAAGAGCACCGATCGGGTGCTGGTACAGGTGTATGAAGGTGCGAAAGGGCCGCGGGCGCGTGAGGCGTTCGGCGGCAGAGATGAGAAGCTCGGCAGCTTTCAGGGTTGGCAGTGGTGGAGTGAGGCGATCGTGCCGCCTACGCTGCCGGAAGCCGCCGCGACAGATTCACACGCCGATACCGAACCCAGCAGCGACAGCGCTGCCGACATGAGCAATTCGTCCCTGGCGTGACGATCAACTCTAGGGATACCCATCCTTCAGTCACGTGGTCGATGCAGTCTGGGCAGTGATTTGCGCCTGCATCTAGGCCGCGCATCGCTTGAGCGAACCCTTCAGTTGCGCGAGAAATCTGCTCACTTCTCCCAAAGGTCACGCGGATCGAGCTTGCATACATGGCAGCGCGGGTGAGTGCTTGCTTCTCGGTGAGGTTGCCTGCGTGGAGCGATCGGGCAAAGCCATCTAGATACTCAAATTGACGACGGAGCTGGTAGCCAGCCGCGCCGTAGTGCTGTGCTGTAAGGCGATCCTTTCCACCTGCTGCCAGCGTCATGGTTCGCAGATGCAAGTCGCGCAGGCTTTCTCCCATGCGGAGCTGCCATTCGGCTAGATGCAGTTTGCCAGAGGCTAATAGCCGCGTGTGCGCCTGCAATCGCACCTCCAATCGCCGCTCTTCCTGCTCTCGCAGGCTTTGGATTACGGCCTGAGGCACAAACCGCTTCGTGTCGGTGTAGACATACCGCCCAGCGCGTGGGTTATAGCCAATTTCGCTCACGGCAAAATCTTCACCCAGAAGTCAACCTTGGCATCAGGGTTGGCGCTTGCCAGGTTGAACACGATCACCAGCAAGTCCCCGATCGGCCTGCCTGTGTCGTCTTCGTTGACGATCGTTACGACGCAGCCCGGAATAGAAAAATTGCGCGGCGATGGCGCGATCGTGTCGGTGGTTTCAGTTTGTTCTGATTGTTCTGGGTTCATGCGGCTTGGGTGAGGCGTAGAGCCTGCTCATAGGTGACCAATCGCCCGTAGCCGTGCATCTTGGCAATGCGCCGATTTAGCTCCTCGTCTTGGCAAACCTGCAAGCAGTGGGGGCTAAACCAAATCCGCTCCTTCTTGCGATTTTCGTTGTCTTTGCCGCTGTAGCCATTTCCCGCTTTCCAGGCGACACACTGCCAATCAGCAGGCATCTCGTGCTCGTCTGCATAGCCACAAAGCGCGATGCGGAGCCTGGGGTTGGTGCCATTGGCGATCGCCCACTCGCGCACAGCCGCAGAAACGGGCGTCTCCATCCTGTACACATCAGATCTCAAAGTCTGCTCATACGGTGGATCAAGCACAACCCCAGTGATGCCGATACGCTCCGTTACTGAGGGGCCTAACACCCGCGTCCAGTCGCCACAAGCAACTCGCACTCGACGCAGACGGTTTGCCAGCGCTTCAAAATATTCATACAGGTCAGCAGAATGTTGGCTCTCTCCGTCGCTGCCCAGGTGAGGTAGTTGACGATGCACGCCCCGCCCGTTGTTGCCCAGGTGAGGTAGTTGACGATGCACACCCTGTTCGTTGTCGCCCAGGTGAGGCAAGCCTCGTGGCGGCTGTGACTTGGCACACCATCCTGCACCAATCGAGGCACAGAGTCCCCAAACCCACCACCCAGCAATCTTCGAGTCGTAATAATCAGGGTCGCTGTGCATCCGTTCACGAAACTCGAATTGATTGGATAGCCACGTATGTCGAGCGTGGAGGTCTGCCTCATTGACGGGCTGATCGCACCAATAGGCGACGGATTCGGGATCGGACTGCAGTGCTCTCCAAAAATTTGACAGGTAGCAATCGAGGTCGTTGACCGTCTCGGTATGACGAGAGGGATTGTAGTTAGGGCGGCTTAGCACCGCCGCCAGAGATCCCGCAAACGGTTCAACGTAATTTTTTACGTCGCCGAAACCTTGCCAGAAAAGATGTGCGGCGCGGGACTTGCCGCCGAAGTAGGGGAAGGGAGCCTTAAGAACTGAGGAAGACATCATGAAGGGCTAAACGCAACACTTCAGCGTTCCCGCACGAAAAAACCGCCAGCTTTTACCCTGGCGGCGGGAAATCAGTATAAGCATTCTTCTGTAGCTCTAGGATTCCCTGCTGTTTGCCTGTAGGAACGGCTTCAGGCTTTTGTTTGCCGTTTTAATTGCTTGATCGAGGTCCGCTTGAGTAAAATCTGCCAGCTTCAGCAGGGCCTCACGCGGCAGCGGGTTGCCGATCGGGGTTAGTTTGTCGTCCACGTTCTACCTCCACGTCTGCCTCTGATACTAGCGATCGCGCCTGCGGCATTCCTTCCAGCCGCTCTACCTCTGCATCCACGTCCACCTCTGGCGGGAGCCAGCGACGATATTTCAGCAGCTCCAAGCCCAAGCGATCGCTGAATTTGACTCCCATATTATCCAGCACCAGACCTGCATCCTGAGACGACATCGGCATTTGTAGGATGCTCTCGTTGACCTGGATACCACCCGCAGCGGTTTCTCCGGTATATTCCACCCACAGCGAAAACAGGCTCTGCACCAGCGACTCTTTCCGCCGCGCCATATTCTTCAGGCTGCATTGCGTCTGTGCCGAATCCATCATTATTTCTGTCGCCGTTTTGGACGCTTCCCCACCCGTGAGGAATGCCAAACTAACGCGATCCATTGCGCCTTCTAGCTTCTCGGTATCTGCCTGCGTTGCCGCGATCGCGGTTCCCTTTGGCTCGATCACCCCGGCCTCACCGTCCTTCGGTACGTCAATCACGGAGTTGGGACCAATCTTCAGCGGCGGAAACTGCGGAGGATTGGTGCCCGGAATTGGCGGACAACCCTTGCGGTAAAACGTTGGGAGGTTGCACTTCCAGAGCACTTCGTTGAGGCTGGAGCGCTTCTGCAAGTGCTCAATATTTAATCTGGCTAAATTCAAGAATGGCGGCAGCCCTGCGAACCACTTGGAGTTGCTGATCGAATACCAGCGGAACGGCACCTGATCCAGTCCAGTCTCGCCTGCTTCCACTAGCACTGCCTGCCACTTGTTGCTGATGACGCGTAGTTCGTAAACCTCAAAACTGCCTGGACGCAGCACGCGATAGTACGTTTTTTCTGCTACGCCAAACAAACCCTCCGGCTCCAACCGCATCTCTCGAATTGCTAAGTGCCGAATTACGGGCTTACCGCGCATGTAGTCGATCTGCCAGTTGAGGATGTTTCGTCGATCGATTGCCACGAGGTAGGGGCGCATCTCCAATGCCATCTGGTCTGCCGCACTCTCAATTCCCTCCAGCGCAACCGGATATTCAACCAACACGCCCGCGCCGCCGTCGCGCAGCACCATCTCGTCTAGGTCGGTCAAAAACGTGGTCAGGTCGGTGCCTTGCAGGTCGATATCTTCAATTGCGGCGGTAATTGACGCGGCAGTGTCTTCGAGTACGGTGAAATCGCTCAGCAGCCCTGCGTGCCCCTTCAGCGCAGGCTTAAATCGGGAATCAAACGGCGTGCGATCGAGGCGATTGCGGTAGGAGAGCGGCGGCTCTGCCTGCTCTTTGGGCAAATACTGTTTTTTGCAGTCTTTTAGCTCGCTCCACAAGTCAGCAACCAACGCCAACTCATCCGCGACCTCGAGGTAGAGCGGGTGCAGAAACGACGGCAAATCGGAATCTTTGGTAGGAATCGTCATGCCTCGGAATTCCCACTACTACCGCCGAATGCGCGGCTGCAATACGTGCGTCTTGCCCAGCACCACTCGCGCATAGCGCTCTAGTTCTCCGGTCCAGTCCCAGCGTCGTGCCCGATCTTCCCAAGTGAGCGATCGACTGGCTTCAACGCGCATCAGTCGCAGCATTACGGCTCGAACGATTGATCGAGCAACACGATTGCGGGGGCTGCCGTAGATAAAGGCAACCCCTTCCAAATCGCAAAAGACAACAGCAGCGCACTCAGTCCGATGGACAAAGCAAGTTTTTCCGCCGCTGACCTGTCGAACCGGATGGCGGGTTGCCCAGCTTGCAGTAACCAGGTGTGTTGCAGCCACTTCAGCTGGAGCTTCCAGCTTTCCTGCCACGACGTCCGTAAGGCTTTTTCTCCAGGCAGCATAGCTTGGAGCCAATCCTCCAGCGGCACGCTGTTGAGCCAGCTCCTCTCGCAGCTGGGGCAAATACACGAGGCTGACAAACAGGTTGTACTGACTGTCTCGGTGTGTGAGCTTCCAGAGATCGACGACTCCTGGCTGCTCACACACCAGTCGAAGTAGGGCGGCACGATCGGTGTAGTGCTCCTCAAGGGTGGATGGCTGCTGGACCTGTTGCAGCAATCGCAGCCATCGGAAAAAGCTTCGTAACCAGAGCCAGAATCGCGCATCTTTCACCGGATTTTTTCGAATAGTTTCATGGAGGCATCAAGGCGCTGCGTCGGGCTTACCTGCACCAATGCAGAAAACAGCGCGATCGCGCCTAGCCAGCCCGCGCCTTCTTTCCAGGTAAAGTCCGCGCTCATCGATCGGCGGGATGCCGGAATCAGCAGGATTGCAACCACGGCAAAATGCAGCGTCAGGCCGATCGGGTCTACCGTCAGCCCGAACACCTTGAGCACGTTAGGACGCTCACGATTGGGACACTCGATCGGGCAGGGGTCGCTCATAGCCAGCCTGAGAAGGGATCACAGTGGAATTCCCTCCTGCAGCGCTGCGAATAATATTTAGCGCTTCAATGCACGCAGCCTGGGCAACTTTCGGGTCGCTGGCACCACGCTGCAGCGTGGCTTCTAAGAGTTGAGTTAGGGAGGTGATCTGAGCGCAGTACCGCTCGATCGTCTCCCCATGTAGACAAATAACAGTAGCAATCTTGGCTAAAGACATCAGGAGCAACAAAGCGACGATGCTCCAAAATTCCCTAGAGGGGCAAAATTCCCTACAGCAGCGACTCGGCCTCTCTAATCAGCGGCAGCATCGACGCTGGCAACGCCTGAATCGATGCGGTCTGGCAGGACCCCACAATCCGCCGCAGCAAGTCTTCCAGAACAGCGGAGCGCTCGCGCTCAACCATCAGCATGACTTCGAGACCCTCGATCGTGTGTTGGGGCCTAGTTTTGAGTGAGGACTGAGGACTGAGGACTGAGGAGGTTTCGTTAGTCAGGGTCGGGGTGAGTTCGCTGGCAAAGAACGGCACGGGTCGGGGTGAGTCGGGCACCTCGCACAGGACGATGTCGCCCTGTGCCTCGACAACCTTTACAGGCTGCTGATACTGCGGATGCTCGGCGTCTGCTACAAACACCTGCTGCTCTGGTTGAAACTTTGGATGAAGCCGTTCTGCGGCTGCCGTAACTGTTGCCGCTGTCAACTTTCCTGTCTCCGCCACCGCCGCTTGGACAACCTCTACCTGTTGCTCTGGGGGAAGGCCCGCGATCGGGCGCGCCTGGGACACGCTGGTCAACTGGGGCGCGTCCGGAGTTCCGGACAAATTTTCCTGCACTTCCGCTGCTGCAATCAGCTCGTATGCGTAGCTCTTGCCCAAATCCCAGCGATCGCGGCAGTAATCCTCAAATACGTCGTAAGACTCACGATACAGTCGATTGTCTCGGATCTGCCGCAGCGCTAAACCCGCCTCACAGAAGGCGCGAAGGCCACGCTCTACTCGCTCTTCTAGCTGGCTCAACTCGATCTTTTCTTCAACCGTGAGCACTTCAACAAGGACAGACATAGGGCTTAACCGATCTCGACTCCTTCAGAGTGCCCAGCACGCAACCGCTGCAATCCCTCGTTAATCCAAAATTCCACCTGGGCTGCGTTGGTGCCGTGGAGCTTTGCGATCGACTCTACGCTCACATCCTTAAAAAACCGCTCTGTCAGGCAATCTCGATAGGGGTTTGCGAGCCTACCTAACTGCGATCGGACCCACTGGTGCTCTGCGGTAGACGTTGTGGACGCCTCTTGGCAGTGTAGCGCCTCATCCAGGCAAACCAGCGGCTTGCGTGAGGTAGCTTCAGCCGTCCAGCGCCACTTAGTCTCGGAGATGCCGAGTTTTTGGGCCACCTGTGTTTCATCCATTTCACGCCCGAGAGCGGCCATCTTTTTCTGCGTTCGCTGAACTCTGCCCTTGGTTTCGTAGGTTCTGCGAGGGATTTTCAAGTGCCCGAAATGGTCCCGCAGATGGTGCATGATTGCGCCACGAATGTAGGGTACAGCGAAGGAGCTGAAAGCGATGCCCCGATCGGGGTCGAAGCGTTCTACCGCTTTCAACAGTCCGCAGAAGCCGATCTGCTCTAAATCTTCGTAGCTTTCGGCACAACGATCAACCATTTGGTGGGCAATTTCGCGCACCAGATTAATATGCCGCAGTGCAACAGCATTGCGCTCGGCGATGGCGGGCTTGCCAGCCTTAGCGCGTTTGTATCGGGACCAGAGACGCTCTGTGGTGTTTGAGGGGGCAACCATAAGAGAAAAATGGGGGGAGCAACGGGTATAGATTCAGTATCCAGACTGTTGTGTGAGTTTGAGAACCTTGCTTACACGGAGAGCTGTGTGAAGTGTTTTCTCCCCAACTCCGTACTAATAACCTCCCTAATAGCCCCAGGCCGCCTCGCCTGTGCCCCAGGCTCCGCCAGTAGGCTGCCTGAAGCCCATCACGATCGCGTCGCCAGCGTCGGGAGAGCGATGTAGCCGTTTGCGCGTCTTTGCCTTATCTTCAATGCGAATCTTGCCTGTGGACATAATTTCGTAGTACACACCCGCCAGATCTTCCATCGCCCGCTCTTCTAACTCACCCAGCGGAGCGATCGCTACTTCACCCTTCCGCATGGCTTCTCGCAGCATCCAATAATCCTCAGCCTTGGCGTTCAGGTACTGCGCCGAATCCACCGCGCTCTGACCCCAATGCACCCCATCTGCTGAAAAACCTTGCTCCAGCAGCGAATCTATCGGACCTGATCCGAAGCCGCCGCCGCGATCAACCGTGACACTGCCCGGATGTTGATTCAGCGCGTGAACCGCCATTCCAGTGGCGCGTCCGCTGTCCTTCATGTCGCCTTTCGTCGGCTGGAGCGCAACGCTGAACAGCACTGGACCCTGCCAGCGGGCCAGAGCATGTTCGTCCACGCCATCGCCTACGTCCAAACCCAGTCGCGATAGATGCGCCGCTGCCTGTTGGTTCCACTTCTCCGGATCGGCGTCGTAGCGTTGTCGGGCTGCCAGAAAATACGATCGCGGAATGGTGGATTGAGCCGAATCTTCTGGGAAAAAGCCTTCTACCCGCGACTGCCAGTAGGCGCTGCCTTCGCCGTACTTTGCTCGCGCCTCTTCAATCCAGCCGATTGAAACCGCACCTGCAATCTTGTCTTTGGGGCACCAGTCCGCCCATTGCGACGGCGGCAACACCTCACCGTCGTCGTTGCAAATAGCAGCACGGACTTCTGGCTTGAGACGATAGACGCCATCTGCCTCCTGCTGATAGGCCCAGGCAACGTTGGGATGGTCCCAGGCCGGAATACGGATGTGGCTCCGCTTGCAAGACTTCTCAAATGCGCCACCCGTCTCGATCGGGTTGCCGATTCTGAGAAAGCGGTTGTTTGCTCCGGTCGCACACGATGAGGCCCCCTCATCAATGTCGTTGGAGATGCCGCAAGCTTCATCCTCAATGAT
>NZ_JACJPG010000184.1 GCF_014695955.1 Leptolyngbya sp. FACHB-36 | reverse complement strand
TTTGCTGGACGTTCTATTGTGCCGGACGTTGCAGTGGTGGCTTGGAGCCGCATTCGGATCAATGCATCGGGAGAACCAGAAGATGATTTTACCGACGCGCCCGATTGGACCATTGAGATTCTCTCTCCTGATCAAAAAGCAACCCGTGTCATCGATAATATCTTGCACTGCTTGAGACACGGCTGCAAATTGGGCTGGATGATCGATCCAGATGATTACTCGGTTTTGGTGTTTATGCCTCAGCAAGAGCCTGTGATCTGTCGAGGCGATCGACCCCTTCCGGTGATTCAGCTAATTGATTTGACCCTAACCGCCGCGCAGGTTTTTTCGTGGTTGCAAGTCGGCAACCAATCAGTTGAGCCACTCTAATTTCTGCAAGCAGGAGCACAGTAGGATGCTTCAAGCTCGGACGATCACCCTTTGAACTCGAACGATTCAGCAAAAAGGTCAATCATTCAGGTTCGGAACGTTAACGATCGCCCTCTGAACTCGGACGATCGTGCTTAGAGCTTGGAACGTCGAGTAAAAAGGTCAAACGATCGTCCTTCATCAACGATCCCAACCTCTTTGAACTACAAATTGCAGCGCCACTGAAGAACAGGATTCAAAAAAATCTCAACCTCATCTGGCTTCAGTGCCGCATGAGATTCGCGAGCACCAGCTTGATTAAGTGAATTGCTGACTCAGCGTCACCGGATTGTGTACCGTGATCTTCTTTTTATGAATCGAAATCATTTTGTCTTGGCGTAGATCGCCCAGCAGGCGAGTGACCGTGACCCGAGTAGATCCGATCGCCTCCGCGATTGCCTGATGGGAAAGCTTCAGGTCGATCGTGATCCCGTCGGTCGTCGGAAGACCAAAGTCGCGGCAAAGAATCAGCAAAAAGCTAACCAGTCGCGATCCCATATCGCGGTGTGCCAGCGTCTCGATCATCATTTCCGTTTGCAGAATCCGTGAGGACAGACCCCGCAGCAGCACCATCGAAAGCTCCGGGTTCTCCTTCAGAGCTTTTTCCATTTGCTCGATCGGCACCGACAGTAGCTCTACCGGAGTAAACGCCACCGCATGATAGAAGCGATCCGATCGGTGCCCTGTAATCAGCGACAGCACGCCAAACACGCTGTTTTCTCGCAGCAGCGCTACGGTAATTTCTTCGCCCGCTTCGTAGACTCTGGACAGCTTAACAGCACCTTTGAGCAAGAAATAGACCCGTTCTGCCGGATCGCCGGGGAAGAAAATAGTTTTGCCCCGCTCAAAGGTTTCAACGACGGGTGGAAAAGCACCGCCGCCCATCTGACGAAAAACGGTTGCGATTGGTCGATCCTGCGTCACTACCATAATCCCCTACTGGTTCCCGCGATATTGCCCAGAATGCAGCCTACAAACCCATATGCGCGATCTGTAACTTAGAACACTACTTAAACTTACTTGAGAACCCTTTTTTGTGCCTGATGCTACACAATTTCGATCCGATGTGTTCCATCTTTCGAGTATTCTCATAGTTGCCATTAATAATAGACAGATATGCTGGATTTAACCGGAAAAAATGCGCTGATCACTGGCATCGCCAACGATCGCTCGATCGCCTGGGGCATTGCGCAGCAGCTTCACAAAGCAGGGGCAACCATTGGGGTAACGTACTTACCGGATGACAAAGGGCGGTTCGAGAAAAAAGTTGGCGAACTTGTAGAACCCCTCAATCCGACGCTGTTCTTGCCGTGCAATGTGCAAGACGACGACCAGGTTCGATCGCTGTTCGATTCGGTGCGGGACAAGTGGGGCAAGCTGGACATCTTAATTCACTGTCTGGCATTTGCGAACAAAGACGAGATGGCAAATACCTTTAGCTTCTCGGAAACGTCCCGTGAAGGCTTTGCCCTGGCTCTCGATGTCAGCACGTATTCGCTGCTCAAGCTATGTGCGGGCGCAAAACCGCTGATGACCGACGGTGGAAGCGTTGTGACGCTCTCCTACCTGGGCGGTGTGCGCGTGATTCCAAACTACAACATTATGGGCGTTGCCAAAGCCGCTCTGGAAATGAGCGTGCGCTACTTAGCCGCTGATCTGGGTCCGCAGAACATTCGAGTAAACGCCGTTTCCGCTGGTCCGATTCGCACGCTAGCGTCTTCAGCCGTCAGCGGTATTCGTGACATGATTAGCCATTTAGAAGAGGTAGCTCCGTTGCGACGCAGCGTCTCACAAATTGAGGTGGGGAATGCGGCGGCGTTTTTGTGCAGCGATCTTGCCAGCGGCATTACAGGGCAGATTCT
>NZ_JACJPG010000183.1 GCF_014695955.1 Leptolyngbya sp. FACHB-36 | reverse complement strand
ATGTATAGCACTTTGCCTTGACGCACCAGGTCATCAAACGATCGCATCACTTCTTCGGGTGGCGTGGTGAAATCCCAGGCATGCACCCAGAGCAAGTCGATGTAGTCGGTATTGAGCCGCTTGAGGCTGCCCTCAACAGACTGGATCATGCGCTTGCGGTGATTGCCTGCGCCGTTCGGGTCAGAGCTAGGGATTCCGTTTGAGTATTTAGTCGCAACGACGATCTCCTCTCGCTCACTTGCAATCAGCTCCCCGACATATTTCTCACTGGTGCCGTTGGTGTAAATATTCGCGGTGTCAATGAAGTTGCCACCTGCTTCACGAAAGGCTTCGTAGATGGTTTTACATTCGTCCAGCGATGCACCCCAACCCCAATCTTCACCAAAGGTCATCGTGCCAAGACACAGTTCTGAAACCCGTAAGCCACTTTTACCCAATAGTTTGTAGTGCATGATCAGTCCTCCTAAATGTGTTTGAAAAAGACGTTGGTTTGTAGCGAAAGACGAACGCAATCAGCTGCTGTAGTCAATGATGTAGGTGCTCAATACCTCACCGCAGGCAGTACAAGCATTTGATTTCAACTCAATATTCTGCTACGAAATTTGCACGTTTAGCCACGCTTCAAAGGCTGCTGTAATTGTGGGATTAGGAATCATCGTGAATAAACGTGGAGATTTTGAATCAATAACAAGGACAAACATCGCTATGTGGCAAGTTGTCCGCCAGTCACGTCGAGATCCATACCAGTCACAGACGTTGCTGCATTGGATGCCAGAAACATGACTGCCTCTGCCATCTCATGTGGTGTCATAATTCGCTTCGTCACAAATCCTTTTGCCGCTTGTTCATAGGTCAGTTTTTGGAAGGCAAAGGATTCTCGGAGTTGTGGCGTGTCCACAGCCAGAGGCGAGATGGAATTAATGCGAATGTTGTAATCAGAGTTTTCCACAGCAGCGGCTTTGGTCAGTCCAATCACGCCATGCTTACTGGCATTGTAGTGAGCGGTCGTCTTGAAGCCAATATGTCCAGCAACCGATGCCATGTTGATGATGCTGCCACCACCTTGCTGACGCATCTGCGGAATTTCGTATTTCATGCACAAAAACTCACCCACAGTATTAGTGGTAATAATGTCCATGAAGTTGTCCAGAGGAATTTTGTGAACTTCGGCTGGAGTCATGAAGATTCCGGCATTGTTAAAGGCAATATCGATGCGCCCATACTTTTGCACACAGGTCTCTACAAACGATTTCACATCCTGCTCAATCCGCACATCGGCTTTTTGGTAACTAGCACGACCACCTTGAGCCGTAATCTCCTGAGCAATTTTGTTGCCTAATGCTTCTCGTCGTCCGCAGAAGTGGACGATCGCGCCCTCTTTCGCAAACGCTCGTGCGGTGGCTTCTCCGATTCCTGAGGTTGCTCCAGTAATTAGGACGACTTTGCCAGCAAAGCGACCGTTTGAGTTGGTGGCTGTTTGCGGCACAGGCTTTTGCGTATTTGCTTGAGCGCGTGAGGCAATTGTGGTAGCAGCAACGCCTGCAACTGATGCTCCAGCAATCAGTATTCGTCGTCTAGATACTCGTTTATTTGGGGTTTGATTCTCTGAATTCATTGTGATATCACCGTAATTGTTAGAGCTGTTGGGATGTTAAATCAGTGAATACGATCGCTATCCCAATCCACCACCATCGACGCTATATTGACCACCTGATATGTAGGAGGCTTGATCTGATGCTAGCCACAGCACCATTGCAGCAACTTCCTCTGGTTTTCCAACTCGCTTACTTGGATAGGGTGCAACCAGTTGTGATTTAGTGACTTTCCAATCTCGCTCCACTCGATCGAGCATGGCAGTGTCGATCGCGCCTGGCAACACGGCATTCACTCGCAGTTTTCCGTATTCTTGCGCCGCCATTTTGGTCATGTGAATCACTGCCGCTTTGCTGGCTCCATATCCAATAATATTTGGAAAGGCGCGGTAGCCACCGATGCTCGCCATGTTGATAATGGCTCCTTGACCCGCTTTGAGCATGTGGGGGATTTCGTACTTCATGCCCAAAAATACACCGCGAGCGTTGGTGTTCATCAAGTCATCAAATTCACTAACGGGAGTATCCGCGATCGGATTGGGAGGATAATCAACTCCGGCATTGTTGAAGGCAAGATCCAACCGTCCATATTTGGCAACGCAGGCATCCACAAACGCTTTTACTTGCTCTGCCTGACGGACATCCGTCTGCATGTAAGTGGCTTCACCGCCCGCGCTTCTGATTTCACGCTCTACTTTTTTGCCCAAGTCCGCCCGCCGACCGCAGAAGAAGACTTTAGCGCCTTCTTTCGCAAACGATCGTGCCGTAGCTTCTCCAATTCCTGAGGTTGCTCCAGTAATTAAGACAACTTTGCCAGTAAATTTGCCATCAGGGTTTGTTGTGGCTTGTGGAGCAGATTGCTGGGTGTTTACCTGAGCTTGGGCAGCGATCGTTGTAGCTGCCACTCCTGCGGCTCCCAGAGCTCCTGCGGTCAAAATTTGACGGCGTGATAAATCTGACATTTGTTTTCTCCTATCGTGGCTTGAATTTATGAATTCCACCGGACGTTCGCGCCTGCCGCTACATCCATTGCCTCTCCGGTAATTGCGGCAGATTCAGGCATGGCAAAGAACAACAGCGCGTTAGCGATTTCGGCTGGATCTAAGAACGATCGAGGCTGAGAATTAAAGGACATCAGCGCTTTTTCTAAATTCTCCTGAGTGGGATTTTCAGGATTTGCCCAGCGTCGCGCTTCATCGTTTTGCGTCATCATGGTTCTGACACCCGTAGGATTGACGGCATTGACAGTGATGTTGTCTTTTGCCACCTCAGTTGCCACGCACTTGACCAGACCCAACACTCCCCACTTAGAAGCGTTGTAGGACGGAGAACCGGGAGAGCCAAACCGACTATTCGTTGAGTTGACTACAATAATTCGCCCCTGCTTGCGATCGCGCATGTGCGGAATCACCGCCCGCATCGTACGGGCAACCCCGGAAAGATTGACATCAATCACATCGTCCCACTCGGCATCGGTCATGCTATCGAGCGATGCCACGTAGGTGCAAATTCCCGCATTTGGCACCATGATGTCTACTTTGCCAAATTCTCGAATTGCCCGATCGACCGCTGCCCGCATCTGGGCAAGGTCGCGCACATCTGCCTGCATCGTGATGGAACGGCGACCCAAGGCTTTGATTTGCCGATCGGTTTCAGCAAGCTCTTCGGGTTTTGCCAGAGGATATTTCACAGAGTTGATTTGCTTGGCAATATCCAACGCCATGACATCGCATCCCTCACGGGCAAGCGCAACCGCACAGGCTCGTCCAATGCCCCGTGCTGCCCCAGTGACGATCGCCACTTTGCCGCTGAGTCTACCAGTAGGAGCTGGCTGACTTTGAGCCTCTCTCGACTGCTGCGAAACGGCTGGTTCAACTTTGGCGATGCCTGCTGCCACAATTCCAGCCAAGCTTGCGCCACCTAAAAGAAGTTTGCGTCGATCGATGCCGTTAAAGTTTGAGTTCATAGTCTCTTACATGTCCTTCCTTTACAGGTCCAAATACTGTGAGTGTAAAAGGTTGCCTGAGGCGCTGTCCTTATCAAATCTCGCTAAAATGTTTCAAATCCCGCTCAAAGTTTTTAATCTGCGGGAGAGTTACAATCCCAGCGGTAGGCAGAGGGAGGCATGCCTGTTTGTTTTCGGAAGAAAGTGGCAAACTGTCCTGGATTGGCGAATCCTAATTCACCACTGATGCGCTCGATCGAACTCTGTTGCGTGGTTAACAACCATTTCGCTGCTTCTAAGCGACAGTGCATCGTGTACTGATGGGGAGTGTGCCCAGTGGATTGCTTAAATAGGCGAGCAAAATGAGACGGGCTCATGCCCACAATCTGCGCCAGTTCAGCAAGCTGTATGCCCTCAGATAAGTGATGGTCAATATAATTGGTTACTTGATCCAATTCGTGCTTCGTTAAACCCGCTTCCGCCAAGGAATTATTTTGTCGCTGCTTATTGATAGGAGGTGCCCACTTAGCCGCCTGCGGGACTACAGCGGTGGACGATTGCTGCACGAATTGAGTAAATTGCAGCGCGATCGCGGCTTGATTTGCCAATGCCAATGCCAACTTCATCTGGTCAGATGAGAAGCGAAACGCCTGAAGACTGCGAAGCGTAACATTGCCCAAAAACGTGTCTTTAAAGAACAGCGGAATCACCATAATTGTTCGGATTCTCTGCCGTTGATTGTGCCGACGCACTGGCAGATATTCCGGCGATCGCGGCGCAATATCCTGCACCGTTTGCACCAAAACTTGCTTCTGCTGCAACAGCGGTAAATATTCTTCGTCCCACTGCGTCAGAGGATTTTGCTGCACCGCTCCTGGACGAACGATCGCTTGACCCCGCTGAATCTGGTGATCTTCATAATCAAGATAAAGCAGGGTTGTGCGGAGCATGGCATCGTAAAGCCAAACCCCGGCAGACAGAATGTTCAACTGTTCGACCAATGATCGTAAAACATCACCTAAAACCTGATCGAGAAGAACGTCTGCTCCTACGTTTGATGGTTCAATTCTTTCTTCAAACTGTAGACTCAACGCAACAGTCTCCAAATTGCTTCTTAATATTGCCAATTATTTTACACTGTGACAGCGAAGCCGTTTAGACAAGCAAATTAGCGCAAAACTACTAAAAGCGATCGCGCTCCAATGGAACGCAAGTTGCAGTAGCAACACAACGCTGATACATAAACCGCCGTAGATCCACAGGTTGAGTTTAATTCGGGTCATGTCAAAGCTCACAGGTGATTAAACGGGCAAAAAAGTAGTTGGTCATTTTGGCACCAAAGGGCGAGTTCCACCAGCGCGACGGATGGCAACCACGCGGCGCATTTAGGCTGTAATCAAGTTCGTCACACTTCTGCCAAGTGTTGTTTTTGCGCCAGCCAACGCGCTTACCCAACTCAATGATCACGGTGTCGTCCTGAGTGATCGTGGTGTTTAAGCTACCACCCACCGCTTGATACAGTTCAGCTTGCACACTGAAGCCAAAGTGATTTTGACTGTAAGTTGTCCACAGTGTATCAATCACGCGCAGTTCATGACAGGAAAAGCGACGCACATCGTTCGGCGTAATCGACTCTAAATTCGGTTCGCCACTGATGGCGAGAATGATTTGCACTGTTTCGCGATCGGCTTGCTCAAAGTTGCCTGCGGCGAGAAGCTCCTGCAATTTTCCATAGCGATAAATGTCTGCCACTAAAAGCAATTTTGTTTCGATTTGAGTCACGCGATCGACGACACGATTCGCTTGCGATAATTGCTCTACCTTGGCTTCAAGAGCGGTCAGCCGATCCTGTAGCTGCGAATCTGTTTGACTGATTGTTGGATTGATTGACATGACGTTAATTGGATTTAGTGACCTGCAAAGACAAATGAATAGATGAGTAGCGCGATCGCTAGCGTAAACAGAATGTGATTGATCCAGTCGTCAACGTTCCAATCTTGAAATAGCTTCTTCATGATGTTTTGGGTGAATTATTAATCCGGCAACCTGGGTTCGTACATTCGGAATTGAAGATTGTGTGGGGTGTGTATAGCCTGCGGTCTGGCTTAAAGGCTATAACACCCCACCGCTGATGATTTTGGTGCGTTACACGATCGCGTTTCTTGAATGGCGAAGCCGATACAGCACCCTATGAGGTAGTGTCATCTCTTTGATTGCCAGGTTAATAGGTGTGCTGGGATGCTTCTGGCGTAGGTACAACCCCATTCGATGAATCTTGTGGAAATTGATCGGAGTCGTCAGTGCGGCTAGGCTTGTTGAGACGGCGCGATCGCCAGCGGTCTTCTAACTGTTTGATCACGACATAGAGAACTGGCACCAAAAATAAACTCAAGATCGTCGAAATTAAGTAGCCACCAAACAAGGCGGTTCCCAACGACCAGCGGCTCATTGCTCCGGCACCTTTGGCAATGACAAGGGGCCAAAAGCCAACCAGTCCCGCTACAGCCGTCATCAAAATTGGACGTAAGCGTTCTTCCGCTGCGCGAATTGCGGCTTGCTGAATCCCCATGCCAATTTCCCGCGATTGATTGGCAAACTCCACGATCAGAATCGCGTTTTTACTGGCAAGTCCAATCAACATTACCAACGCCACCTGAGCATAGATGTTGTTGTTGACAACGGGATAGACGCCATTCGCTTGCAGCAAATTTGCTCGTAGCCCGATCGCGCCCAGCGCGCCCAAAATTGCTAATGGCACGGTGATCATAATGATCGTCGGGTCAATGTAGCTTTCATACTGAGCTGCCAGCACTAAAAACACGATGACAAACGCCAACCCAAAGATCAACGGAGCCGCACTACCGGATGATCGCTCCTGAAAAGCTGTGCCTGTCCATTCATAGCCAAACCCCGGTTTTAAGACTTGTTTCGCAACCTCTTCCATGGCTGCCATTGCCTGTCCGGTGCTATATCCAGGTGCGGGAGCCACCTGAATTTTGATGGCGGGATAGATGTTGTAGTGCGTGATGATGGGGGGATAGGTAATGGGTTGCAGTCGGACAACGCTGCTGAGTTGCACCATGCGGTTATCGCGCGATCGTACATACAGCCGTTCAATGTCTGCCGGATTGGCGCGTAAGTTACTATCCGCCTGCACATAGACGCGGTAGAGCTGTCCACTCAAGACATATTGATTGACGTAGTTGCCTCCCAGGTAGGTTTGCATGGTGCTGAAGATATCATTGATGGCAATATTTTGAGCTTTCGCCTGATTGCGATCGACCTCAATTTGCATCATTGGTGTGGCGTTGGTGAACTGCGTGAACACACTCGTCAATTCTGGTCGCTGCCGCGCTGCTTTAAGGAAATCGTCGCTGCTGCTAATTAGCTGCTCGATCGGTGCCGCTGCCCGGTTTTGAATAAAGAATTCCAAGCCGCCCGCACTGCCCAGACCATCCACGGGAGGTGCATTCACCGCAATAATCCGCGCTCCGGGAATCGTCGGGCTAATTTCGCGATTGACTCGCCGAATAATGCCGAACGCTGAAGCTTCTCCCCCTTTGCGCTCCTCCCAGGGCTTCAATTTAACAAAGAAGACTGCTTTGTTGCTGGCGTTACCCTCAAATCCAAATCCGACTAAGCCATTCACATGTTCAACATCGTGATACTCCAACAGCTTGGTTTCAACCTGCTCCACAATGTTGCTGGTGTAGTTGAGCGACACACCCGCAGGCGCCTCCGCCACCACAAAAAAGTAGCCCTGATCTTCTTCGGGAATAAACCCTTGCGGCGTGGTGGTGTAAATCCATCCAGCCGCCAGTAGCCCTGCAACAAACAGACTCAGCACGATCAGCCGGATTCGCATGAAAAATTCGATCGTTCGCACATAGCCCGCCCGCAGCCAACTAAACCCGCGATTAAACGCGGCAAATAGCAGCGCGATCGGTCCGTGCACCTCTTGTACCGGACGCATCAGAATGGCTCCGACGCTGGGTGAAAAACTGATCGCGTTGAACGTCGAGAGGGCGATCGAGAAGGCAATAATCAGCGCAAATTGCTTGTAGACAATGCCAGTAGTACCCGGGAAAAACGACACGGGCAGAAACACCGCCATCAACACCAGCGATGTGGCAATGATGGCAGATGTTAACTCTTCCATTGAGTCGAGGGCGGCTTGCATTGGTTTCATGCCGCGCTCCAGCTTTGCCGCGATCGCTTCCACGACAATAATTCCATCATCCACCACCAATCCAGTTGCCAGAATCACACCAAACAGCGTCAATTGATTCAGGCTAAATTGGAACACTAGCGCCAGCGCCATCGTGCCAATCAGCGATACGGGAATGGCGATCGCCGGAATAATTGTGGTGCGCCAGTCCTGTAGAAAGATAAAGATCACCAAAAACACCAGCAGCACGGCTTCTACCAGCGTCTTGATGGCTTCCTCTAGAGACGCCGCGACAAACTCGGTGTTATCCAACGCCACAGTAGCTTTGATTCCCGGTGGAAACAGCGGCTCCAGCTCCGCCATTTTTGCTTTGACGAGCGCGGCAGTGTCCCAGGCATTCGTCCCCGGAAGCTGATACACCAGCAAAATTACACCGGGCGCATTATCAAACACATTGGCAGTGCTGTAGTCCTGTGCGCCCACTTCTGCCCGACCGACATCCCGAATCCGCGTTAGCGCCCCGTTTGCGCCTACTTGCACCACAAGATCTTCCGCTTCTTGCGGTGTCGTAAAGCGCCCGACTGCCCGCAGCGCAATTTCATACTGCTGATCGTTTGGCGTGGGCTGTTGTCCAATCCGTCCAGCTCCTACCTGAATGTTCTGCTCGGTAATAGCGTTCACAACGTCCTGAGCGGTGACGTTTCGCGCTGCCAGCGCATTCGGATCGAGCCAGATTCGCATCGCGTAGCGCCGCTCTCCCACCACTCGCGCATCTCCCACCCCTCTAAGGCGTTTGATCTCATCGAGGACTTGCCGATCAACGTAGTTACTCAAAAATCCACTGTCGTAGACAAAGTTGCCGTCCGCATCTTTCTCCGAGGTGATGGCGTAGGCAAGCGTGATCGTGGGCGATTGTTTCTGCGTCGTTACTCCCGTGCGCGTGACTTCGGTAGGCAACTGAGCATTAGCGATCGCGGCGCTATTTTGCACGAGCACCTGAGCGGTGTTGCGATCGATTTCGGTGGGAAAGGAAATGTTGAGGGTAATGTCTCCGTTATTCGTCGTCTGCGAAGACATATAAATGATTTGCTCAGTGCCGTTGATTTGTTTCTCTAGCACCGTCGTCACGTTTTCCTCAGCAGTTTTCGCATCGGTTCCCAGGTAGCTTGCCCGCACGGTAACTTGCTTGGGCGCAAGCTCCGGCAGTTTAGCTAAGGGCAACAGCGGCAAGCAAATGCCGCCAACCAGCAAAATTAGAACCGTACAAACCAGCGTAAGGACAGGACGTTTAATAAAGACTGTGGAGATGTTAAGCAGCATAAGGGCACGATCAATAGATTAGTGGTGAAATGATTAGGGTGTTTGTCTGGAGGCTTGCTTTTCACCCATCTGAGCAAGTTGGATCGCTGCCCCGTCGGTCAAACTTTGAATGCCCGACGTAATCAGTTGATCCCCTGACTTAATGCCAGAAATCACTTGATACTGCTGACCTTGCGTCGTGCCCAACTTCACAGGTTTTTGACGAGCGACCTGACGCGATTTTCCATCTTTGGATTCTGTTTCGGCGACATACACAAAGTCCTGAGCGCCTACCCGCGACACCGCAACCGTCGGAACTAAGATGCCGGGACGCTGATTCCAGATCAGTCGCGCTCGGACAAATTGTCCATCGCGCAACTGTTGGTCGCGATTGGGGAACCGCGCTTTGGTTAAAATCGACTGCTCCTGAGTATTGACCTGTGGCGCAATGAAGGTCAATCGTCCAGCTCTAAGGCGTTTGCCAGAGTTCGGATCAAGCAGTTCCACCGTCAATCCACTCCGCAGTTGGGCTTGTCGGGCGATCGGCACTGAAATTCGTAAATCTAATTCGTCGTTTTGAATAATACTCGTCAGTGTGTCACCAACATTGACGTAATCCCCCACCCGAGTTGGAATATCACCCACAATGCCGACGATCGGCGCCACCACTCGGTTGTAGTTCAAATCTTCGACTTGCACCGCTAATTCAGCTTGCGTGCGTTGCAGTTGCGATTGACTTTGTTGCACCGTCGCTCGCGTGCCCGCAAGTTGGGCTTGGGCAGCCGCAAGATCTTTTCTTGCCACTTCCAGTGATTGAGTGGCGGCATCCCGCGCCGCAGTCGCGGCATTAATCTGCTGCGTGCGTTCATCCAAGCTTTGCCGAGCAGACGCGCCCTCCGCCACTAATGTCTGAGCGCGGCTGTAGTTGACTTGAGCCAGCTTCACATCCGCGTTGCGGCTTCGCAGTTCGGCTTGCAAGCGTTGAATGTCTGCCGATCGCCGTGCAACTTCGGCTTCTGCTGCTTTGACTCCGGCAGTTGAGTTGGCTAAAGTGGCGCGCTGGGCATCGACTCCTGAAACGGCTGCCTGTACTGATGCTTGGTTGCGTTCAGGACGCAATTGAAGAATTGGCATTCCAGCCGTTACAACATCGCCTTGACGGGCAAGAATTCGCTCGACTCGACCCGCAATTTGAGGACGCAAATTCACCCGTTCTTTTGCTTCCAGCGTGCCGACAAACTCGGAGCTTTCCTGCAATGTGCCGGAGCCGATCGCCTGAATCGTGACCGCAACTGGCGGCGGTCCACTGGCTGTTGCTGCCGGATCTTTACCGCGACATCCTGTGGTCAGCGCTGTCAACACAAGCGCAGTGCCCAGTAGATAATGACGAGAATTGAGTGATGGGGGCATGGTTTGATTCCTGAACGATAACAAGGGATTAAAGTGCGTTTTCAGTATTGATCGATCGACTTGAGCTTCTGCAATGAACTTGAAAACGGTAGCGGTCTGGCTCAATGCAAATTAGTGTTGCTCAGGTCATCATTAAGGGTCATTACGCGATCGCCTGTAAAAATTGTTCGTAGTCTTGGGACGTGTCGATATCGATCGCGCCATCAGGAAATGGAACAGAAACGGCTTCATGAATGAGTTGATGGATTAGCAGTTTGGCACCAGCGTCGCCCTTCAGAGCCATCAGATCTGGAAATAGCGTCAAATCAAATAAAGCCGGAACGCCGATCGTGTCAGCATAGTTAGAGGCGATGATACGTTTGCCTGTCAACCAATACTGCTCAACTAATTGCTCGATTAGTTGCACTGAAATCAATGGCTGATCGCAAAGCGTGACGATCGCGGCTTCAAGCATCGGACATTGATCGTGTAACGCCTCCAGTCCTGCACGAATTGAAGAACTGATTCCAGTTGTCCAATCAGGATTCTCTACAATCGTGACAGGTAAATCGCTCACTTCTGACCGCAGTTGTTCTGTCTGTGCGCCCAGCACAACGACAACGGGTTGACATCCTGATGCAATTGCTACGTTTGCCGTATGACGCAAAAAGCTTTGTCCCTGATACTGCAACAATTGCTTGGGTTTGCCCAAGCGGGTTGATGCCCCTGCGGCGAGAATCAATACCCCGATCGCGGTATCTAGAACCTGTTCCATCTCGATTTGCTCTACCTGATTCATACGGTCATCAACACTCCATCAATACAAACGGTATTGGGTGCAGTCGTGGATTCAGCAGGCTGGTGAATGGGTGTTCTGCGGTCTTTGAGCGGCTGGCTCGATCGCCCTGCCAAAACCATCTGAATTTCAGCAACGATTGCCAGCGCAAT
>NZ_JACJPG010000182.1 GCF_014695955.1 Leptolyngbya sp. FACHB-36 | reverse complement strand
GCAGCAGGCGGACAGTTTGCCAGCAGCCGCGTGACGCTGCAAGAGACGCTGGCACGCTTGACCCTTGAGGTGGATACGCGCCAAATCGTTGACCCCATCGACGCGGGTGCGATTCAGAATCCGAACGTGCTGCGACAACTACGAGCCAAGTGGCGGCTTCTAGCCAAGTTTGGCTACACCGTCCGAATCGCCTGGTGGGGACAGATCACCAAGGCAAATCGCGACATTGACGAACTGGCAGACTTCACCGAGATCGAGTACCTGACGATCGCGCAGTTTGAAACGCTAGCAGCCCAGTACAACGGGAGAGGTTGGCAGTGGCTCCAGCGGCTTAGCCAACGACTAGCGCGCCAGCCAGATCCTCTACGATCGGCGGCGGCACTGCAGCAAGATTTAGGGGAACCGGAAAGTGAAGTTTTCACCTTCCAACCCGGCGATCGCTTAAAAGCCTATCAAACAGCTATTGAGCAGGGACACCGCTATATCCTGGATCGATCGGTCACGGGCACCGGCAAAAGCTTTGACACGGGCAACCTAACCCCTGATTTGTTTGGCAGCGACTGCCGCCAAATTATCTACGCCAGCGATCAGCATCGCAACCCAACGGTGGAGACCTTGAGCAGCGCGAACGGTTGGGTGGACTTGGAAGCGCGGCACGGGGGACTGGTGCAGGAAACCACGCCCAATGGCAACACGCGCTGGAAGCGGGCAAACGGCGAGGTGCCCAACCTGCCCGCCAACTGCAATCGCATCCAACTCATTGGCGCACTCAGAGCCAAACACGTCAGCGGAGCCGATACCGCCTCGCTCATTTGTGGCGGGTGTCCCTTAAGGGAGGCATGCAGCCATGCCGAAGGTCAGAACTACGGCTTCTTGCACCAGCGTCGATCGGCACTGTCAGCAACCAAGCTGCGGGCGCACCCTGACAGCTTGCCCAGCACCAGCGACTACGACTATGAAGGCGTTGTTCTAGTCGCAGATGAACCAGGGCAGATCTTTCAGACGAAGCAAGCCCTAACGGTGACAGAACAAGACCTAACCCAAACCGTTACAACCCTAATGCATCATCCTCAACTGTTCACAGCCCTTCAACCGTTGCTGACCATTCTGCTGTCCTACCTGGACGGCACTGAACGCACTCAACGCTACGGCATGAGTCACACAGAAGTACTCAAGCAGTTAATCAACCCAGCTATTTCGATCGCCGAGGTGGAGCAGGCGCTGCAACCTGATTTGAGCTACCTCAACGTCACGCAGCAATACGGCGTTGATGCGGCAGATCTGCCGCCGAGTCTCCGCAAGCGGTTCGCCGAGCGCGATGCGGAGATGGCAAATCAAACGGAGCAGAAAATAATCAAGCAGTGGCTGCCCGATCTGCTACGAGTACTCAGCGGAGCAACCGGACATCTGCACCTGGAGCGACGGACGCTAACAATCTCGCTGCCCAATACGCGCCAGCGGGCGATCTTTCAAGCAGCCCAAGCAGCCGTTTTCCTCGACGCGACGCTGAGCCGGGAGGACTTGGCGCTGAAGTTAGGCTGTCAGCCTAGCGAAATTTTTGTCTGTCACCAAGCGGTTCCTCAGTACTCCAACTTGACGATCGCACAAGTGACGGACTTGGGGCGGTTGGGGATGCAGCGGGGAGCCGAGCAGCAGCGGCGCAGCGCGGCGATCGTCGCTCACTACCAAGCGCTTGACCCAGCCACGAAGGTAATTGACTTTAAGAGGCACGCAGCCGCAGGCTGGGGAGCATGGTGGCGCGATTCGCGCGGCGTCAACGACTTCGAGCAAGTCAGCCGATTGATCCTAATTGGCACCCCCTGCCGCAACCTCGCCGATCTGCTGGCGGAGTATGCCGTCCTCACCGGCGTCACCGATGCAGAAGATCCAGGGTTCCAATCGTTTGTTGATCGCGCCATTCGTGCGGATATGGTGCAGGCGATCGGGCGACTGCGGGCGCATCGACGACCAGATGAGCCGCTAGAGGTCATCGTCCTCAGCGATTTCGATGTGGGTTTACCTAGTATCCAACGGTTGAAGGCGAGTGAAATCACCCTGGAAGCCGCCGATCGTTGGGAGTGCTTCACGATGGCCGTGCAAGGGGCTGTAACGACGCTTAAAGCCACCGGCAAAAAGGTGACACAGACGGCGATCGCGGCGATTAGCGGCTATTCACAGCAGTACATTTCGCGCTGCTGGAAATTACTCCAAACGCTATTAGAAGCTTCTAATAGCGTTTGGAGTAAAAATTCAGATCCGCCAGTTGAGTCTGAGCTAGTCGAAGTTGCCAACGCTGCGATCGCTGAGTGTGAGACGGTGACGCAGACGATCGAGAGTGTTGCCGATATTTTCTGGGAATGGCTAGAACCTGGACAGCAAACCTGTTTCTGGCAAAGTCTCACTCGATCGACCCAAATGCAGATTCTAGAGGCGCTCCTACTGATGCTGCCAGAGCCGCAGATCGCGTTCTTGAATCCGAAACTGACTCACGCTAAGGGTAGCGAGACCTGAAACGTTATCGCACGGGAACTGAGAGTTGTAGGGACTCCAGATCCTGTAATCGTCTTAGTTTTATCAGATGGAGATAAGCGTTGTTATCTCTATCTAAATTCGATCACCAATGCGATCGACCGTGTCTTCAATCCCCCGCTTAACCTGGAGCTAAGCACGCAGCCGGTCACGCCTTCTACCAGGCGACCAGCGGTGTCTGGCTGACCGACCACGTGCTGCCTACCTGTCGGGCTGTCCCACTAGGGCAGGATCTCCACGTACCCGTCCGTTCCATGCACGCGGATTTGCTGCCCATCCCGGATGAGCCGGGTGGCATGCTCCACCCCCACGACGGCTGGCAAGCCGTACTCCCGTGCGATTACTGCGCCATGGGTCATCAAGCCTCCTACCTCCGTCACCAATCCCTTGATCGCGACGAACAGAGGCGTCCAACTGGGGTCCGTGTAGGCAGTGACCAGGATATCGCCCGGTTCGAGATCCGCCTCTGCCATGTCCAGAATGACGCGAGCCCGCCCCTCGATAGTCCCGGCGGAAACCGGTAAGCCGACCAGCGTGCCGGCTGGCAAATCGTCGCGTCGGTACGCCCCGGCGATGACCTCACCATCCGACGTAAACACCCGGGGCGGCGTGAGCGCTTGATACGACCTGAACGCATCCTTGCGCTGGCGGATGAGCTGGTCATCCACCAGGTTTGTGTGCACGACGTCATGGAGCTCTTCGAACCTGAGATAGAAGGTGTCTTCCTTCTCACGCAGCACATGGGCCTGCACGAGGCGATCGGCTTCTTCCAACAAGGCCTGCTTGTACACAAAGTAGCGGCTGACCATGCCGTACTTCGGATACTCCCGGTACCCAATGAAGGTCCGGACCCGATCGATCATCCGCTTGGTCTCTTCGGCTTTCCGCTCCCCGTCTGGCAAGGCCCGCAAGCGCTCCAGCAGCTCCTGTTCCTTCTTCCATGCCTCCTGCCGTCCTTGCTCGAAGCGCCGATCTCCGGCGCCCGGTTCGAAGTTCTTGATGTTGCCGAGGATCAGGGGCACAAGCGTGGTGGGGCGTTCGCTCCATCGCGGCCTCGTGATGTCGATCTCGCCGACGCAGCGCATACCGTACTTGTCGAGGTAGGCCCCGATGACGTCTCGCGCTTCCTGTCCGCCCGCGAGCTTGGTCAGCTCGTCTAGGAAGTCCTCGTCCTCGATGTGCTGCAGAAAAGCCACTACGTCCAGATGCGAGCGGATCACGTCCGCGACGTCCAGGAGCGCTAGCCCCATCTCCGACGTGATGTTGTGGGGGACGGACTGCGCGAGCGTGTCGGCCGCGTTCTTCTCGCCAAGCCACGCCTGAAGCTGCTCGTTGAGCCACCACGTGGCCTCCATCCCCGCCATGATCGCCTGATGGCTCTGCGGATCAAACAAGATCCGCTTCAGCTCCTGGATGTCCGCCCGGATGAAGTCGAGCAGTGCCGATCCGGACATCGCCTGGATGTCGCGCTTCAAGGCGGCGATCGAGTTCTGGTTGCGCCCAATCAGTTCAGCGACGATGGCCGGATCGGTCTCGATCGGGGCGGGCGCGCCACCCACTGGCGCCCCGCCGGAACCCTCGACTGGGAGCGACGGGATGAAGTCGCCGCGATCGAGGATGGTCTGCAGCGCGTCCCCGATCAGCGGATCAGATTTCCCCAGCATCCCCAGAAGGCCCGCGCGGCTCGCCGGTGAACCCAAGGCTTGGGTGACGTCGACGAACAGCCGCCCGCCAGCCTCGGCCATCGGTCTGGGTGTCGTCATCTGCCAGAAGGAAAGCCCAAGCGGCTTCATGGGGTCGGTCATCATTTGCTGATGGCCGACGGAGATGTAGACGCGGTTCTCCCCGTCGTCGGTCGTGGGGATGGGAAACAGCGTGGTGATCGGTCGGCTCTGGACGATCTGGAAGTCATCGTCCACCAGGCACCATTCGATGTCCTGGGGGCAGCCGAAGTGCGCTTCGATTTGCTGGCCCAGCTGGCTGAGCCGCACGACCTGCGCATCCGTCAGCACTGGCTGCTTCTGCCGCTGCGGCTCGATCGCTTGTTTCTGCGTCCCGCCTGTCGGTGAGGTGTGGATGGCGACTTGCTTGGTGGCGATCGTCCTGGCAACGACCGCGCCGTCCCGCACCTTGTAGACGTCCGCGTTCACTAGGCCGGAGACCAGGGCCTCGCCGAGACCGAAGCTGGCCTCCACGGAGGCGACTTTCCGGTTGCCCGTGACGGGGTCGGCCGTGAACAGGATGCCAGCCGCCTGCGGAAAGACCATCCGCTGCACGACTACGGCCATGTGGACCTTCTGGTGGTCAAAGCCGTTCCGCAGGCGGTAGGTCACAGCCCGCTCGGTGAAAAGCGAGGCCCAGCACCGGCTGACGCTCTGGAGGATCGCCGCCGGTCCCACGACGTTCAGGTCCGTGTCCTGCTGACCCGCGAAGGAGGCCATCGGCAAATCCTCCGCTGTCGCACTGGATCGAACGGCGTAGGCGGCTTGCTCTCCGAGTCGGGCGAGCGATCGGGCAATCGCTGCCACCAGATCGTCGGGGATGGCGATCGCCTCGATAGTTCGGCGGATCTCTGCGCTGAGCGCGCGGATCGCCTCCCGATCGTCCAGCTTCAGGCGCGACAGCCGATCAAGTCGATCGTCGATCGATGGCACCTCCGTCATGATCCGCTGGAAGGCGTTCGTCGTCACGCAAAAGCCAGCCGGCACGCGGAGGCCTTCGATTCGCGAAAGCTCTCCCAAGTGCGCGCCCTTGCCGCCAACAAGCGCGACCTGCCTCTGGTCGATATCCTGGAAACCCAACACGTAGCAGTCCATCCGCTCCCTCCCTTGTGCGTTCTCTAAAGAATGTCGCAGCGTCTCACCAGACCCCATCCCCTATCCTGCTTAGGGGATGCTGAGGGCGTCCGTAAGCCCCATGCCGGCTCCTCAGCCATCTCGGTCTCAGCAATCAGGTGACTGGTTGTCAGATTCCACCCGGGAACTCGATCGGATCGGGTGCCTGCCGTTGTTAGAGTGCGCAGTGGGAATAGGCAGCCATCCCTTCACCTGCCGTGCGGTAAGTCTACCGGTCCGCCCGCTCATCCTCTCTTGCCGCGTGCAGCGATCGTGCCGGATGGCTCCTAACCTAGCTCCCGCGCTCACCCGAAGGTACGCGTACAGGTACACCGCGTGGGATTGGTCGCCCGAAGTTGGGCGTGCCGTCGGTCCGCCACTCGAACCTCTGTGTGCGTGTGGTCCTGCCGCCGTACGTGTACTCGCTCGTCTCCTTGCCGTGGTAAATAATCCAGTCCTCTCTGCCGTCTGGCGACTTGAAGAAGCCGTTGTGACCAGGCCCGTAGACTGCCCCACCCGTGCCCGAATATCGGCTGAAGACTGGGGTAGGCGATTTCCTCCAGGACCTCGGCTCCGTCACGTCGCCGCCGACGTGGGTCAATAGCCCGAGCGCGTAGTCAGGCGTCCCCGTGTCGCTCGCCGAGTAGACCAGGAAGAGACGCCCTGCGCGCTGCAGCACGACCGGGCCCTCGTTGATCGGGTACCGTACCCGCTCCCAGTCGTAGTTGGCCTGTGCAATAACGGTGCTCCTGCCTGCCACCGTCCAGGGGTTGCTCAGGGGCGCAATGCGGATGCCGTTGCCATTGCCGGGGACGTGCGCGACCCACAGCAGGTAGAGTCTGCCGTTGGGCGCGCGGAAGACGCTGGGGTCAATCGCCCAGCCGTCATGTGCCGGGTCATAGATGCGCGCCTTGAATGAGTAGGGGCCGAGCGGGTCGGAACCGCGGCTCTCCAGAACGTAGAGGCGGTGGTTCTCGTCTACCCCGTCCGATGCGGTGTAATAGATGTACCAGCGATTATTAATGAAGTGGAGTTCCGGGGCCCAGATCTGTTTGGCCCGCTCCTTCACGTTGGGCGTGTGGACTTTGACTTTGACGCTGGAGCCCAAGCCTGCGAGGGTGCGTGACTTCCAGACCCAGATGCCGCCCTCCGGATCGAGAGTCGCGGTGAAGTAGTAGTGCCCCCCGCTATAGACCATCCACGGGTCGGGCGACTGCTGCGCTCTGACGATCGGGTTGGTAAAGGTCCCGGTCGGGACTTGGCTATAGACCGTCGGCGTGAATACCGACAGCAGAGCAATGACAAGCAGTGGCTTACCTTTCAAGCATCTCTCCTCGGTTACGTCCGGCAACAAATCAAATTAGCCGGTGCGGATGTAATGCTACAAGTAGACTCATCTCCAAGCGAATTGTTCGACGGTGACGACAACTTGAGAATGCTCACTCCTCGTTAAGCCACAGAGGACGCTTTGTATCTATCTACTCCACTTATCCCATGCCGCTCGTGCCACCTTTGCAATCACTTCTTCACGGGTCGCATCGTTAGCCCTGGAATCTGAGACAAACACTGCGATCGCTAAATGTTGCCCATTCGGTAGCGTCACAAGTCCCACATCATTTGTTGCAGCCGCCATTCCATCAATGGTGCGTGATGTACCAGTTTTGTGCGCTACCACTGTCTTATCAGGCAACAATCCTTTAATGCGTTTTAGACCTGTAGGTGTCTCTGTCATCAACCGTAGCAATAACGCTCGACTAGATTTTGAAAGCCCTTGCCCTTCGTGCAATGCACGCAATAATACGACTGCTGCATCCGGTGTGGCATAGTTGCGATATTGCACAGCGTCATCTTGACCGATTTTCTTTTCCGTATCGGCTACAACAATGCCATTTACACTAAGGTCGCGCAAGAACTGAGTAACAGCCTCCGGTCCACCTACTAGCTTCAACAGCACATCACAAGCTGTCCCATCGCTTTCGGATACCGTGTACTTCAGCAGTTCAGCTAGGCTCAATTCTACCCCTTGCGGATTCTTGTCTCGAATCGGACTGTACTGAAAGTCTGAGACAAAATCGCTTGTTTCAACCCGAACCTGCTGATCTAGCCTTAATTTTCCTTGATCAACCTGAGCCAGCACAGCCATTCCAATGGGAAACTTATAAACACTTTGCATTGGAAATTGCTGGTCTCCATTCAGAGTAACTGACTCCCCGGTTTCTAGTACTGTGGCTGTAACCCCAACACGCCCTTGAGTAGCATGAGATATTTGTTCGATTTGATTGCGTAATTCGTTTTTATTATTCGCATTAGATGCTAGGACTTCTCCTGGTGCATTTGTTTGACGGTCTTGGTCGTCTGCTCTGTTGCCAGAATTGTTGCTCACACAACCAACAGTCAGTAAAGACAAACAAAATACGTAAAGCCACACATTTTTAATTGTTGCTTGAATCATAAAATCTGAATTGAAGCCATGAACAGCCTAGAGCTACACTCGGTAATTGTCAGATTTCGGACTTCAAAAAATTTTATTGGTTTGGCGTTTAAAGCTGGCGGAAAACCTCCACAATACGCCCTAGCGGACAGCATAAAGCCGTCAAATGGCAAAGGTGAGCGGTTGCAATAACTTTCAGCTCAGCACATCAATCTATTCTGGCTTGGTTCTAAAAACAGTTGATCGCCAAGCTCATTAGTCAAGATTGGAACGTTTCCATACAGCCCTAGCATTGGATAAGCTTGTTTGCAATTATCAAAAGGTTTCTATCTTCGTCAAAAACTCTATCTAACTCTTCACGACAAACGCCATTCCAGTGAGATGGGAACAGCAGAAGTGACACAGTTCTTGGCCCATTTGGCAGTCGTCGAGCATGTTGCAGAAGCTGTTAGGACACAAGGACGTGAAAACAACAATGATCTAAACGCACGCCTTGAATCGCGGTGGGCGAGGAGTCCGGAGTCCATTAGATATATGAATTACCTACTTCCTAAGCGATGAGTGATGCATAAATCGTGTTATCTCTACCTAAATTCGATAGCAAAGGGCGATCTCCGATGCATTCCTCACCTGCTGATTCAGTTTTGCCGATTGTGATTGTGCCACTCAAGGGCGGCAAGCCGCGAGCACCTCAGCGAGAGGAATTGCCAGACCTGCGGCACTGGCAGATCGAAGAGTTTCTGCGTCAAACCGGGAAGTCGGACAATACTCAACGGACGTATCGAGGACAGTTACAACGATTTGCCGCGTGGTCTGACAAATCCTGGTTAGAGGTAACGCCGAGTGACATCGGCAAGTATCGACGGGAGTTGAAAGGCAAGGGATTGAAGGCAACCTCCATGAATCATGCGCTGAATACGCTACGGTCGTTCTACAACTGGCTGCGCCGCAGTAACGGCTACCCAATGAACCAGCCACTGCCGACCGATGCGATCGACTTAGAACGGCAACCCGAACCGCAGGCGGACCATCTGGAGAAGGAAGATTTGAGTCAACTGTGGCAGGCGCTAGAACTCGATGAGCGGACGCGCGTGCGCGATCGCGCGATCGTAGCGGTGCTGAGTCACGGTTTACGGGCATCGGAAGCATCAGCGCTGAATGTGGAACACTGGAATGGCAAACTGCTAACCGTGCATCGCTCGAAGGGGCAGACCGTGAGTCAGGTGCCGCTAAACCGGGAGGCGAGATCGTACTTAGAAGCGTATCTGGAGTGGCGACGGCAGCAAGGTGAGGCGTTTGAACCCACGCCAGAGAGTCCGATGTTTTTGGCGCAGGACCCGAAGAGTGCAGGGCATCGGTTAGGGTACAAGGGCTTACACAAGATGGTGAAGCAGTTGGGAGCGATCGCGGGGGTGGATCAGCTGAACCCGCACAGATTTCGGCACACGTTTGGCACGGAGGTAACGCGGCGGGGAGTTGACCCAATGTTTGGTAAAGAGTTAATGGGAATTCAAAGCGATCGCGTCTTCCAGCGCTACACAAAGGGCGTGTTCAAGCAAGCCGCCGCCGAGGCGTATTTGCAGGCGATCTGCGAAAATACGGACCCCGAGTACGGCAGAACACCGAACACTGCCGATTCTGCAGTGGTAAAGCGGAATTGATATCAAATGTCTTTTGCGTTCGTCTTAAGCACTACTTTGTAGCATGCACACCACTGCACCTTCATCCTTGATTCATTCTTCAGGTATGGGAATCTCCTCAGCGGTCATCCCATAAGCTAGATAAAGCAGAGTAATGCACCATTTAGGATGCTGAGTAGTCGGTTTTCTCTGACAAACGATGCCCCTACTACTGGTTGACCTAGACGGCACCCTCCGGGAACCACGGAGCGGAGCTCAATATTTTCAGCACCCCAAGGACCAGCAGGTTATCGCAGGGGCAGATAGTGCACTGGGCACCTATGGCGATGATTGGCTGGTGGTTGGCATCACCAATCAGGGCGGTGTTGCTGCAGGGCACAAATCGATTCAGCAATGCATTCAGGAACAGCAATACACCTTCGAATTGTTTCCCCAACTGCAAGAGATTTACTTTTGCCCGGACTTTGAGGGTAAAAAGTGTTTTCGTGTCACTCATCACAACGTTCACAACCACAGCAAGACGAAGTGGTCAGGGCAGTACCGTAAACCGGGAGCGGGGATGTTACAACTGGCGCTGGCAAGACACAAACAGCGGCCTCAAGAATCACTTTATGTGGGCGATCGCCCCGAAGACGAAGCCGCCGCTCAGCGGGCGGGTGTCGCTTTTGAGTGGGCATGGAACTGGATCGCACAACACGAGAAAGCATCCCTAGCCAGCACCTAAGAGCATCGGCTATGACTTACTCGTTAGATTGCTGCGAGCACGATGCCAATGAAGGACAGCAGAACGATCATTTTGAGCAAGACCTTGCCAGTGCGGGCATGAAACTCAAGCCCCTGTCTCATCTAGGGATAAGGCTAAGCGATCGCAAGAGTAGTACGACCCTTACCCAGTGATTTGGTTAGGAATCCACAGAGGGGATCTTGTCTGCTATAGTAGGCAAGTGCCGAAAGGAACTCCTCAGAAGTGACCCGCAGCCAACCGACTTGCAGCCGTAGTACAAACACCGCTAAAAAGTCTGGTTAACCTTACCCCAAAGTGAGCGCTGCGCTGTTAAACTGAAGGAGTGCCGTGGGGAAACCCAGGCACCCTGAACCAAGAAAACAAAATAGTTTGAAAGCCAAACAAGCATCTAAGCCTCGTTAAGAACGTTGTGTTTTGGGTAAAGCCCAAAGCAAAAAGAACAGAAAGAGGATTCCGAAACAGTGAGAAATATTGTTTCGGAGTCAAGCCAACAAACCTCTACAACATGGAGAGTTTGATCCTGGCTCAGGATGAACGCTGGCGGTCTGCTTAACACATGCAAGTCGAACGAAGTCTTCGGACTGAGTGGCGGACGGGT
>NZ_JACJPG010000181.1 GCF_014695955.1 Leptolyngbya sp. FACHB-36 | reverse complement strand
ACCTCATCGAACTCGAACAGATTCCCTTTGCTGTGCCAACCCAGCACGTTCGAGGCGGTTTGTCCCCGATCGCTCTGCTTCAATCGATAAATCAGCGTCAGCAGTCGCTGATTCAGCGCTTCATAGTCATGAAGATTGAACACAAACAGCGCTGTAGGAAACAGCGTGTGTGATGAAGCGGTCCAGCGATCGGGGTTAGTCATGGCTCTCAGGTCGGCTCGTTCTCAAGCCGAGTGATATCATCCTCACCCAAGTACTCCCCGTTCTGAACCTCGATCATCACGAGCGGAATCACACCCGGATTCTCTACCCGATGGGGCGTACACATTGGCACATACGTAGACTGCTTTTGGAATAACACCGTTTCTTTGCCATCGCAGATCACCCTAGCAGTGCCAGAAACGACGATCCAGTGCTCACTGCGGTGGTAGTGCATCTGGGTGCTAATGTGCTGTCCGGGAGACAGATCAATCCGGTTAATCCGGTAGTGTTTACCGTCTTCCAGCAGCGTCACAGTTCCCCAGGGCCGCACCCGCACCGTGCCTGGATGCAGCGATTGCAAATGCAGCGAGTTGTGCTCAGTTACGTGGTTGCCCATAAGCGTTTGCCGTCTGAGTGTTTACCCTTCCATCATGCAGGATCTTTTTTAGGTGTCCTCAAAATTGGTTCACTTCACAGCTGATCTGATCCGCTAGAACCGTTTGGTCGCGTCGTAGGACGAAAGCTAGCAATTAACAAACAGACAATGCCGACGTTAATAAATGTGTCAGCCAGATTGAACACGGGGAAGCGAATCAGCCGAATATCCAGAAAATCCACGACGTAGCCCCACACGAAGCGATCAATGCCATTTCCAGCGGCTCCTGACAAAATGAATCCAAAACCTGCCTGTTCCCAGCGCTCCCACTTAGCGTTAGACCATGCCCACGCCATCAGCGCAATGCTGACCCCCAGCGACAGCCAGCGCAGCCAAGTGACCCCTTCTGGAAACACGCTGAACGCGGCTCCTTTATTTAACGCATAGGTGAAGTGAAACACGCCAGGAATCACCTGTAGCAGCGTTTGACTGACTCTATCCAGTTCCGCTTGCGATGCGCTAGCGGGCGGCAAGGGTAGCGAAAAGGCATACAGAATCATGAACTTGCTGAGGCGATCGACCACCAGACCAACCAAGGCAGTGATCCAGAAGACGCGATTTTTTTTGAACATGGAGGAGCGAAAGTGAGAATTCGCGCGGTAGCGTGTTTCAGCAGTCTATCGTGACTCTAGCCTAAATGCCTGCCTTGAAAACGACTTCCCAGGGCAAACGCCTCTTCTGTTACTGCAATCCCAGTAGGATGACACTCATCAATCTCCAAAACGCTTACAAACACGCTTTGCGGGCATCGCCCATCCTACGATTTGTGGTCTACTCATTTGATTGCTTGCTGTTAGATGCGGCGCTCTGAAAGCGAGCAATTGCTACCTGAAGCAACTGCTGTTGGCAAGTAGTCATCAAACTCCTCAATTCTGCAACCCTCTCATGCCTTAAAACGAGAACACCATCCGCACGAGCCATTGCCAGATGGTGCCATTGGAGCGATCGTTATTGGGATTTCTCACTACCAAAATCGCAGGCGTAAAGCTGATGTTGTCGTTAAGCAGAAAGGTGAAGAAGCCCTCGAAGTTTGTTTGATTTGCGGTGCCAAAGTCGTCCTCAACGAACGGTTGCCCCACCGCAACGCCTGCTGTGGAGCCAGGAATCACTAAATTTCGCACGGTTGCGCCAACTGCCCACGTCCAAGGACTCAGATCCAATCGGCGATTCAGCACTGAATTGGTTCCCTCGTAGCTGCCAAACGCCACGCGTCCAAACACGCCCACATAGCGGGTGATCGCCCACTCCGCATTAAAACCGATCGCCGAGATATCCGTGTTGTTTACAGTGGCTGTGGTGTACTGCAATCGCGCTGTCAAAGCTCTGCTGAAGTCGTACTGGACCTCTAGACTGCCTTGGTTGCGATCGCCAAACAGCCCGCCCTCTGTAAGAAGGTCCGCAGTAGGGCGATCGGCATCCGCAGCAACGTACAGCGCCCGCACCGTTAGCGGCAAGGTCGGGACGGACCAAACCACAGCGGCTCCGGCTCCTCCAGGACGATCGATTGCGTTTTGCACAATCAGCGGATTGTTCATGAAGAAGCTAGAGGAGTAGTTTTCCGTAGACTCATTGGCAAAGCGGTTGTAGTCGATAAAATCTCTTGG
>NZ_JACJPG010000180.1 GCF_014695955.1 Leptolyngbya sp. FACHB-36 | reverse complement strand
TAAACAACAAATTGGGGCAGCACGCTTTCAGTCAGCTTCAACTCAGTAGAGTGGTTAGCCCAACTATATTTGGGATTCCTTTTCCATGCCGATTAAACCACTGAAACATTGACGAAATCCAGCCTTTGCAATTCTGAATTGCGAACTCCGAATTCCGAATCGGTATAAGCGGTTAATCATCGGCGCAACCTCCGGTGCGCTCTCTTATCAGTATGCGATTAATTCAAGGACTACATGCGCTGGCGATCGCGCTACGGACTCGCCAGAGAATTTACATAGAAATTACGCATAATCGCTGAGTTTTTCCGCTGAATGACAAGCCTTCATGAATGCCACGTAATGCGATCGCTCATGACTGAATCCTCACACTGTAAGTTCCTTACGACTTACGACTTACTACTGAGAGACAATCATGAGTATCTACGGTTCTTCTGGTAACGATCCGCTAAACGGCACAAACGCCGCGGACATTTCGATTTTCGGTTACGGCGGCAACGACACCATCAATGGCTTTGGTGGCGACGACATCATCGACGCAGGTGAAGGAAACGACTACGTTGATGGCGGCAACGATGGCGACACGATCCTCGGACGCGGCGGCAACGACACCCTCTACGGCGGCAGCGGCAACGATGCCATTTGGGGCG
Source organism: Leptolyngbya sp. FACHB-36 (assembly GCF_014695955.1). Lineage (GTDB taxonomy): Bacteria > Cyanobacteriota > Cyanobacteriia > Leptolyngbyales > Leptolyngbyaceae > FACHB-36. The sequence goes on along the minus strand of NZ_JACJPG010000180.1, from coordinate 9,215 downwards.
AAGCCAACAATGACTTTATTTGGGGGGGTGCCGGAACCGATACGGTCTACGGCGGCACGGGGGACGATACGTACTTGATTTCCGCGATGACGGGCGATACGGCTGACTCAGTGATCGAATACGCCAATCAAGGCACCGATACCGTCCTCTCCTACACCAGCTACACGTTGGGCGACAACCTGGAAAACCTGACGCTGCTCAACGACGACGCTGCCTATTCCGGCAACGGCAACAGCCTCAACAACCACATCATCGGTAGCAGTTCCAACAACTCCCTCAGCGGTTGGGATGGCAACGATTTTGTTGAAGGCAAGGGCGGTAACGACTACATCTGGGGCGATGATGGCAGCGACAACTTGATTGGCGGCGAGGGCAACGATTGGCTGGGCGGCGGCAGCGGCAACGATGCGCTGTATGGAGACGAAATTGCGGGTAGCACCACGGCGATCGGCAACGACACGCTCTCTGGTGGTAGTGGCAATGACCTCCTTTATGGCGGACGTGGTAGCGACAGTCTTAACGGTGGTAGCGACAACGACTTCCTCAACGGCTACGGCACTACAGGCTACGACAGCTTGGAGTACGACACCTTAACGGGCGGCGGCGGCGCAGATACCTTTGGGCTAGGCTACAACGGCAGTTTCGGCAACGACATTGCCTACCTGGGTAGCGGCTACGCCACAATCACCGACTTCGATCGCGCAGAAGGCGACAAAATCCGCTTGGGTGGAGGAATCGGCGAGTATACCCTGGAATACACTAACTTCTCTGGTAGCTCCGCCTGGGATACGTTGATCAAGCGCGGCAGCGACTTGATTGCGGTGGTGCAAGACACGACCACCGTGTCTAAAGGGCTTGACTTTATTGTCTAACTGCTAGTTGGGCATTCGATTCTGTTGCACCGACGCCTCTCAAAGACTTGTAACCTTTGAGAGGTTTTTTCATGTCTAGAATCGAGGGGAATCCTTCTCCTTCGTGCTGTGAAAAAGCGAGTCACCCTGACCTTTCCGCGTCGATCGGTCCACATGCCAGTCACGTATCGATTGGCAAAAGAGTTCAACGTCGCAGCAAACATCATTCGCGCTCAAGTTGCACCCAATCAGATCGGCAAACTCGTCGTCGAGCTTTCTGGCGACATCGACCAGCTAGACGCCGCACTGGACTGGATGCGATCGCAGGACATTGGCGTTTCCTTTGCCAGTCGCGAAATTTTGATCGATGAGGAGGTGTGCGTTGACTGCGGCTTGTGTACTGGCGTCTGTCCCACGGAAGCGCTCACCCTCGATCCACAGTCGTTTCGGTTGACGTTTCTGCGATCGCGCTGCATCGTTTGCGAACAGTGCATTCCGACCTGTCCAGTCCAGGCTATTTCGACCAATCTGTAGACCGAGTAAAGGGTGAATCCGATGAACGTTGGCGTAATTGGAACAGGCTTGATGGGGTTGCCGATGGCACAGCGGGTGCTGCAAGCGGGGCTGTCGCTGACGGTGTACAACCGCACAACAGCGAAACTAGAGCCGCTACGACAAGCAGGAGCGACGATTGCGTCCTCCCCGGAGGCATTGATTCGGGATTGCACCGCGATCGTACTGATGCTGACCAATGCAGACGCCATTCGCTCGGTGCTATTTGAGTCGGCGCGAACAGAGCTGGCGGGAAAGACAATCATCCAGATGAGCACGATCGCCCCGACGGAGAGCAAAGCCATTCAGTCCGAGGTCACCGCAGCAGGCGGAGACTATCTGGAAGCGCCTGTGTTGGGCAGTACGCCAGAGGCGACGGACGGCAAGCTGATCGTGATGGTGGGCGGCACGGAGGAGCAGTTCGATCGCTGGTTGGATCTGCTGAAGTGCTTTGGTCCGGAGCCGCGCTTGCTCGGTCCAGTGGGGTCGGCGTCAGCGGTGAAGCTGGCGCTGAATCAGTTGATTGGGTCGCTGACGGCGGCGTTTGGCGCGAGTTTGGGGTTTGTGGTGCAGCAGGGCGTCGATGCGGAAGCCTTCATGCAGATTCTTCGCGGCAGTGCGCTCTACGCGCCAACATTTGACAAAAAGCTGCAACGAATGCTGGATCGCAACTTCGCCAATCCGAATTTTCCAACGAAGCATTTGCTGAAGGACATGCGGCTGTTTCGGACCGAGGCAGACTCGCTGGGACTCGACGCCCGCACGATCGCCGCTGTCGAGGAGATTCTCAACCAGACGATCGATTTGGATTTAGCCGACGCGGATTACTCAGCGCTGTTTTCGGCGATCGTTCCGCCGTCTTAGCGCGACCACAGGCATTGAAAAACTGTTTGTAAAGGATAGTTAAGCGATCTTGGTTTTCTGGTTCGACGATTGTTGGTTAATCGCCGCATCATTAACCGAATCATGACCACATAGATCACGACTTCATGAGTTTTAGGCAGAGTTTCATAGTCGCGGGTTAGGGCTCGTGCATTGTCTAGCCAAGTCCAAGTTCGTTCGACAATCCATCGCTTCGGTTCTAGCCCAAACCCTTTGGCTCCCTCTGGGCATGAACTGATCTCAAGCTCGACACTTTTGTCCGAGTTTAATTGACTGACTATCGATGAAGGCTAAACTGGGCTGAGCATTGCGCCCCTCTCTCAGGCGCACTTTCTGCACCAAGACGGTATTGATATCTTCCCAAACACCTAATCTTACCCACAATCGGTAGTATCCATACACCGTCTGCCAACCTGGAAAATCACGGGGTAAGTTGCGCCATTTCACCCCGTTATAAGCAGATAGAAAATCGCGTTCAACACCGCTTGCAAGTCCACTTCTCGTGCTTTGCCAACTGGCTTTTCGGCAGGTAAGAGGGGGTCGATGTAGTGCCATTCCTGATCCCTCAGGTCGCTATCGTAGACAGGTTTGCTCATGGACTCAAGGATCGATAGATGAATAGCTTAGGTATCGCTCATTCCATTTCCTATGAATCATCTAGTTCATAATATCTATTTACAAACAGTTTTTTAGTGGCGCATGAATCTCAAATGAGTTTCAGACAAGACAGTAAAACCTCGAAAAGCAGTCTCTTAAACTGCTTAAATACGCGGTATTAATGTCCGTTTGGCGCTTGGCAGCAGGAATCTATTTTCATGAGAAATCTTTGATATTATCGCTTTCAGCAGTTTTCTTCACCAATAAACTCTCTTTGCTTTCGCTTCCATAGTAAAAAGAGGAATTACTTCTTTTGATACAATTCTATGTATTTACCATTTCTTTCAAATCTCTTGATTAAAGGTGTGTTTTTTTGTTGAATCATGGCTTGTAGTTTTTCACCCTCTTCATACCAGGGAGAAGAAGTAAATAGAAAAATGTCCGCCTCTTCATACTTGAAGACAACATTTATGGGTTTTTTAACATACCCCAGATACGGGTTTCGCAAAGCGTGCGACAGTGGCCAGGAAGCAAAAACTTTTTTGCTTGGCAATCTTTCTTCTATATAATGACTTGCATCTTGATTGATAGAAATAATATCTATGTACTCGAGATTATCTTCCCAAGATCCATAACCACTCCTATGTAAATCGTATCCAGAAACAAACAGTAAGACATTAGAAATGACAAGTATGCTTAAAAAGAATGAGAGGTATTTTCGCTGAGAGTTAATGAAACTAATAATTATTTTTATAAAACCAGCTGCACCAAGCAGAAATATAAAAGGATAAATTGGCATAGCATATCTAACTATCCAGGCCTTGACAATTGTAAAGAAAATTAAGTTTATCGAAGTAAGGATCAATAAAAATAATACAGCACTTCTTTGTTGATTCAATTTCCGTTGATCAAATTGATTTTGCTTTTTAAACGGCAAGCATACTAGGACAATGCCTAGTGAGTTTAAGATATTAGTTTCTAAAAAGCATTGCTTAAATTTTTCCACAAATGAGCTTAAAAAAAGCTCTGGTGACAGATTCACTCCTCTTGTATGAGCAAACTTCTCAGAATTTAATAGAATACCTGTGAGCTTGAAATGAAGTATAAACCAAGTGAAGTAGAGAAGTATTGGTAAACTTAGAAAAAAATACTTAATTACTAATTCTTTAACATCTATCCTTGGTCCAGCTGGATGTATATCGAAAATAATAAAGTAAACAACAAGAAGTATAGAAACTAAAATAAATCCTTCTGCTTTTGTTAAAGCTAGACTTGAAGCACAAAGTACAAAAAATGTGTAACGTCTTTGAACAAGGTGATAGGCGCTCATAATAAGTAGGGCTGTCAGAGGAACTGATAGATTCAAAGTCCCAAACTGAGCAAAACACAAAGGATTAAAAAATAGTAGTATTGCTGCTAAAAAGCCAATAGCACTATCACATAAAATTCTTTTGCCGAACAGGTAGGTGTAGTATAAGGCAAGCCAAGTAAAGACAACTCCAACAGCGTGTGAAATATATAGCTCTCTACCAAAAAACTTCCAAATAGTAGCTAATATTGCAAAATAAAAAGGTGGATGTCCAGGATCACCTTCTTCTACAATTGGGAAAAGCCATAGATTATTTTTCAGAATTGCATCACTATAGTCAAATACATAGGCCATGACATCCCAGTGATAAGGTAGATTTAAAACACTAATCTTAGTAATTAAAACAGTAACTATTAAAATAATTCCGGTAGTAATCTCACTATTTATTGGGTTGATGAATAGATTTGGCTTTGCTTGAGGTAGTTTAATCATCATTAAACATGGGTTAAAATTGATTGATTTAAAGAATTTTTGGATGGAAAACCACCAAAATAAGAAGGACTTTAACGGCCCATAGTATTGTGCTGCAAGAATTTGAGCGGTAGCCAGTAGTCTCTAAACTTGCCCAACCAGCTCCATACGCCGACAATGCCTTCTCTGCAAGCCTCAATCTAGCGCTGAGCAAAAGCCACAAAAACTAGATAGCTGTTTTTGTGTCGAGTGGACATCAAGTTTCTAGATTATTTCAGTGCCATTCATCTTTCAGTACTATCCAGTTTAGACACAAAGTATCTGCTAGAAGCTCTCCTTACCGCAGCGTGGTTAAAGCAGTGCAGGTGCTGTTTAGCTACTTCGCTACTAACTTATACAGACCTTTTAACTCCCTTCAGGAAGAATTCAGAGTTGGGCCGACAGCTTATAGCGGCTTACAACATAATACGTACAATTAATGCTCGATCAATGCTTGACAGCGGTCGTCAGGATTTTCGTGACAATCCTTTGACATTAAGGTTTTTAGAGAGTTTTTGCACTACCAGGGATCAAAGATTAAATAGCTTATAAATCAGCATCAGTAGGCGGACGGCAATTCCATGCCCCTACTGAAGAATTGCAGGGTTAATCAATTCATCATTCTCATCTGGGTCAATTTGGTCAAAGGTAGAGCTAAGGGTAGTTGCTGCTTTTGGGACAGTTGAGAGAATGTTTGTAAATGAATATTGCGAAGACATTGATCCATTCTGACCAAAAGATGTATCAGGAAACCAGAGTGGAATCAGGTTAAGACAATGGACAACTCAAAACCTACAGCAGTGATTTAACAGACGCGGAATGGAAACGGATTCAGCCTTTACTGCCTGAGGATAAACTGGTTGGACGGTTGCGGGAAGTGGATTTACGGGAGGTGCTCAATGCCGTTTTCTACCGGGTGGATAACGGAGTGAAATGGCGCAATCTGCCTACAGATTTTCCAGCTTGGCAAACCGTATATGGGTACTTCCGCTTGTGGATACGTTTGGAAGTGTAGGAATCGATCAATGCCGCATTGGTGAAGGAGGTCAGAAGGTCTGTAGGGCGAGAAGCCTCACCCAGTTTAGCCATCCTCGATAGCCAGTCTGTGAAGCTGGGAGAAAAAGGGGGGAGGACATCGGGATTGATGGGTTCAAAAAGATTAAGGGTCGCAAACGGACAGCGCTAGTCGATGTGTTAGGACTGGTTCTCAAGTGCTATGTGGGAGCCGCCAATCAAGCAGATGTGAAAGCTGCTCCTTGCGTTTTGTTGAGCTATTTAGAGATGCATGAGCGCATGGCTAAGATTTTGGCAGACCAGGGGTATCAGGGGAATTTAGAGGAAGATTTAGAAGCAGTATATGGAGTGGAGTTTGAGGTCGTTACTCATAAGAGAAGAGGGTTTTCGGTGCAAGCGAAGCGATGGATTGTCGAACGAACTTGGGCTTGGCTAGACAATAACCGAGGCTTAAGTCGAGATTATGAACGTTTAGCTGAGAATTATGAGGGGATGGTATATGCAGCGATGATTCGGCTGATGTTGCGGCGATTAGAAAACAATCGCAGAAGATGGAAGAAGGAAGATGCTTAACAACCGTTTACAAACATTCTCTAAGTTGATGATCGCCGCGACTACTGCCCGATCGTCTTCCGCCACGCTTGAATTTGCCGCTGTGCTTCTGCGAAGGCAGCAGCGCGAGAGGGAATTTTTTGGGCAACGGCGATCGCGCCCGGAACGTCGTAGCCTGCGCGTGTTTCCGCTACCTGCAACAGTTGGCGGCTCCACTCCTCAATCAATCCATCCGCATCGGAGCGGAGACGGCTAGTCGATGGCACCTGATTGACAAGCTGAATTGCGCTTCCTAGCGCATCCGTAGAGCCAGAATTTGCCAATCGCCGCGCCTCTTGAAGCGTTTGCTCTGCCTGAATCTGAGTTTTGGCGTCTTGAATTTGCTTGCGCCAGTCGCGAATGCTAGACTGCGCCTCACTGTAGAGTGATCGTCCAGATTTAACTTGCTCCGCCGCCGCGATCGCCGCTGTCAAATCGCCTGCGTTCGCCAGAGTTTGCGCCTGATCGAGAAATGGCTGGTCCTGTATCTGCTGAATTTGCGCCGTCCACTCATCCACTTTGCGCTGGGCATCCCTGGACAGCGCCCGACCGCGACCAATTTGGTTCACCTGATTAATGGCGGCTTGCAGCGCCGGAATGTCACCCGGACTGGCGGTCTCGTCTGCCTGATCGAGAATAGGGCGATCTTCAGTGGTTTGAATGCTGTCGGTCCACTCCTGAACCTGCTTTTGGACCTTGCTCCAGCGCGGGTTAGACTGCGACACCTGAGATGCAGCGGCGACCGCCGCTCGCAAATCTTCCGTTGAACCGCCCTGCGCCAACATTCGCGCCTTCTCTAGAGCTTGAATGGCTTCAATTTCCTGCTGCCAACTGCCAATCAACTGCTGCGCCTTCCCGTACAGCGGACGGTTGGGACCAATCTTCTGAGCCTGAGAAATAGCATCTTCTAGGCTGGATACCATGTCGGTCCACGTCTGCGATTGGGCATACGCCAGCGTGGTCAAATCCTTGGTTTCTTCTTTGAGGTTGGTCACTTCTGGGACTTTGCCCAAAATGTTCAATGCCCGCTGCAAATCGCGGCGATCGAGCGCGTCCTCGGCTAACCCTAACAGCGCCCGCCCAAATTTTCCGATCGCGCCTTGCGCCGCTTTCCGAACGTAGCTGTCAGGACCGATCGACTCGACGAGCTTGATTGCCTCTAGCAGGTTATCGACGCCGCCCTGATCGGCTAAACGCTCGGCTTTTGCGAGTTTGTTGCCGTCTTCGCGGGCGGCGTTAATGCGGCTGGTCAGCTCATCGTACTTCGTCGTCTGCCAAAACGTGTTTTCAACATCGAGTAGCTGGACGGCTTGAACAAACGCGCCGCGCCAGTTCAACTCCCGCATTTCGTTCTCAGCTTTCTTGAAAATGGCTTCTGCCTTGGACCAAATCGATTGCCAGCGCTGCACGCGCTCTTCCACCAGCTTGTAGGCAGATACCTGATTGGGAATGCGCCGCGCCGCCGCGATCGCCTCGTTGAGTTTGCCTGCGTTGAAGGCTTCTTCTGCGAGTCGCAGTACGTCTTGGGACCACTGCTCAATCAGGCGATCGGCTTCGGTACGAAGCTCATGATCGGCAGGAAGGGGTTCTAGCAGTTTGATCGCCTCTAGCAGGTCTGAGATCGTCTGCTTGTTCGCGGCTAACCGCGCACACTCGAACCGCAGCGAGGCAGAGGCAAGGGGCCAAAAGATAGCAGGACAGTTTGGCAATCCGGGCAGCTTGAGCAGCAGCGACAGGGCAAACGCTCCGGTACCGCTTGTAAACACTAGAGAGGCCACGATCAGGAACTGCCAGCTTGTCAGCCAGCCCATCCGCTTCCGAATTCGCTGCATGACGGTGGAAGGAACAGCGACCTGCTCGGCGGCGATCGCGATCGCCTGAGGCGGGGGTGGCTGAGCGGTGTCGATCGGCGCTGGTATCCTCGGCAGCGGCGATTGGGAGATGGGCAGTTTACGAATCGCAGGCGTCTTGGGTCGGTCTCCGGGCGGCTGATCCGATGGTTGACGGTCTGGAAATCCTTGTCTAGTCATAGCGCATCTGCTGTGTCAGGTCCTCAAACCACACCCGTTCTCGCTGCGATCGTACTCTTCAACTCAAAAAAAACCAAGCAGGAACTAGGGATTAAGGATTCGGGAAGAAGGTTCTAGTCGCAATCAATGCCATACAATGCAAGCGGTGCATCACACAATACTGTATTTAAGTTACGGGATAAACATGGCTGTGCAGGAAACGCGCATTACTCCGATTCAACGGCGATCGTCACACAGATCGTCACACAACGGTTGCATTAAACCGCTAAGGTGTCTGCTAATGGGGCTGGTTGGCGCAGGAGTTCTGTTGGTCGCCAAGCCTGCTACAAGTGCCGAAAAACTTTATGTGCCGTTCGGTCCGCTCAATTTCTCGCTGTCGGTGGACTCGCTTGCCACCTTTGCCGAGACGGGCGAGATTACCCCGGAGTTTCGCTTCTATGCTCGCCTACTAAAGCCCCAACTGCGCGACCAGTTTCGGCAAGTGCTGCGGCGACGATTCAAGGTGGCTCCGCTTGCGGTTGCTCAGTACACCTACACGCCTTTAGGAGAAGCCGCTCTGCAAAATTTGGGGCAGGCTATTCAAACAGAAGCTGGCGTCAATGGCTTTCACGGCATTCGATCGGCGCTGATTTTGGGAGCAGCCAATCCGGAGGGGCTGTCCGTTGTGGAATTTCTGCGGCAGTTCCCCACGCGAGGGATTCGGATCGACGCACAACTGCTGCTGAATCTAAGCCGCCAGCTCACGACGTATTTAAACTACCGAGATGCAGCCGTAACGGCGATCGAGCAGCAAATCGCCACTGAAGCGGCGGCGCAACCTGCTGCCGAGTCCTCGTCGCTACAAGATTTAACCAAGGCCGGACCGTTCAAGGTGGCAGC
>NZ_JACJPG010000018.1 GCF_014695955.1 Leptolyngbya sp. FACHB-36 | reverse complement strand
CTATTAGCACAGCGGCTCCACCCAACATGATTCTGTTGAATCCTTGAAACTGTTTCACAATTCATTCCTCACTCAAACAAAACACGGTTGAATATAGAGCCGCAAGACGGTTATTGTCGCAGACGACCCGCCCACGCTACTGCTTTGGTGGCGGCAGTGTTGCAGGCTGATTTGCCTTTGATTCTTCAGGCGTCAGAGGCGCTAGCGCCTCTAGCTGAAACGTACTCGTAATCTTGGTTTCCGGCTGACAATTGGGCACAAGCTGAAATGTATTACCACGCAGCTGGTAGTACGGAGTCGCCGGACGACTACCCTGACCTCCCACGTTGATGTCCGCATTCTTCAGCACTAGCAGCGGCTGTAGACGCTCGATTCGGCGCAGAATCGCTTGCGTTTGATTAAAGTCGCCCTCAAACGAGAAGGTCGCAGCTTCCCGCTTTAGCTTGCCGTTGACCAAGGCTCCATAGGAGCTATCGTTGATAACACCCGTAGCGCCAGCAATTGGGGTTAGCTGCCGAATCTGCGGTTTGATCACAAGGTCACCGAACTGCTGCTTGAAGTCGGCTCGATTCGCCCTCACATTGGCTGGACAGGCAGCGAAGCGGGCATTCTCTTGTCGCTGAAATTCACGCGGCGAGGGTGTGCCCACTTGTCGGCTCAGGTCGATCGGCAGTGTGTCGAGGCTAGCTTCGTTGGCAAACAAGGCAAGTACCTCGTCGCGCTGACGAGTAGCTGCATTCAAGTCAGTCCGCGCCTTTTCAATCTGCTGCTTGATTGCGGCTTGCTGAGCAAGTTGGTTATTCTTATCGCGCACCTGCGCATCTAGCTCTTGGTTCCTTTGCCATTCAGGCTGCACCAAGCTGGTGAACAAGTAGGCAGCAATGCCCAAGCCTGCTAGCGCTAGCAGCACCCCGCTGACGATCGGCGTCAGCGCAATCCCAAAGACAACAGGGTAATTGGGACCCGCATCGTAAGAATCACCTGGAATAAAATCATCACTGACCGTCATTTTTGAACGACCCCCTTACGTTGCAGCGCTTCAATTCGGGTGACGAGTCCAGCCGCACCCTTACGATTGAGTTCTCTCAGCAGTTCCGAGGCAGGTACCTCGTTCAATGCCGTCTGAACCTCAAACTCCACCTTCTGCGGCAGTGCCGGAAGATCCTTTTCGTTAATCGTTGTGGACGCCTGAGCATTCTGACCCAGCCGCGCCAGTTGGAAGCGAGGCTGATTTTGCTGAAGCTGTGACTTAACGAGTTTGGTTTCAGTGGCGTTGAACAGATTCGATCTCTGAACAAGTATCAGAAAATCACCCACGTCGTTCACCGAGTTGGCAAGCCCAGCAATCCGAATGACCTGAGTAGAGGTTGGACTCGGAGCAGCAGCTGGTTGGGGCGAGGCGTTTGCCCGAGGACTAGGACTGGGTCGGGGAGCTTGTCCTGCCCTGGGTGTTTCTTGCTTAATACTCGTGATTTGAACATTATTTGGCGTCAGATCGCGCAGATCTTGAAGGATGGCAGACCACGGCTTAATTTGGTTAAACACCGTTGCCAGCGCTGTCGTCTCCTCCCTAGCTTGTTTCGTTTGGTTGTTGATGTTGGCGAGTTCGTTTTTCTGCGCTGCCAGCGCGCCCAGTTGACGATCGAGGTCTGCCTGCTGCTGCGCTAGATCCGCATTGCGGTTTTGCAGATACAGCCAAAACCCTGCCGGCAGTAACACCAGCGCAATTAGCGCCGCCAACCCCAAAAACAGCGGGCGACGATCGCCTGACGACGCCGCGACTGATCGAGTTTTTGTTCGCGACGCCGCATCCGGCTTATATTCCGGTCGATCGTTTAAAAAGTTAATATCCAACCCGTACATATCACA
>NZ_JACJPG010000179.1 GCF_014695955.1 Leptolyngbya sp. FACHB-36 | reverse complement strand
CTTGAGCTTAAACAAATAACAACGCCGTTTGTATCAACGATGTATGCGTCAAGGATCGATGACTAATAGCAAGGAGTCACCAATGACTATTAACCAGCAATTTCGCCAGCAACGTCGATCGTCAGACACATTCTCTAGAGAATTATCTATCTTAGAGCTGACCAAAAGGTTGTAACAGGCTATCCCTTGGTAGAGCAAAACTATGAAATACGTGCACTAGTCTTGGCAGTGATATCGCTTACTCTTTCCGGCTCACCCATTCAGGAGACATTATGGCAGCGACCTACAAGATTCGACTGATGAATGAGAACGAAGGCATTGATCAAGCAGTAGACGTCCCGGAGGACGAGTACATTCTTGCTACGGCTGAGAACGAAGGCATGGAGCTACCGTTCTCGTGTCGGCAGGGCGTCTGCTCGACCTGCACGGGCAAGCTGGTTGAAGGGACTGTGGATCAGTCCGAGCAATCCTATTTGGATGAAGACCAAGTTGCAGCGGGCTATGTGCTAATCTGCGTGGCTCACCCCACGTCAGACTGCACGATCGAGACGCATAAAGAAGAAGAACTGGTGTAGCGCTAGCGGTGCTGGGTAATTTGCAGGAACGAGTACATTAGCACGCAGTACTCTTGCTGGCAAAGCGCTCCCGCGCCGCACAAGTCCGATAGACAGCTACTAAGCGCGTTAAATGCCGCTTCAGCGCTAAGCCAGTAGGCTCCTTGCTGGAGCGCTTGCTCAGGCGTTTCGTAGTCGGTGTTGGACGTAACGACTGACCCGATCGGTAAGGCAAGCTGCCACTTCCATCGCTGGCTTGTGCATGTTGAAGCGATCCGAATGCCGTAATAGTTTCGGTGCATAGATCGAAATCTAAACAATTTCTTTATATTCTAGCGGAAAACTAGTGCGAGTTTCGGATCGCTCGGCTCAATTCAGGCTCAGTTCACTATTTGCTCAATTCAATGTCTAGAGCAGCTCTCAGTTAAATTTTTCCTCTAGCGCTGAAGAAGGACCTGAGCCTGCTGGCAGCGAAAGTCAGAGGCTCCCAACGACGACTGGGAGCGCAGGAGCGCCATTGATCGAGCTGCCAGTAAGACACGTGCGCGGCGACTACTTGAGGTCGATCGCGACGGTTGCTGACATTCCGGGTGTAATACGGGACTCGTAGCCGCGAATGCTGTCAGCGTCGAAAACGACTTTCACAGGAACCCGCTGCACAACCTTCGTAAAGTTGCCTGTGGCGTTATCGGGTGGCAGTAGAGCAAACTCAGCCCCTGATGCTGGAGACAAACTCTCTAAATGACCCGTGAACGTTTTGTGGGGAAAAGCATCGAGCTTAACTTCTGCCCGCTGTCCGGGGTGCATCTGCTCTAGCTGTGTTTCCTTAAAGTTTGCTGTTACCCAATACTCCGTGCTGACCAGCGCCATCAGTGGCGTTCTGGGCTGGATCTGCTGCCCGACTTCTACCGTCTTGCGCCCGATGCGACCGCTGGCTGGAGCGGCAATGCTGGTGTAAGAGAGTTGCTGTTGGGCGTTACGGAGTGCCACCTGCGCTTGAGCGATCGCCGTCTTTGCCGTGCTAAAGTCGCTTTGACTCACCAGGGTCTGAATACCTTTGGCTTCCGCTTGCTGTAGACCTCCCTGAGACGCTTGCAGTCCGGCTTGGGCATTGGCAACGGTTTGCTGCGCCTGCGCCACCTTTGCCTGCGCCTGCTCAACGGCTTGGCGATCGGCGTTTGTCTGCGCCTGCGCCACTTGGTACGCTTGGCGAGCCGTGTCTAGATCGCGCTGGGGAATTGCGCCTTGGCTGCGTAGCTCGGTGAAGCGGCTCAAATCCGTCTGGGCTTTTAGCAGATTGGCTTGTGACTGTGCCAGTTGCGCTTGCGCTCTTGGAACGCCTGCTTGGGCTTCGGTCACTTGCGCCTGCGCCGTCGCGATCGACGCTTCTGCCTTGCCAATGTCGCCTTGCGACTGGGTAGTGGATGCTTGCGCAGTTTTAGCCGACAGGGCGATATTAATCTGCGCGGTATTCGCTTTCTGCTGAGCAGTTGCCAGATCTGCCTGCGCCTGCTGGAGTTTGATCTGGTAGTCGCGGGGGTCCAGCTTTACGAGCAGCTGTCCGGCTTGCACGTCCTGATTGTCGTTGACCAATATCTGCTGCACCGTACCCGGAACGCGAGCGCTGATCTGGTGAATATGTCCTGCCACTGT
>NZ_JACJPG010000178.1 GCF_014695955.1 Leptolyngbya sp. FACHB-36 | reverse complement strand
GCGCCCCAACTAATTAGTAGGGAACCGACAGCAGGCAAAAGACTGTTTAACTCAGGCGTTTTATTTACAGTTGCGATTTCTTGCAGCGTTTTTTCGATCAGGATGCGTCCCTTGCTCAAGGCACGATCGCGATGATCCTGCGCTTGCTGCTGCCAGCCCATATCTGCATAGAGCGTATGCATCAGAAAGTCTCCAATCACATCGACCATATCGGTGAAGAGTTCGACATTCTTTTGAGAAACAGTAGAGACATTTTGGAGCTGTGCATATAGAGTGCTGGGGGGAATTTGCAGCAGCGATAAAGCCAATTTGAAGGTGTAGAGCGCTTGCTGATAATCGCCTACAGTCTGATAGATACCGCCTAAATTGAGCAGCGTCATGCCTTCCGCAAAGCGGACATCGATAAGACCGCCGTTTCGCAGATCACTAGTGCCAAGGTAAAACTTAATGTCAGCTTGGGAACCGGATTTAGAGGAGCGCGTCCAGGAGATCCCCGTCTCGCTCGGGCGATCACCGGGTTGATAAACTCTGCTGAGCAATGACGACGATTCAAGCTGGTCGGGATGCTCTCGCAGATATTGCCACAGCGTTGAAGCTTGCTGCTGGAGCGCCAGGGATTGATCAGTTTCGCCAATCTCTCGATAGCTGGCGGCTAAATTGTTCAGCGTCAGCGCTTGCCAAAAAGGCTGCTTCAACTTTTGAAATAGCGGCACCGCCTTGCGATAGGTGACGATCGCCGCTGGATAATCGTCTAATTCTTCCAACATGAAGCCGATATTTCTTAGAATGATGGCGGCTTGAGTGTCGTTGTTAAGTTCCTGGTAAATCTTTAGTGCTGCCTGGTAGGTGGCAATGGCTTGCTTTTTCTTATCCTTGTCAAAGGATGGTTGATTGTTTTCGGTGCTGCTGTCATTTGTTCTAAATTTGGCGTCTTTGTTATAGAAATAAGCCAAGCCCTTCAGCGCTTCGGCTTCTCCGGCTCGATCGCGCGATGCCTGAGCGCGTTTGAGGGCAATCTGGTAGCGATCAACATCAGATTGCTTTCCTGTAGCCATTTGCAGATCAAACAGCGTTCGTTGAGCAATGGCTTCGGCGAACGGATCTTTTTGGGCGCGTGCCCGCTGTAACGCGGCCTCTGCTTGAATGATGCGATCGGTGTTCTCCGCTTCCGCAGAAGCGCTCACGGTTTCTTGCACCTTAACAATCAGAATAACGTTGCGAGAATCTTTGGGGATTTCCCATGCTACCGTTGCATCCTTGACACTGCTTAAACCCAGGATTTGTTTCAAACCTTTCTGAATTTGGACCTGATTAAACACCATTCCGGGCTTTGACTCGATCGCTTGCAGAATCACAGAAGCCGGAGTTTTACCAACAAGGGGCTGTCCATTTGCACTGACTAACTTATTCTGTGAATTGACAAACTGCACTCGCAGGGACTCAATGATTCCTTCCGCAATTTGCAACGTTACGGTACCATCCATTGATATTCTTGGCTGTCCCACCACTTTAGCGAGAACATAACCGTTGTTTTGATACCACTGGTTGAGTTTGCGAATGCCTGCCTGCAAAGTTTGTAGATTGAGAACTGTGCCATACTGCGATCGAAAAATATCATTCACCACAGCGGTTGGTAGAACAGACTTGCTCTCAGGGATCGGCACAATGTTCATTCGTCGCAGCACGGGATTGAGCTGCACCTCAAATGTGACCCGCACGCCTTTGAGAGTATCTTCTGGCACCGCCTTGACATTGCTGAACCAGCCTGTTTTGAAGATGGCATTGATGTCAGTTTGAAGTTGCGATCGCGTTGTCACGCGACCGGGTTTTGTAGCAGCGGCTTGATAAACAATGTCTTGCAGTTTCCCCGTCACGCCCTGCACGACTACTTCCGACACCAGCACGCGCTTCTCTGATAGGTCGCGATCAGATGGAGAAACAGCCTGAGCTATTTCCGGGACTATTTGTCCCCAAATTCTTAGCGGCTCAGACAGCAGCAAACATAGAAAACAGGTGATAAAACTCAGGAAAAACAGTTTAACCCTACGGATGAGTTTGAACGGTTTTAATGGGGAGAGCATGGTAGAACTCCGTAACAATTCTGGGTTGGGGCGATAAGTTTTAGATTGAGAATGTGAGCGAGGGACGTTCAATCAGGTTGTTTCTGACTGACTACTCTGCCTCTCCAATCAGCGTGAATGCTGCCCAATCGCGCGGCTGAGGATGGGTTTTCATCATGGTTAACATTGCTTGCCGGAGTGCCTGTGCCTTATCTGGGTTCCTCTGCAAATTCTGGTAAAACGCCTGCATTAATTCTGCGGTCGGTGCATCAGGAACCGCCCACAAGGAGACAATTACACTGGGCACTCCTGCTGAGATCAAAGAACGCGATAAACCAATCACGCCATCTCCCGTAATTCTGCCTTCTGCCGTGTTGCAAGCGCTCAAGACGACTAAGCTGGCTTGCAGTTTCATCTCTAAAATTTCTTCTGCCGTCAGCCAGCCATTATCAGTGCCAGAGGGTGCGAGGGCGATCGCGCTTCCTAGTCCGCGAATATTATCCAGCAATCCATGCGTTGCCAAGTGAATGATGGATGCTTGAGGCATTTTTCGAGTGATCTCGGCTTTCGTGCCCTGAGCGCCAATAATTGCTTGAGTGTTGAGGAGCGCGGCGATTGTTTTAGCTTCTGCTTCGGCTCCGGGGAGTGGAGGTAAGGCTTGTTCAGCCGCTCCAAGAGACAAAGACATCTGAGGCATTGTAGGATTGCCCAACACTAGCGCTTTTCCGCTTCCAAGAGGTACCTGGCTAGCTAGCTTCTGTCGTTGTTGTTGAGTTAATGCCAGAACTTGAATCGATGGAGCGGTAAGAATGGCATGTTTTTGAATCAGGTAGTTACCGTCGGCGGTCTGAAGCGCGGGAAAAGGCACTTGAAACAGGGGACCTTGGGGAATGAAAATGACGTGAGCATTCGGGTCCTTGGGTAGGAGCGGGGCGATCGGATCGATCAGCAGTTGATACAGCGTCGGTAAATTGGGTTGGGGGTTGACACCAAGCGTATTGCGACCGCGAACCGCCAAGGATTCTTGATTGCCAATCACTAGGCGTGATAAGGAGGTGTTGTGCTGCTGCCATAGTGGTTTGAGATCCACTTGACGGAAAGAAATCTCTCCTGTTGGCTGAATCACCCAAATGTAGAGCTCTGATTCCCGCGTTGCTCGTTTTCCCTGGATCTTGAAACTATCATAAATGATGGAATACTCCACCAGAGATGCTTTGTGAGTTTTCGCAATCCGTTTGATTTGGTCAATCGTCGTAACTGTAGCTTCAGAATTGAGGGGCAGGCTGACATCTCTTTCCTGTATCTGCTTCTCTAGCAACTCCACAAATGCGCGAGTTCGTCCTCGTTCAGCAACCTCTAGCGCTGCGGTCGGGTTGTTTTGAGCAATGAGCGCTTGCTGCAATGTGCGATAGGTAATGGCCTGCGTCTCGAATAAAGAGACTTTATTTTCATCCGTCAATCCGGGTCGGAGCGATTCCCAAAGCTTGATGGCTGCCCACAAGGTTTTTTCTGCGCCTCTGGCATCGCCTGTCTTTAACAATGTCAATCCAAGATTAGTCAGAGCCGCTCCCTCTCCGGCACGATCGCCCACTGCTTGCAAGATCAGCAATGCTTGCCGATGGTAGGCAATTGCTTTGTCGTACTGCGGTAAGAGATGATAAGCGGCGCCCAAAGCGCTTAGTGTCCTGGCCTCACTGTTGCGGTTGCCAATCTGACGAGCAATGGTGAGTGCCTGCTGATGGTTCTCGATCGCCTTGTCAAACTGGGATAGAGAACGATACGCATTGCCCAGACTAACCAAGGTATTCGCTTCGCCGCTGCGATCTCCCACGGCTCGAGAAATCGTTAGCGCTTGCTGATACTTCTCAATAGCTTGACTGTGCTGGGATAGGGAAGCAGAAGCAGCACCTAGACTGCTCTGTGCACTCGCTTCGCCAATGCGATTGCCCACAGCTAAGTAGATGGTGAGTGCCTGCCGATAGTACTCGGTTGCTTTACTGTACTGGGCTAGAGAAAGGTAAGCACTGCCTAAACCCAGCAAAGCACCCGCTTCGCCATTGCGATCGCCCACTGCTCGGAAGATAGCGAGCGCCTGCTCGTAATGTTTAATGGCTTGGCTGTATTGCGATAGGGTAAGGTAAGTGCTGCCGAGACCACTCGATATTGCGGCTTCGCTTCTGCGACTACCGATTTGGCGAACAATCATCAGTGCTTGCTGCTGTAGTTCGATTGCTTTATCAGGCTGTGACAGAGAACGGTAAGCGGTGCCTAGACTGCTCAATGCAGCAGCTTCACCGCCACGATTCCGAATAGCGCGAAAGATCACCAATGCCTGCTGATGGAATTCAACCGCTTTGTTGTATTGCGATAGAGCAGTATAGGCTGAACCCAGATTACTCAATGAATTCGCCTCACCGTGGCGGCTTTGAATGGCGCGGTGAATTGCTAAGGCTTGTTGATGAAACTCGATCGCTTTGTTGTACTGCGATACAGAATGATAGCTTTGACCCAGATTACTCAGTGCATTCGCCTCACCGCTGCGGTTTCGAATGGCGCGGTGAATTGCTAAGGCTTGTTGATGAAACTCGATCGCTTTGTTGTACTGCGACACAGAATAATAGCTTCGACCCAGATTACTCAGTGCATTCGCTTCACCGTGGCGGTTTTGAATGGCGCGATAAATGGTCAGTGCTTGTTGATTTAACTCGATCGCTTTGTCGTACTGCGATACAGCAATATAGTTTAGACCCAAATTATTCAGTGCATTCGCTTCGCCGAGCCGATTTTGGATCGCGCGGTAAATTGCTAAAGATTGTTGATGGAACCCGATCGCTTTATTGTACTGCGATACAGAATAATAGCTTTGACCCAGATTATTCAGTGCATTCGCTTCACCAATCAAACTTTCGTACTGCGGTAGAAAAACAGAGCCTAGACCTAAATTATTCAGTGCATTCGCTTCGCCGAGCCGATTCTGCAGGGCACGATAAATGGTTAACGCCTTCTCATAGGACTGAATAGCGGCTTCATAGTCACTGGTTTGAGTTTGCTGAAGTCCCTGCTGCAACAGCCGATTTGCCTCTGCTTTACGGGCATCGGCAGTCTGGGCAGAAGCGGGGAGTAGGAAGTAGGGAGTAGGGAGTGGGGGAACCGTGGACAGAAAAGAAAAGGCAAGAAAAAAGGGTGCGATTCTTGCGATCGTGGGTTTGCACAACTTGAACTGAGACATGGCTGAAACTCCTGAGCCGCTTTGAATCGTGATTAGCGCGATCGCTGTCGCTCGATCGCTTCAATCTGCCGTAGGCGATCGCTCCAGTCTCGCAGCGGTTGGGCTTCCGAACTCGCAAGCGACTCCAGCAGCGCCAGCACCGCCGATCGATTGCTATACGCTGCTGCCAGCGCGTCATACCACAGCCCCGACTCTGCATACAGGTCACTCCGCTGCTGCGGCGTTTGTGCTGTTGCTAGTTGAGATTGCAGCGCAGGATCTGGTTTGACCACAGCGATTTCTGCCGCCGCCACCCAATTCGTCAATGGCACCGCCGGATTGCACACCAGCACCACCTGCCAGAGATACGACTGCCCGATCTCCAACCCCGCCTGAGTTTGAGGCAGCGAGAACTGCATGATTCCGGTCTGGCTTT
This sequence comes from Leptolyngbya sp. FACHB-36, assembly GCF_014695955.1. Taxonomy (GTDB): domain Bacteria; phylum Cyanobacteriota; class Cyanobacteriia; order Leptolyngbyales; family Leptolyngbyaceae; genus FACHB-36. The sequence continues at coordinate 3,754 of NZ_JACJPG010000178.1, read as the reverse complement.
GCAGCGTCGTTCGGTACAGCGGTTGCCCGTTGGAGCGAAACAGGCGGAATTGCAGCGGATAGGGTTGGCGATCGGGCACAAACCAAGCAAACGTCGGATGCGAAGAACTCGTTTGTCCCACATGGCTGAACGGCACCAAGGCGGTTAATTTGCTGTTAGCGTTTGGGTCGCAACTGCCGCCGCGTGTGGTGTTTGTCCCCGTCGTTTTAGGCGCAGACGGACGTTTGGGAGGGCGATACTTTGCCAGCGCCTCTGGAGCGATCCACAGTGAAAGCAAAACCGTCGCCACGATCGCAGGGCGACGGAAGTGATTGAGTAAGTGATTCATCGTCTGAATCCCCCTGTAGGTGTCTTCTACAATAAGCAGAAATCGCTTAAACCTCCAGGCGATCGACTGCAAAACAAGATTGCGGGAAAGCGCAACGATCGCGTGTTACCACCGTTTGCGATCGACAGACCAGACTAATTCGCACATCGTTCCTTTCGGCAGATTTGGGCAGCGGCGAAACGTGCCGCCTAGCTGTCGTGCCAGATTTTGCGCTAGCTGCGTGCCCAAACCCGAAGCGGTTACAGGTGATTCACTGCCGTTATCAATTACCCGGATCACCTGCTGCTGGTCTTCCTGAGCGCAAATAACGGTGAGGCGTGTGGCTCCAATCGCGTGTTTACCCACATTGCACAGCGCTTCCTCTAGAAAGCGACAAAGTCCACGCTTGTGCTCTAGCCGCAGGTCGCGAGTATTGAGCGGCTCAAACTGGACAATTTTGAACTGAATTGTCTGAAAATGTGGCAGATCCCGTTCCAGCGTGCTGCAATATACCGTGTAGAGCAATTCATGCAGCGGAGCCTGCAACGCTAACTCGATCGCGCTGCCCATCTGCAATTGCGCTTCATCGGCGATCGCGTCTCGCTGGACAGAGGCGTAAATCGATCGGAGTTCTTGATTCAGGCGGTGCAGATCCGGCAAAAAGGGCGGCGGAACTTCTTGTCCTTGAGCATTTCTAAGAATGCCGACCAGCGTTTGCATCGGACCGCTGTGAATCGCATTGAACGTCTGCTCAATCACAAACTGACGCTCCTGCAAGCGCAACCGCAGGTCCTGTTCGTGACGGTAGAAGCGGGCTGCCGTCAGCCCCACGCCATTTAGCATCAGTCCGAGCAGTGCAGGCACTACGGGCGCCCACCAACCGAGCAGAATCAATCCATAGCAGCCGCCAATCAAACTGACCACAGCGACTGCCAGTCCTAACAAAATCTTCCAGGGCGATCGCACCCGTCCCAGGCTGAGTCCCACCACTCCCCATGCGGCAATCCAGAGATACTCCCAACCTTCGGGCCACACTCGCAGCAGCGGGCGACGATCGAGGACTGCACTGAGAATTTGGCTGATCGCGTGCGCCTGCATTTCCACGCCGTAGACCTGTCCGGGATTGATGGGGGCGATCGCGCCTGAATACGCTAAATCTTTGGCGCTAAAGGACATAATGCCAATCAGCACAATTTTGCCCCGCAGCCAATCCGGGTTGACGCCTGCCTGAATCTGCGCCAGCGACAGCGTCCGAAACGGCGCCTGACCACTGCGAACGTTGAGTAAAATTTGATTGCCGCCTGCATCTGCTCGGATGTATCCGCCGGAATTTGGTTGCATTCTGGTCAATTCGGTGCTGCCAAAACGCATGGCATCGGGGTCACGAATCCCATTGTCAAGTTCAATCCCCTGCGCTGCCAGATAGCGTTCTGCTACTCGAATCGTGAACGAAAAGCGATACTCCTGCTGGGAATTGTGAACTCCCAACAAACTCCGCCGCTGATAGCCATCAGCGTCCAGAATAGTATCGGCAAAACCAACCTGTTCCAATGGTAGATCTGGCGGTGGCGCGACGGTAAAGCCGCTGCGATCGGGTCGAGCAATCTCTACCCCAATCAGGTTTTTACGCGTGCGAAACTGTGAGACTAACGCTGCATGACCGGGTTCCACCGGAATATCGCGCACAATATCTAGCCCGATCGCCGCAGGTTGATACTGCTGCAATCGCTGAATTAGATTGGCAATTTCACCGTCAGGAATCGGATAGGCGCGAGTCCGTTGAATGTCCTCCTCTGTAATGCCGACAAGTACAATGCGGGGATCGGCTGGCTCCGATGGACGCAGCCGCAAGAATTGATCGAAGGTGACTAACTCCAAAAATTGAAGCGAACCCGTTAAACGAGCCACGATCGCGGCTGCAACTACTATCAATCCTGGTAGCAATCGCCGCCAAGACTTGATTTCTGCTTGAATCGCTTGCCCTCGATTGCGTTCCACTAATCAATCAACCCTGCTTCCCGCGCCCGAACTTCCGTTTGAATCCGCAGATTCTTGTTCTCGTCGGGATACACTTCCAGCACATCGCGAATTTTGGTCCAGTAATACTGCACGGTGCGTTCTGAAACATTCATCCGCTTGGCGATCGCCGTGTCCTGCAAACTTTCCTGAAAGGCAAGCTGCAATAGCTGCATCCAGGCAGGTTTGAGTTGCAGCCCATTGCGGATTTCTCTTGGGGTGTATGTGCGCTCCTGCAATGCCCAATCCACCATTACCAGCAGCTCTTTCATCGGCTGACTTTTATCCACCACGGTGAAGCCGCCCATGTGATTGTCGATCGTCGGCTTGAGCCAAACCAAGATGCGAACGTGGGCGCTTTGCACCACAAGATTCAGCTTGGGATAGCGTTCCATCAAGGTTTTGAGCAACTGTAGTCCAGAGTTTGCCTGCGCCGTTTCGCCGATCGTCTCTGGCATCACCAAATCTACAATCACCAAGTCTGGATCAGCCTGCTCTACCTGGTTGAGCGCTTCCTGAGCCGTCTGAGCCGTTAAAATTTCTGCCCCTGGATACGTCTGCTTCAGGATACCGAGAGTACCGCCTAACACTAAGGCGTGGTCATCTACAACCAAAAAGGTCTGTTTCTCTGGCTGAGAGATTTGGAGCATGGTCAACTCGCTACCGCAAATATCGGCTAGTGTAACTGGTCCTTCTACAATAGAAGCATTGCTGAGAGGAAACACTACGCTCGTTGGCTAACTTAGCTTGTGGACGGCGGCAACCGAAACTGCGCCAAAGCGCAACTCCTCATGATTCAGTACCAGTCAGTATCAGCCATAGAAAGCATTGCTACTTCGCTGAATGATTCGACAACAATTCTGTATCAGTAGTACTCAAGACGGATACATCATGATGATCGTTCAAGTCCTGAGCCGTGGGCTGGTGTGATTGATTTCGATCGCTGAACCGCGATCGATGACGCTCTGATATAAATTGTTCTGGATCGATGCCATCAAACGTAGGAGGTAGCCACACTCGGATAATCAGTAGCGCTCCTAACACTAATAGAAAAACACACGCTACTAAAACTTGCACCCACGGCGTTTCCAGCACACCTCGTACAATCACTTCTCTCAAAACAGAGACAATAGAGACTTCAACAGCCACTCCAATAGAAACGCGATGTTCTTGGAGATAGATAATCAGCAGACGAAACAGCTCAACCAAAATCAACAGAAATAGAATATCGGATGTAACAGGTTGAAACTCCAATGGAGGCAGTAGCGACAGCACCATTTCTCGTAACTGAAGCACCATGAAACTAAATAACCCGATACATAAACAGATAACAATAAAATCTTGTACGGTTTCTAATAGCCGAATGACGTGATTACTATTCAGCCAGCGATACCAAGGAAGTGATGATTGCTTAACGTTCATAAAGATGTC
>NZ_JACJPG010000177.1 GCF_014695955.1 Leptolyngbya sp. FACHB-36 | reverse complement strand
GGCTCGCTGAAAAGTCTGCTGGGCTTGGCGGCTCCGGCAACGGGTGGCGTGTCGATCGGTGCCTACGTGTCGGTTGCTATTACCCAAGCGGGAGTGGCAGGGGTTTCGACCTACGCGATCGGACAAGTCACCAAGGCTTACCTTGCCAATGGTGCCTCTTGGGGACCGGATGGACCCAAAGCAGTGGTGACGCGAATTCTGGCGTCGCTGGATGAAGCATCGATTCTGAGCCGCGTCAAAGACGAACTGCGGGCGAAAATTGATTTGAATCGGCGTCCAACGAAAGCGGTTGAGCCGGATTGATGCTGATAGCAAGCTGTGTTTAGGCTAACAGCTAGTCGCAACTAACTGTTAGCCATCTTTAACGTGATGACGTTGTGATCAGGTCAACGTGCTGACGAGCTGTTTGATCTTGGCGGCTTGCCGGTCCCTCAATTTATTGGGGAAGCGTAGCTCGATCGCCACCTGGCTGTGTTCCGCCTCGGATAGGTACTCGATCGACTCCACCTGTGTCAGCAGCCGCTGAGGCAGTGGCTCTCTGGCATCTTGGCTAAGCAGCAGTCCAACGATCGCCTTGCCCTGCTCTAAGCTGTCTAACTGCGGGTTGGCGTCTAGCTGAACTCGGATGCTGCGACTGCTGATTTCGGTCGCGGTTCCTGAGTAGAGCTGTCCCTTCCAATACAGTTGAGCGGCAGCACGGATCTGCTTGCGGATGCGAACGGTGCTGTCAGCAGGCTGCGGGTCGCGCAGCGATCGTGACAGACTGCCCGCAATAAACCGGAACGACTGCATCGGGTCGTCTACAACTTGGCGCTGCTGCGAATACCACTCGCGCACATCGGAGTAGATGACGATAGCGAGGGCGTCTAGCTGCGTCCGGCTGGGGTCAATGAAATCGATCGCCAGCGTCACTTGGCTATCGTCGAGCGGTGTGATTCGGATAATTCGAGCGTTGACAAAAGCTCGTGCACCATAGTCCCCGATCAGCTCCAGTTCAATTTCGTCCGGCAGGTTTGCCCACGTGTCTAGAACCAGCTGGCATCCGGTTTCGCTGATGTTCTCGGTTTTGCCTGTCCAGGTTTGATCCGCGCTGTAGATCACAGCCGTTAGCTCGCGGGCGAGGCGGTGCGATCGTCGCAGTTGCGGCTGCTCGAACGCCACCAGCAGCGCAGAAAACAGCAGTACCAGATTAAAGCCACACCAAAAGGCATTGATCAAAATGGCTTCGGTGTCCGTGGGGCGCAGTAGCAGCCAGAACGGAACGGCTACCAGTGCTGGAACCGTAATCAGCACCACAATCAGCAGCGCGCGGGCAGATTCCCAATCAAACTGGCGCCGGGTAACAGAAGCCCCTTTGTCAGTGACGTTAAATTTACCCAGCTTTGGATTAATCAGCGCCAGCAGCGTCACAATACCTGCCTGAAACGACAAGGCGAACTCGTATAGCTCATTCCAAAAGGAAAAGCGGACGCTTTTATAGGTGATGTGATTGGTATAAGTCGCCAGGAGAATGTGCGGCGCGGCATAGGCGATCGTTTCCAGCCCTAGACCCCGCACCGAGTTAATGCCAAACAGCAAGAACAGGACCGGGGCGATCGCGTACATGAGACGCGGAAAGCCAAAGAAAAAGTGCGACGTGGCGCTGAAGTAGCACAGCCGCTGCGCCAGCGTCAGCTTCCGTTTGCGGTTGAACAGAGGATTTTCCAGCCGCAAAATTTGCGCCATGCCCCGCGCCCAGCGCACCTGCTGCCCCACATAGGAGGAGAACTTTTCGGGTGCCAGTCCTGCCACCATGATCTTGTCGTAGTAGACGGTTTCATAGCCAAGCGCGTGTAGCCGGAACGAGGTATGGCAGTCCTCCGTCACAGTTTCTGTGGCGATGCCGCCAATCTCTAGCACGTAGTCTTTACGAATCACGGCTGCCGAGCCACAGAAGAACGCCGCATTCCAGAAGTCATTGCCTTTTTGCAGCACTTTGTAGAACAGCTCATTGCCCACCGGAATTTTGCCTTCTGTGAGCAAATTGCGCTCAAAGGGGTCAGGATTGTAGAACCAGTGCGGCGTCTGCACCATTGAGACTTGGGGCTTGTAGAAAAAGCCGACAGTGTTCTGGAGAATGTCTCGCGACGGAATGTGGTCGCAGTCGAGGATCAGAATTAAATCGCCCTGAGTCTTCCGCATTGCCGTGTTGATGTTTCCGGCTTTGGCGTGGTCGTTGTTGTCCCGCGTCATTAGCGTGCAGCCAAGCTCTTCGCACATTTGGCGGAGCTGCTGGCGTCGAGCGCGATACTTCTCCGCCCGTCCGTCGTCCAGGATGTAGACGTGCTTTTTGTCGGCAGGGTAGTCGATCGCCAACGCTCCCAGCGCGGTTTTACGGACAATTTCCACATCCTCGTTGTAGGTAGGAATGTAGACATCAACGCTGAACCACTGCTCTTGCGGACGCAAATGCAGATCCACGGGTTTGCGGTCTTTTAGCTTCAGGGTTTGGAAGTACGCCAGCCCCAGCGTCATGATCGCGTAGAGTTCCGCCAGCAGCAGCAGAATGCTGAAGAAGCTGTCCACCCAGCCATCCAGGTTAACGGTGTAGCGGACGCGGTAGAAGAGGTAGCGCAGTGTGGTAATCAGGCTCAGCACGACCATGAACAAGTGCAAATACTCGCTGGTGCCACGATCGCCGTAGCGCTGCTCTACCTGCACCACAATCCACCCGACCACGAGCAGCACGACCGCGACGAGTCCCTGCTGCCAGATTGCCAGAGGCGTAATAATCAGCGGCAGCCCCAGCAGCAGCAGCAGCAGAATTAGCCAGAACAGATGGACAGTGCCGAGTCGATGCAGGGCGCGATCGAAGACGTTGGGCACAAAATTTACAAGCGCCGTAATCAGGCGATCGCCGCCTGGACGACGCCGTTCAACCTTTGAAGCCTGACTCATCCGTCATTCCTCCAGCACGTTTCAAAAAGAGTTGGGCAATGCCATACAGCACCAGAGTGAGCGTCACTATGGCCGTTGGCAGCAGGAACCAGTGCTCCTGGAAAAAGCGCGAGGCTTTGCTGAGCCAGGTTGTTTGCTCGATGCGGCGGGGCTGCGATCGCTGCAAGACCTGCAGTTTGTAAGCGCTGGGGTCGTAGGCAGGCGCGTTGGGCTGATTGGTGCTGATTAGCACCGTATCTCCTTGGAGTTTATAAAACCACAGGTCGCGGTGCAGCACATCCTGAACGGCTTTTAGTCCTTGCTCGGTTTGGCTGGTCAGCGCCAGCAGCACGCGGTTTCGGTTCCATGGGGAGATGACTTGCTGAATCACGCCACCGTTGTCGGGTAGTGCTTGCACTTGCGCCTGGTCTGACTGGCGTCCAAACGCATTTTTGAGGGAAAAGCTGCCTGCATCCGATCGCAACGCATCTGGCAGTGGGAACTTGTCGCGGGTGCCGATCGCAATCAGGTTGCGATCGTTGCGCACGGGCTGCGGCAGCGTGCTGGCGCGATACGCCTCCAGCTTGATGGAATCTGCTTGGGTCAGGCGTCCTAACCGCTCGCTCACGTCCAACAGCGTTTGGACATCGGCGGTAGAGGGCGTGTCCGGCAGGGCGATCGCCAGGTCGGAGAGATCCTGCGGTGCGGCGAACGGGTAGCCAACTTGTAGCAGCTTCAGATCCGGCAGCGTCACCGAGTTCTCGCGGCTGAGGTTAAAGCTTGTGTCGTTGTGCAGCGTGCCCCAAAGCTGCTGATCAGTAATGATGCCGCAGCGTGCCGACTCTTTTGGATCAAGACGGAACGAGACTTGCAGTTTCGAGGTTGGTGTAATCAAGCCTTCGGGCAGCGTAATGTTGACGCGTTCCCGGTCTGAGCCTTGATCCGAGGTCAGCGGTTTACCGCCGATCGCCACGCCATCGATCGCGACATCCAGCGACGATGTGCGAGGATTCACCTGCGGACCGTAGCTGTAGAGCAGCGTCATAGAGTTGCCGCGCGTGAAGCGATCATCGGGCAGGGCGCGGAAGTCAATTTCGATCGAGGGCGCGTTCGAGCCGCGGACGGTGATGTCCTGATACGGCTGGTTGGTGGATGTGCGCAGGTCTGCCAGCTTAAAGGAATTTTCTAGGGGCAAATGGCGCGACCAAGCGCGCGGCGCAGGCGACTCAGCATCCGGCACGTCCTTGACGAGGATCGCCTGACCCGTGCCGATTTGGCGGTTCTTGGGCTGCGCTAGGAACTGCACGGCTTTGGCGACGCCCTGCGGTCCGTTGCCTGTGGCAATCAGCACCGGATTGGTGTTATTGGGCGTGCTTGCCAGCATCAGCACCCCAACATCGTTAGGGAGCGCTTTCTTGTTGCCGTCCAGCACTTGACTGTTGGCGATCGCAAACGGCAGCTTCAACGATTTCAGCAGCGGCTGTTCGGTGGGCGTACCAATCAGGACGAGGCGATCGTTCCAGTTCAGGTTGTCCAGGTTCTTTGCCACGCGAGTTTCCAGTGGGCGAAACTCTGCCAGTCTGCCCATTAGCGTCTGGAAGCGCCCTGCGGTGGTTAGCCAAGCGTCGTTCACCTGGGCAGGCTCAAGATAAACTAGCTGATTGGCGTCGAGGCTGAGAGTGTCAAAGATCGGCAGCGGGAAGCGGCTGAAGTCTAACGGGATGGCTTGGGACTGGTAGCCAAATACCAGCTTGGAGTCGGGCAGCACCTCAGTCCACAAATTTGGATCTGAAGAGTTAGAGCATTTGGGGTCCGTGTTTTGCTGCACCGCGACGGCAATGCTGTTGGAGTCCTGGATCAGCGAGGTGGGAATGTTGACCAGCAGTTCGCCAATTTTGGAGTCTTTGCGATTGAGCGGCGTGCTGCCAACGCTGGTGCCGTTGACCAAAACCGTCAGGTTCGATCGCTCCGCCACCAGTGCTGGAGAGTGCTGGTAGCGAATGACTGCCTTTGCCGACTGCACGCTCCACGACTGCGGACGAGTAAAGCCAAGGCGAGACTCGGCATAGACGCCCTGCAGCCGGAGGCGGTTACCGACGATCGGGCTGCGGTTGAACTCCAGCACGTACTGGCTGATCGGTGCTTTCGTTGCGGGCTTGGCGTCTGCTGATTTCGGCGGTGCGGGCTTTGGGGCGGGGGCAGAACTTGCTCTGGGCGGCTCCGGAGCAGATTCAGGCACAAATGCGGGTTCTGAAGCCGGAGCAGGCGCAGGGTCCGGCGCGGGTTCCGGCGCGGGCGGTGGAGCCGGTTGATAGACTGGCGGCTGCGGGGGTGAGCTGGGCAGCGCGAAGTCCTGAATCACCTTGTCTTCTTGCTTCTGCACGTTCGAGGACTGGGCGATCGCTGAGTTGCCTAGGGGTCCCGTTAGGGCAATTACTCCCGCAATTAAACCGCTACAGCAGAGCACAGCAAGGCGCCAGCCAAATCGCGAAATGATTTTAGGGCGTCGCTGTAATGAGCGATCGATAGAGTTGCGTGATAGATGAGTCATGACCGGGTCTCTGGGTAGCGGTGTTAGGGTGTAATAAACGGGGCGAAAGAGCGGTTGGAGGTACCAGCCCAAACCACACCAAATTTTGGGTGTAGTAGGCAGAGGGATTTTCCCAGATGCCCTCGCGGTAGGCAGGCGCTAATTTCTGTTGATAAATTTGCTCAGCCACAACTGGATCGATCGTTTGAAATGCGGTGTACAGCACCCCATACTGAGACAGCGCCTCGTAGGGCACGGTAGGTTTGCCTTGAAGCGTCAATCGGGCGGGGATGCGCTGCTGCGATCGCCACAGCTCGCGCAAATAGCCCAAATGCCGCTGCAAATAGGTTTTGGCTTCTGGCGCGTCGAACCAGGCAGCATCCAGCGCAACTCGCCACCAGACACGGTACGCATCGAAGCTGTACTGGCTCCGTAAGGAACTCGACTCCGGTAAAACGGAGTAGCGCTTTGTTAACAGATCCAGCGCAATCCAATCGCTGGGCAGCTTTACGGTAGATAGCACCGACGATCGCTCCAGCACCTCGTAGCTGCTGCTCACCAAGCTGAGCCAGTCGCGCGAATCGACTTGAGCAAACATGCGAAAGGCATACGGCGCTTGATACGACGGATTTAGCGTTAGTGTGACTCCTTGCTGAAACGCCTCGCGGGGTCCGGGCAGCAGGTAGCGACGATCGCCCACGGCGACCGTGGATAGAGTCCACAGGTCGCGCAGCTTCGTCTGCGCTAGCTGTAGATACTCTGGGCGGTTCCAGCGGCGAGATGCCAAAATCAACGCGGTAATGGCGTCGATATCGCCATCGCTGGCAAAATTACGGTCCAGCACATCCCACGTTTTGCGCGGCGTCTGTCCCCACTTCCACGCCCAGAGGGAATCGCTTGGCTTGCCTGCCGTCTGCCGTCTCAGATTGCGCTCTGCCCATTCCAGCGTCCGCGCAAACGTGTCGGCGTCGTCCATCAACACCGCTCGCAGCATGGCGTACCCCTGTCCTTCCGAGGTCGATCGCCCCTCCGCTTCCCAGTCGATCACGCGCCCATCCGTCTGAATAAAGCGCTGGCGATAGGCATCCCAGCTCTGCTTCAGCAGTTCAGTGCGTTCCGACGAGCGAGCGATCGGAGATGCAGGCAGTACGGCGGAGCCTGACGGAGTTGGACGCCCCTCCTGGCATCCTGCTAACCCTAGCAGGAGCATTAATGCAACGATTACAAACGGAGCGGGAGGGTATGACATCAAGTGGCTAGGGATAACGGTGAGAACTTGAATCTGGAGTTGAGGAACTTAGTAACGCTCCCAGGGCGGCTGAAATCCGCGCTGTTGGAGAAGATTCTCTTGAATCTGCTGAATCCGCTGCGAGAGATTAGGGTCGGCGCTGTTAGCGGTCTGCTGCACCTGAAGCTGCTCAAGCTGCTGGAGCGCTGCCAGGGGTCTGCCTTGTGCCGCCGCGAGCTCGGCGAGCGATCGCTGAGCCACAGGATCATCCGGCTTGAGGGCAAGCACCTGGGAGTACAACTGCGTGGCGGAGTCGAACTGACGCTGCTGAAACCGCACGCCGCCCAGAGCCGACAAAGCATCAGCATTCTCGGGCTCCCGCTGAAGAATTCTCTGGTACGCCTCATCTGCCTGGTTGAAGTTGCCCGATGCCTGCGCCAACTGCCCCCGAAGAAACAGCAGCCCCACGCTGTCACGATCGGACGACTCGCGCGATCGAGCAAGCAAGCGATTCACTTCTGCCTGCGCCTGCGCTGGGTTCCGGCTTGCCAGCACCTGCACCAGCCGCACCTGCACACCTAAATTGGTTGGGTCCGCTTCGATCAAAGTCGTATACAGCGACTCGCGCTGAGGAGATGGCGGCAGCGCCGCAACCAGGCTGTACAGCTCCGGCGGAGTAGCGCTGGCTGGACGGTTCTGAAGCCACGTATTCAGGACGGCTTCGGCTTGCGTCGCCGAAATCCGCTTTGCCTGATACGCCACGCTGGCGCGTCCAAGCTGCACCTGCAAATCCTGTGGATTCTGCGCTAGCAGTTGGTCGTATAGGGCGAGGGCATCTGTCGATCGACCTTGAGTCAGACGAATTCCTGCCAGACCCCGCAGTGCCGCTGCCTGCACATCTGCATCCGTGGTGCGACTGTTCAATAGCGCTTGGTAGCGCTGGGCGCTCGCGGTTAGGTTGCCTTGACGCCGATCAATCTCTGCAAACAGCAGCTCTGGAGCCGTGTCGCCAGACGCGCTAGGAGTCGCTTGATACGCTGCCAGTGCTGTTTTTGCGCCCTCCAGATCGTTACGCTCAATCAGCAACTGCGCCAGCCGGAAGTACAAAAACGGCTGATCCACTCCGGCTTGCAGCAGGCTTTGATAGACGGGCAGAAACTCAACGTCCGGCTCCACTCGTACAAGGGCTTGAGCGATCGCCGCTTGCTGCGCTCGATCGGCAGGGAGGGGCTGCAAGAGGGAGCGAAGCTGCTGCCGCAGTTCTGCTTTAGACAAGTAGCCTAGCTGAGCCTCCAGCGCCAGTCGCTGCAAGGCAAGGGCGCGATCGGTCGGCTGCTGCTGCACAAGCTGGCGATACAGCTGCAGCGCGTACTGCCGCTCTTGGGGAATGCCGCTCAGCACGTCGGCGGCTTCTCGCAGCACCGTCGGCGATGAATTGGACGAGTCGCTCAGCACTTGGCGATAGAGTCCAGCGGCTTCGCTGAGTAAGGCGGGAAGGTTCTGTCGCTGTCCCAGTTCGTTCAGCGCCCGCGCTAAGGGCAAGCGCGAGTCCGATCGACCGCGCAGCGGGTCCAGCACTGCCAGCGCTTCGGTGGGTTGGCGGTTGTCTAAGTACGCCTGCGAAAGCTCCGATCTCAGTTGAATCGCCGTTGCGGTTAACTGACGCGGCAGTTGCGCCTGAAGCACCTGCACCGCGAGGGCAGGATTTCCAGTGCTGCGTAAGGCCCGGGCGTAAGCGATCGTCGCGGTGCCCGTGATGGTTCCGCCGCCTGCCCGATAGCGGTTAAACAGCTCCAGTCCCTGCCGCGCGTTGCCGCTGTACGTATAGATTTGTGCCGCTCCGAGCAGCACTTGCGGCGTCGGATTGCGCTGCAATGCAATCTCGTAGTCAGCCAGCGATTCGGCAAAGCGTCCCTGGTAGCCAAACAGCAGTGCCCGCTGCGCTCGCCCTTCAGCATCATCTGGGTTTAGCGTCAGCAGCGTGGTCAAGGCGTCAATGCCGCGCGGCTGCCACTCTGGACGAAATCCGCCCAAAATTCCCACCGTTTTTAGCGCCAGTTGGTTGTTGGGGTCCTGCACCAGCACCTGCTGATACGCCTGCCAAGCATCGGCGTCTCGTCCTGCACGGCGGTAGGCGATCGCCAGCCCCAGCTTTGCCTCTAGCGAAGCGGGATAGCGCTGGACTGCCTGCCGCAGCACCGCGATCGCATCGTTGACCAATCCCTGCCCCAGCAGGGTGTAGCCGCGTCGCACCTCAGCGGGAACCGCCTGTACTTGAGCCAGCGCAGCAGGAGTTTGCGTTAGCGGCACGAGTGGCAGCCCTGTTAGCAGAGCGCTCAAGCAGAGGTGACTAATTGATCGAGCGGGTAACGTCCAGTAAGCCATGTGACATCCACGTAGCGTGTACAATCCCTGTCTGTTTCTGTTTACTGAATCACTCGGCTGAGTGGAGTGACCTCAAATTCCGTTCGGACTCTAAATCCTGCGATCGTCTCCGAAAA